>NZ_OY762656.1:694898-1042347 GCF_963666255.1 uncultured Propionivibrio sp. | reverse complement strand
GTCTCCGGCGCGACCACACCGGCCGGCTCGCCCTTGCCGAAATTGTCCTTGCTGCGCGAAAACCGCTTGGCCAGACCATAGCTCATGAACGATGCAGCTGTTGGCCCCCCCGGCGTGATACCCATCCAGCAACCGATGACGGCACTGCGCAGCAGCGTCAGCCAATGACCCGGCATTGAGGCAACGGCCTTGAACACGTCCCGGATGCGGATTCGCGCATGGATACCGTCGAAGCGCAGGCCCTCCTCCATCGTCTGCATGAGTTCGCCAAGACCGAAAAGGCCGATGACCGCCACCAGAAAACTGATGCCCTTGACCAGTTCCGAGAATCCGAAGGTCAGACGCATGTTGCCGGAAATACCGTCCATGCCGACCGTCGCGCAAGCGAAGCCGAGCATCATCGAAACGACCGCCTTCCAGGCCGAACCGCTGCCCATGCCGATGAAGCTGGCGAAAGTCAGCAGAAAGACGGCGAAGTATTCGGGCGAACTGAACTGCAAGGCAAACTCGGTGACCCAGCCCGACAGCAAGGTGATGACGACGACGCCGAACATGGCACCGGTCCCCGCTGACATGAAGGCCAGCGTCAGGGCGTGTGTCGCATGGCCCTGCTGCGCCATCGGATAACCGTCGAAGGTCGTCGCCACCGACGAAGGCTCGCCCGGAATGTTGAAGAGAATCGAGGTCGTCGACCCGCCGAACAGGGCGCCCCAGTACATGCTGGTGAGCAGGATGATCGCCGAGACGGGGTCCATCGTGAAGGTCAGTGGCAACAGCAGGGAGACGCCGTTTGGCGCGCCGAGCCCGGGCAACACGCCGACCAATATACCCAGCAGGACGCCGACAGCCATCAGCGCCAGATGGAAGAGCGAAAACGCAATCGAAAAGCCGTCCAGCAAGTTACTGAAATTGTCCAACGCAAGCTCCCCAGAATGATTTTTGCGGTGTGCGCCTTGTGTTGCGGATCAGTGCTCTCAGTGAATGCCGAGCATCGCTTCGAGCGGCCCCTTGAGCAAGGGAACCTGGAACCACACTTCGAAGAGGAAATAGTTGGCGACCGCAGCGGTCAACGCCACGGCCAGTGCCTTGGGGACGGAATAGTGCCCCTGGAACACCATTACGCAGAACAAGTACAAGATCATGCCGACATAGACCCCGAGGAATGAGGACACCAGCACGAACAGGAACATGGGGCCGAAGAAGGCGGCGACACGGTGCGCTTGTTCGGTCGTCAGGAAGGCTTCCAGCCGCTCGCGGTGATGAACGAGCGCCACCGCCAGATTGACGCCGCTGGCGAAGATCAGGATCAAGCCGACGTAGAACGGGAAATAGCCCGGCTGGGGACCGGCATCGCCCCAGCCGGTACCGAACTCCAGCGATCCGAAACAGACGATGGCGCCGATCAACGCGGTCACCAGCGCGGTCGCGATTTCCATGGCGAAACGGGATAACAGCACCCCGGACGTCGTTCGCATAGTCCAACTCCTTGAGTGTTTCAATTGGAGCGGCGCATGGCGCCGCTCCCCGGCGTTCCCGGAAGATTACTTCGCCAGCCAGCCTTCGCGCTTGAACACGCCATACGCGCGGGCCGTGTCCTGCGTGATGTACTTGCGCAGATCCTCACCCGCCATAAAGGTTTCGGTCTGGGACGTCTTTTCGATGTAGGCTTTCCATTCCGGCGTCTGGCGCACCTTGTCCATGACGCTCGAATAGAACGCGACCACATCCGGGGCTACGCCGGCAGCCAGCCAGATCGTACGCGGCATCTGGTAGGTCTCGACCGGAATGCCGCTCTCCTTGCAAGTCGGGATGTCCGACCAGCCCATCTCCTTGGTTACCTTCGGACCTTGTATCATGCGCTTCGGACTGAAGACACAGAGCGGACGGACCATGTTGGCCTTCCACTGACCGAGATTCTCGTTCGGGTTATTCACGTTCGCGTCGATGTGCCCACCTGCCAACTGGATCGCCGCCTCGCCACCACTCTTGAAGGGGATGTAGTTGAACTTGGCGCCGGTTGCATCGCTGATGATGCTGACCAGCGTCTGGTCGGTATCCTTAGACTGCGACCCGCCCATGCGCAGGCCGTCACCCTTCTTGGCCGCATCGATGAAGCTCTTCGCATCCTTGAACGACGACTTGGAATTCACCCAGATCAGAAATTCGTCGAGCGCCATCGCAGCAACCGGCGTGAAACTCTCGGTCGCGTATCCCATCTTGGCCACCAGAGGCAGCAGATACTCGTTATTAGTGCCGAAAGTCACGCGGTACGGGTTCGTCTGTTCGCTCGCACCATAGACGTAGCCTTCACTGCCAGCGCCACCGCCCTTGTTGACGACGACGATCGGCGCGTCCATCAACTTGTTTTTGACGATGATCGACTGAATCGTCCGGGTGAAAATGTCGGTACCCCCTCCGGCACCGCTGGTGACAACGAATTCGACGGGCTTGTCCGGGGTCCATGCGGCATGTGCGCCGGCGGCGCAAAACGCAGTGGCCAGCAGCGCGGCGATCACTCCTGTTTTTAACATTGTTTGACTCCTCGTATGCGAATTGAAACGTGATGAAAACAACGTTTATGCAACCCCTGTTGTAACTCGTTCTTGTTATGTGTTCTTTGCCGCCAGGTTTCTCGCGGCCATGCGCGCCGCCAGCAGGAGCGCCGCCTTGCTGGCGCCAAGATTGGCGATGCCGCGCCCGGCGATGTCGTAAGCGGTGCCATGTGCCGGCGTGCAGATCGGGAAGGGGAAACCGCCCATCATCGTCACGCCGCGGTCGAAACCCATCAGCTTCATGGCGATCTGGCCCTGATCGTGATACATGGTGAGTACGCCGTCGAACTCCCCGTTTCTCGCCCGCACATACACCGTATCGGCCGGATACGGACCCGAGGCATTGTAGCCCTTGCTCACCGCCAGTTTCACCGCTGGTTCGATGATGTCGATTTCCTCGCGCCCGAAGTTGCCGCCATCGCCGGCATGCGGGTTCAATCCGGCCACCGCGATGCGGGGGTTCTTCAGCCCGGATTCGCGCATGCACCGGTCGGCAAGATCGAGTTCGGCGACGATGCCTTCGGCTGTCAGCGAGGACGCGACCTGCGACAGCGGGATATGCGACGTCACCCGACAGTTCCATAGCGCGTCGAGCACGTTGAACTCGCGCGCGGCGCCGGTGAAGCCCGTTATTTCCGCGGCATAGCGGATTTCGTCGTCGTATTTGGGATAGACGTAACGCATGGCCTTTTTGTTGAACGGCGTAAAACACACCGCATCGGCCTTGCCTTCCTTGGCCATGAGCAGCGCACGACGGAAGTTTTCGAGGGCGAAGGCACCGCCCTCCGGTGTTGCCTCGCCGCGTTTCACGGTCTCGAGCGCCAGATGGCCGAGATCAATCAGCACCGGGCGTTGCGACGCGTCATAGGACGCATCCGGCCCCACCACGGAAATGTCCGGCGAGACGCCGGCGACACGTGCGCCCTCGGCCAGGATGCGCTGATCGCCAAAAACGACGATCCGGGCCGCCGCCCGGACCTCGTCGTTCGCCAGCAACCTGGCTGTCAGTTCCGGACTGATGCCGGCGGGATCGCCCATGGCAAGGGCAATGGTGGGGAGTGAAAGATTCACGGTAGAGCCTCCTTGGGGTGAACTCGGGTCGATCCACATCCAAACGCTTTGATGTTTGATTCATTATCATGTATTCTGAATTCAGAATGCAACATGTTCAGGCAGAAATTTTTTCGACGTCCGTGGTATCGTTCGCCCCCATCGAAACGTACCAACCCTTGCAGGAAATTCGCATGAGCACTCAAGACGCCGCCATTCCGAGCCTTGATTCCGAGCTGACCGACGCCACCATCACCCCGATCGACCGGCCGACCTTGCATAGCGTCGTCGTCTCCCGGCTACGGGACATGATCATCGAGGGCGTGCTGTTGCCTGGAACCCGTATCAACGAAGGGCAGCTCGGTCAGCAACTCGGCGTTTCGCGCACACCGCTACGCGAAGCACTCAAGGTGCTGGCCATGGAAGGGCTGGTCGAGCTCGTGCCCGGGCGGGGGGCCATGGTCTGCGTACTCACGGGAAAAGACGTCCGCGACATGCTGGCGGTGCTCAGCGCACTGGAAGAACTGGCGGGATCACTGACCTGCAGGAACGCCAGCGACGCGCAGATCGGCGAAATCCGGAAGCTGCACGATCAGATGCTGGCGTTCTACCGTTCCGGCGATCGCCTTCAATACTTCAAGAAGAACCAGCAGATCCACACGGCGCTGATCGCGCTCACCGGCAACGCCTCGCTGGCCATGATGCACGAGATGCTGCAATCGAAAATGCGGCGGATTCGCTATCTCGGTGACCAGAATGACGACACCTGGTCGGGTGCCGTCGCCGATCACGAAGAAATGATCGCAGCACTTGAAGCGCGCGACGGTCCGAGGCTCTCAGCCGCGCTCGTCGACCATCTGACGCGGACCTGGGACCGCGTCAAGGACGCCATCTGAGCCTCCGGCCCATTCGGGCCTAACCACGCCGATAGTGGCTGCTTACTTGCGCTGCGCCACCAGCCGCTGCGCCACGGCCTCGTCGGTGACCAGGCAGTTCACGTACCCGGCCGTAAGAATCGCCTGGATGATGTTCGCCTTGTAAGCGCCGCCGGAGATCAGGATACTATGCGGAATCGACTTGAGATCCTGGGGCGGCAGCGCAATCACGCACTGGTTGAGCATGTGATCGACCGGTCGGCCGTTGGCATCGAGGAAGGTGCCGAGGATCTCGCCGATGGCGCCGAGCCGCTTCAACTCCGGCAGGCGGTCGCGCACGCTCCCGATCGAACTCAGTGAGGTCATCTTCGTCCCCGGCGTCAGGTCGCCGCAGGACACGATGGCCAGGTTGGACTTCCGCGCACGCGCCATGACCTCGTTGACGCCGCTGTGCGTCAACAGGATCTCCCGGCTCTCGATGCTCGGACAGTACACCGGTGCCGTCACGAAATAGCACTCCGAACCCAAGGTTCTGGCGAGTTCGGTCGACACATCAAAGGAATTCGTTTCGGACGCGCGCATCAGCCCGCCCATCAGCGATACCACCGCGCTGCCCTTGAGCGTCCGCGACCGCAAGCGCTTGATGCTCGCACTCAGTGTTCGCCCCCAGCCAACGGCAAAGCACTGCTCATCCTCGATGAGCGAGTCCAGCATCACGCCGCCTGCGTCACCAATCATCCGGCGCTGCTGCTCGTCGTCATCCACCGACGGCACGACGGACACGCATTTGAGCCCGTACAACTCGCGCAACTGCTCCTCGAGCTGCACACACCCCGCCAGCGGCAAGCGGATATCGACGACCACCGAGCCGTCCTCGCGCAACTGTCCGGCGATCTTGTTCACCCGTGCGCGGGCAATTCCGAGACGGTCGGAAATCTCCTGCTGGGTCAAGCCGGCCACATAGTAATACCAGGCAATACGAGCACGTAGCTGCTCGCCGCTCTGGATGACGGGCTCATCACGGTTCTTCGGCATTTCTCTCGGCGCCAACGCAATCGAATCAGACAATGACCAACCCGGCAGACACTGATAGCTACCGGATCCAAAACGCTATTCTATACAAATGTTGTTTCGGACGTACAAAAGTCTTTTAGCCACCAAAAAGGAAACGGGCGCTCACGCGCCCGTTGGCTGAACCAGAGAAGATCTCAGATCAGAAACCGACGCCCAGCAGCACGACGGCCGAAATCACGGTACCGACAAACGCCGATCCGTAGCACAGGAGCTTGGCGCCCATGCCGGCGTGGATGCCGAATTCATGCAGCGAATGGTAGATCCGATGCACGGCATGCCACATGAACAGCGCGATGACGGCGAAGATGAAGCCCTTGCCGATGAAGTTCTGGGCGAAGGCAAGCATCTTCGGATAGCTCATCGTCCCTTGCGGCAACAGCAGGCCGAGCGGAACGGCGAGACCGGTGATGAACACCAGTGCCGGCCCGAACAACGCCGACAGCATGCCGCCCGCCCCAAAGAGGCCCCAGAAAATAGGGGCATTCGAACGCTTACGAGTTTTCATGCGGCAATCCTCCAAACCAGAACGATGAGTCCGAGACTGGCGACCGCGGCAGCAACCAGACCGCCGGTGATGATCGCGCAGGGCGACAGTTTCTCGCCGCCAACCCGGATCGGCGGCAGGGTGATCGGCATGATCTTGAACCACGTGTAAGCGTGATAGGCGATCGCCACCAGCAAGGCCAGATGGAACACCAGGGCCACCGGGCTTTGCAGCGCAGCCAGCCAGCCGTTCCAAGCCGCCTCACCCTGACCCAGGCGGATCAGACCGACCAGCAAGGTCACCGCATAGGCCAGCACGAACAGCGCGGTGCTCTCATGGATCACATATTCGACAAAGAACGGGTTCTTCTTCCACCACCCATCCATCGACCGGACATAAGGTTTACGCTTGCTCACTTGGCACCCCCTTTCGGCGACAGGAAGCGCAGGAAGTAATCCTTCGCTGCATTGGTCTTGTTGATATTGACGGCGTTGGCCGGATCGACATGCTTCGGACAAACTTCGGAGCAATAGCCAACCGCGCTGCAATTGAAGACGCCTTCTTCCGACGCCACCAGTTCCATCCGCTGCTCGGCACCGCCGTCACGCGAGTCCATGTTATAGCGATGCAGCAGTGCCATCGCGCCCGGGCCGATGAAGTCGGGATTCAGACCGAATTGCGGACAGGCGGCATAGCACAGCGTGCAGTTGATGCACGAAGTGAACTGCATGTAGTCCTGGACCTGCGCCGGCGTCTGGATGTATTCACCCTGATCGAGCGAACGCTTCTCGGCCGGAATGATGTACGGCTGGATGCTTTCGAGCTTCTCGATGAAACCGGAAAGATCGACCACCAGATCCTTCTCGATCGGGAAATGCGCGAGCGCCTCGATCGTGATGCGATTCGGGTAGTAATCGCGGATGAAGGTCTCGCAGGAAAGCTTCGGCACGCCGTTGATCATCATGCCGCAACTACCGCAGATGGCCATCCGGCACGACCAGCGATACGTCAGGGAGCCGTCGAAGTTGTCCTTGATGTACTGAGCACCCTGCAACACCGACATGTCGTCGGTGAAGGGCACCTTATAGACCTCCGAATGCGGCGCTTCATCGCTCTCCGGCTTGTAGCGCAACACTTCGATTTCAATGAATTTCTGTTCAGACATGGGAGGCTTTCCTTTCCGCGTCGGCTTTTTCGCCAGCCGCACCATAGACGCGAGCGGCCGGTTGGGACTTGGTGATCTTCACGTCGGCGTACTGGATGCGGGGCAGAGCACCCTGCACATAGAACGCGTCGGAATGCTTGAGGAAGTTCACGTCGTCACGCTGCTCGTACCCGTCAAGACGTTGATGCGCGCCACGGGATTCCTTGCGGTTGATTGCCGAGTACGCGATCGCCTGTGCCACATCGAGCTGGTAGTCGAGCTCGATGGCCGTCAGCCAATCGGTGTTCCACACGCTCGACTTGTCGTCGAGCTCGACGTTTTTGAAGCGCTCACGCAGCTCGGCGAGCTTGTCGCAAGTCTTCTGCATGGTGTCATGGACGCGATAAATGCCGCAGCCGTCTTCCATGGTCTGCACCATTTCCTTGCGGATAGTGGCGACCCGTTCCTTGCCACCGGTTTGCGCCTTGAACGCGGACACGCGCTTCTCGATCGCTTCGGCCTGCTTGTGCAGGCTGTCGGTATTGCCGAAACCGACCGACTTGGCCGTCTTGGCGGCTTCGTCGCCGGCCAGCTTGCCGAAGACAACGAGTTCGGTCAGCGAGTTAGAGCCCAGACGGTTCGCACCGTGCAGACCGACGTTCGAGCACTCGCCGATCGCGTAGAGGCCGCGCAGCGTCGTTTCGCACTTGTTGTCGGTGGCGATACCGCCCATCGTGTAGTGCACCGCCGGACGCACCGGAATCGGTTGCGTCGCCGGATCGATGCCGAGGAAGGTTTCGGCCATTTCGCAGATCAGCGGCAGACGCTCATGCAGGCGCTCCTTGCCGAGATGGCGCAGATCGAGGTGCACATGCTTGCCGAGGACCGGATCCTCGAAGACACGGCCCTTCTGCATCTCAAAGTAGAACGACTGGCTCAGGCGATCGCGCGGGCCAAGTTCCATGTACTTGTTCTTCGGCTTGTCGCCAATCGGTCCGAGACCGTAGTCCTGTAGATAACGGTAACCGTCCTTGTTGACCAAGTAGCCGCCCTCTCCGCGACAGGCTTCGGTAAACAGCAGACCGGTAATCGGCATGCAGGTCGGGTGATACTGCACGAACTCCATATCGCGCAGGGCCACGCCATGGCGGTACACCGCGCCTTGCGTGTCGCCGGTGACGATGCCACCCAGCGTGCTCTCGCGGAAGATACGACCGGCACCACCAGTGGCGACGATCACCGACTTGCCCTGGATCATCGTGAACTCACCGGTGGCCATTTCCACGGCGACGATCCCCTGGCAACGTCCGTCCTCTTCCAGGATGTCGACGCAGAAATGCTCGTCGAAACGCTTGATCGAGGGGAATTGGATCGATGTCTGGAACAAGGTGTGGAGAATGTGGAAGCCCGACTTGTCGGCGGCGAACCACGTCCGCTCGATCTTCATGCCGCCGAATGGACGGACATTGACCTTGCCTTCGGGAGTGCGGCTCCACGGGCATCCCCAATGCTCGAGCTGGGTCAGCTCGATCGGGGCCTGCTGAACGAAATACTCGACGACATCCTGTTCGCACAACCAGTCGCCACCGCCAACGGTGTCGTGGAAGTGAAGGTCGTAATTGTCGTCATCACGCTTGACGCCCGCCGCGCCGCCTTCCGCCGAAACGGTATGGCTGCGCATCGGATAGACCTTCGATACCAGTGCGATCTTCAGTGAAGGATCCGACTGCGCCACGGCGATTGCTGCGCGCAAACCAGACCCCCCTCCCCCTACGATAACAACGTCTGCCTTATAAATATTCACGCTTAATCCTTTCTCGCGAAACGCGAATTTTGCTACGACCAGCGCCTACTGACCGTCCCGGAAACGAGCGGCCGTTTATGTAAAACCGTTTGAAATTATGGCGCTTAATTGTACTGCCGACAACCGCCCCCCCAGCCAAATCGCGTTAGCCACGCCGCACCGCGCCGCGCCCCGCCAAAAAACCCTTTCCCGTTCAATACCATAGAAACGACTACTCAACCATGTAGTGGTCCGCGAAGGCGCTGAAACTGCCCCCCGCCCACGCATCGCCGACCAATCACTCTGTCATACGCAGGCAACGGCGTGCATTTCCGGCGGTCACTTCGATGATATTCGTGACCGCCGCTCCCCGTAACTCGGCCAGCACTTCGGCGATCCGGAAAAGCTGGCCGGGCGTATTGCGCGCTCGACCGTCCTCCCGCTCAAGCCAGGCCGGTGCAATGTCCGGCGCGTCGGTTTCCAGCACGATCGATTCGATCGGCAGTGTCGCCGCCAGTCGGCGAATGCGGGACGACCCCGGATAGGTCATGGCACCGCCAAAACCCAGGCAGAATCCGCGTTTGATGAAATGCTCCGCCTGCTCGCGACTGCCGTTGAAAGCATGCGCGATGCCGCCGCAGACAGGCGTGGCACGCAGTTGTCCAAGCACCGCGTCAATAGCCCGCCGCACGTGCAGGACAACCGGCAGATTCAAGTCGGCGGCAATCCGGAGTTGTTCGCGCAGGAAATGCGCCTGACGATCGACATCAACACCTGGCGCAAAAAAATCCAGTCCGATTTCGCCGATCGCCAACGCCGGCAACTCACCCTCCATTTCGTGCCCCAAATGACGGCGCAAGACCGCCAAATCGTCGTCACTGGACGATTCGACATAGAGCGGATGAATACCATAGGCCGGCAGGCAACCGGCGTAGTGCGCACAGCAGGCCCGGACGGCAGCAAAATTGGCGACGGCAACCGCGGGAACGAGGATCTGATCGACACCGGCGTTGCGCGCAGCCGCCACCACTGCCGGACGATCCGGGTCAAACTCGGACGCGTCCAGATGACAGTGAGTGTCGAAGAGCATGGCTCAGCGCCAGAACCGGAAAACTGTCAGCACGACAGCTTGACGGGCGGCCGCGGCGATCAAGCCCTACTCCTGTTCCCTGACGATACGAATGACATCGGGGACGCGGCGCAAATGGCGCATCAGCTTGGCAAGATGCGGCCGATCCGAAACCTGGATGAGGAAATGCAGGTCCGACGTCAGCCCCGGATTCTCCCCGGACATGGTGACCTGACGGATATTCGAACCGGACTGGGAAATTCCAGTGGCAACCCGCCCGAGTGCGCCGCGTGTGTTGCGGATCATCACCTTGATCCGCACATCGAACATCAGCCCCGGATCCGGCGCCCAATCGACATGAATCCAGCTGTTGGGCTCGATGCTGCGTGACTTGCGCACCGAATGGCAGGCATGCGTATGAATCCGCAGCCCCTGGCCTTCCTTGAGCAAACCGATGATTGGGTCGCCCGGAATCGGGCAGCAACAGGAGGCCAGCTGAATGGCAACGCCTTCCGTCCCGCGGATCACCAGCGGCACCGTCTCCCGCTCGCTGCCTTGCTGCACTTCCTCGTGCTCGACCAAACGTCTGGCGTAGACGGCGGCGAGGCTGCGGCCCTGGCCGATGTCGGCAAAGATCTCGCGTCGTGATTTCTTGCCCGCTTCACGCACCACGTGATCCCAAACGGTGGCGGGGATCTCCGACGGAACAACGCCCAAGGCGCGCAACTCCTGCTCGAGCATGTTCTCACCGAGTGCGCTGGCGCTTTCCTGCTGTTGCGACTTCAGGAACTGGCGAATCTTGCTGCGGGCCCGGCTGGTCTTGACGTAACCGAGCCAGGCCGGATTGGGATTGGCGTGCGGCGCCGTGATGATTTCGACCTGGTTGCCGTTGGCAAGCTCCGCCGACAGCGGAATGAGTTCGTGATCGATATGCGCGGCAACGCAACGATGACCGACATCGGTGTGCACGGCGTAGGCGAAGTCGACCACGGTGGCACCGCGCGGTAACGCCAGAATCTTGCCCTTGGGCGTAAACACATAGACTTCGTCGGGAAAGAGGTCGACCTTGACGTGTTCGAGGAACTCGGAAGAATCGCCCGACGAACTCTGCAGTTCGAGCAGCGACTGCAGCCACTTGTGCGTCTTGACCTGCAGTTCGGCGCCGCTTTCCTCGCTATCCTTATAGAGCCAGTGCGACGCGATGCCGTCTTCCGCGACATGGTGCATGCTCTGCGTGCGGATCTGGATCTCCACCGGCGTGCCGTAGGGACCGATCAGCGTCGTGTGCAGCGACTGATAGCCGTTCCCCTTGGGAATCGCGATGTAGTCCTTGAATTTTCCGGGAACGGGCTTGTACAGGCTGTGCAACGCGCCCAGCGCCAGATAGCAGGTGGGGATGTCGCGGACGATGATTCGGAATCCATAGATATCAAGTACCTGGGAAAAACTCAGATGCTTCTCGACCATCTTGTGATAGATCGAATAGAGGCTCTTTTCCCGCCCGAAGACGCCCGCCTCGATATGCGCCTCCTGCAACTTGCCGCGAATGCCGTCGAGGATTTTCGACAGCAGTTCGCGCCGGTTGCCGCGCACGGCCTTGACCGCCTTGGTCAATACGTTGAAACGAGTCGGATGGATCTGCTTGAACGACAGATCCTGCAACTGTCGCGAAATATTGTTGAGGCCGAGCCGGGTGGCAATCGGCGCATAGATTTCCAGCGTCTCGTGGGCGATCCGGCGGCGCTTTTCCGGCCGCAGGGGCGCCATGGTCTGCAAGTTATGCAAGCGATCGGCGAGCTTGATCAGCACGATGCGCAGGTCGCGCGCCATCGCCATCAGCATCTTGCGGAAATTCTCGGCCTGGGCGTCCTGATACGACTGGAATTCGATTTTTTCCAGTTTTGACAGCCCATCGACCAGATCGGCCACTTGCTTGCCAAAATGCGCAGCGATCTCGGCTTTCGAGACCGCCGTGTCTTCCATCACGTCGTGAAGCAGGGCGGCGATGATCGCCTGGACATCCATCCGCCATTCGGCCAGCGCGCCGGCAACGGCGAGCGGATGTGTCACATAGGGTTCGCCCGACAGACGGGTCTGACCGCGATGCGCTTCCTCGCTGAAAAGGTAGGCATCGATGACTTGCCGGATTTCATCCGGCTCAAGATAGGAGAGCGAATCGAGGAATACCCGGAACGCCGGATCGTCTATCTGGTGTTCCGGGAGGGGCGGCCTGGCAGGGGAAACGGCACGATCATCAGAATCACTTCCGGTCACATCGGCACACATACGGATTCACCACGCCGCCCGACGATAATCAGGCCTGTCCGCGATTGAGCACTTCCAGCCCATACAAACCCTGGGCCAGCTCGCGCAGTGCGATGACCGTCGGTTTGTCGCGATCGACGTCGACCATCGGCGACGCGCCCGACGTGATCTGACGGGCGCGATACGTCGCTGCCAACGTCATCTGGAAACGGTTCGGGATGCTGTGAATACAATCGTCAACGGTAATTCTGGCCATGATGAATCCTGGTGGTTATCGGAGAAGTGCGGCAAATAGCGCCGAATGTCGCTGCCGCTGGCTTTCGTACTGCAGACGGGAGGCGAGAATCACCGACTGGAGATTCGCCAGCGCCTGTTGCAGGTCGTCGTTGATGATAACATAGTCGAACTCGTCCACATGCCTCATCTCGTCGCGCGCAGCCGCCATCCGGCGCGCAATGGTTTCAGCCGAATCGGTTCCCCGCCCGGACAGACGTTCCTGCAAGGTCACCAACGAGGGCGGCAGGATGAATACCCCGATCGCCGCCGGAAATGCCTTGCGCACCTGCTGCGCGCCTTGCCAGTCGATTTCGAGCAGCACATCGCGTCCCGCCTCCATCTGCTCGGCAATCCACTGCTTCGACGTGCCGTAGTAGTTTCCGTGCACCTCGGCCCATTCGAGGAAAGCGCCATTGCCGATATGCTCAAGAAAATCCGGCACGTCGACAAAATGATATTCACGGCCGTCCAGCTCCCCCGGTCGGGGCAGCCGAGTCGTCGTCGACACGGACAGGCAGATATCGGGGTCGCTCTCCAGCAGCAGTCGCACCAGCGTGGTTTTCCCGGCCCCCGACGGCGCGGCAACGATATAAAGATGACCTGTCATAAGCAGCGATCCCTGATTCCGGCTTTCTGCCGATCCAGCCCGTATTGTACCTTCGAACAGCCCACTGACAGGCGCTCCGCCGATGACGATCGGGCACCATGTGCAATTGGCATCAAATGCCGTGCGAGGCTGACTAGAATGTAGGAGAATGACCGAAGCACATTCCGTTTGAATAGCGCGGAAACCACAAGGGGATCAAGACATGGGCACGAGGGGATTCGGGCTGTTGATCGTTGCGGGGGCTCTTCTTCTGGGCGGCTGTGCGGGAAATCCGATGCGCCAATACGACAGCGAGCTGCGGGAAACAGTACAACTGGTGCAAGGCGGCTCGGTCAAGAAGGCCATCGACCTGCTTGAGAAAAACAACGAACCAGGCGTCCTCGTCAAGGACAAGGATCTCCTCTATTACCTGGAAAAGGGCGAGCTGCTGGCGCTGGACAGCAGCTATCCCGCCAGCAAGGATTCCTGGCTGAAAGCCGACGAATTCATCCGTGAGTGGGAAGATGCGATCAAGTCCGACCCGAACAAGGTGCTCGGCGACATCGGCAGTTACCTGATCAACGACAAAACCCGGCGCTATGACGGCCAGGACTATGAAAAAGTAATGCTGTCGACCAAGCTGATGCTCAGTCACATCATGCAAGGCAGCTACGATCTCGCACGCATCGAGATGAAGAAAACGGTCGAGCGCGAAAAGTTGATCGAGAGCTTCCGGGAAAAGGAATACGACAAACTGCAGGAAGACGCCAAGCAGCAGGAAGTCGGCATCACGATCAAGGACATGAAGGGCTATCCCATGGCCGAACTCGATGCGCCCGAAGTCACGGGACTCAAGAACGGCTATCAGAACGCCCTATCGCATTACCTCGCCGGCTACTTTTTTGAAGTCACCGGCGAGCCATCGATGGCCGAGCCCGGCTACCGCAACGCCTTGCAGTTGGTACCGAATTCGCGCATCGTTCAGGCCGGGCTGCGCGATATCGGTCGCCGCAAGCCGGGTCCGAAAGAATCGGACGTGCTCTTCATCATCGAATCGGGCTTCGCCCCCGCCTGGAAATCGATCAGCCTGCCGATTCCGATCCCGACCGGGAAGAAAGGGCTGATTGCCACGCCCTTGTCATTCCCGCTGATCAAATCCGAGAACAAGGGCTTCGTCCCGACTATGATCAATGCCGGGAAACGACAGATCCCGGTGGAAACGCTGACCAACCTGGATGTCATGGCGCGGCGGCAACTCAAGGATCAGATGCCAGGCATCGTGCTGCGCATGGCCATTCGCGCCGTCCTGAAGTCCGTCGCCCAGGAGCAGGCCAACAAGGCCGGCGCCGTCGCCGGGTTGCTGACCACCGCCGTCAGCGTCGTCAGCGAACAGGCCGACGATCGCAGTTGGCGCATGCTGCCCGAACGGATTTCGATCGCCCGCGCCACCCTGCCCGTTGGCACCCAATCAATCGAATTCCAGGCAGAAAGCGGCGTCTTCCGCAAAGATATCGACATCGGCAACCGCTTCACGATCATCCCGATCCGCCTGACCGGCGGAACCATCTACATCGGACAGCCGAACACGCCGGGCACCATCGCCATCGTCGAAGAAGCTGCCCCCGCAGCCAAAGCCACCGCGAAACGTCCAGCATCGCGACGCCCGACCAAGAAAGCCGAATAAGGCACCTCAACAGGAGACGTTCATGAAACGCACGCTCATCATCCTTTGCTGCCTGCTGGGTCTTTCCGGACAACTTCTCGCCGCCGAGCGGCGGGTTGCCCTCGTCATCGGCAACAACAGCTATCAGAATCTGCCAAAGCTCGAAAAAGCGGCCAACGATGCCAACGCCATCGCCGCCGAACTCAAGAAAGTCGGCTTCGAAGTGGATGCCTTCAACAACATCGGCCAGAAGAAAATGAACCAGGCCATCAACGAATTCGTGCAGAAGGTTTCGGGCGGCGGCGTCGGCGTTTTCTTCTATGCCGGACATGGCGTTCAGATCGACAACCAGAACTATCTGATCCCCGTGGACATGGACCCGCCGAAGGACCCGGCCGACGTCGCCGATCAGGCGGTGAGCATTCCGCGACTGCAGGACAAACTGGCTGATGCCAAGGCCAAATACACGCTGCTCGTGCTGGACGCCTGTCGCAACAACCCGCTCCCCCGCAAAGCCGGACGCTCGATCGGCGCGACCCGCGGACTGGCGATGACGAGTTCGCCGAGCGGCCAGACGGTACTCTATTCAGCCGGCGCCAATCAGGAAGCGCTCGACGCGCTCGACGAAAGGGATCGCAACCCGAACGGACTCTTCACACGCGAATTCCTGCCGCTGATTTCGAAGCCCGGCATCAGCGCTGTCGAAGCCATCCGGCAAACCCGATCGATCGTCAAACAAAAGGCGAAGAGCGTCAACCACGAACAGGATCCGGCTTACTACGACCAGTCAGACGGCGACTTTTATTTTGTTTCGGCACCGACGCAGATGGCGATGGCGTCAAGCGCCGGCAGCGCTCCGGCGGCCATGCAGACAGTCGATCCGCGCGCCCTCGAACTGTCGTTCTGGGACAGCATCAAGGACAGCAAGAACCCGGATGATTTCAAGGACTACCTCAGCAAATACCCGAACGGTCAATTCGCCGGTCTCGCGGGCCGCCGGATCACCGCACTCAACCAGGCCCCCGCGCCGCAAACGGTGACGCGCAGCAGTGAGGCGCCCACCCCACCCGCCTACGCCCCGCAACAAGTCGCCATGGCGGCGCCGGGCGCCGCGCCCACCATCGCCAGCAAGATTGAAGAGCAGGGGCGCATGACATACCTCAGAGTCACCGACCTGCGCGCCGTCAAACGCGACAACCTGTTGCGCATCCAAGCCGAAATCTCGAATACGAGCGACAGCAACCAGCAGCTTTACTATCGCTTCAAATGGCTCGACCAGGACGGGTTTGCAGTATGGGACGAAGAGCCCTGGAAACCGCTGATCGTCTATGGTGCCCAGAAGCAGACGATCAATGTCGTCTCGCCAACCTTCAAGGCAACCGATTTCCGCCTGATCCTGCAAAGCCCGAACAATCGAGGCCAGTAGTCCGAGGGCGACTCGCTATACTTCATAGGAGCACAGGGCGGGGAATTACCACCATCATCAACAAAGGAGGCATGTTCATGAACGCAACGCTTCGTACGGGTCGCAGCATCCCATTGCTCACCGGACTATTGATCCTGGCTCTGGCCGGCTGCCAGACAACATCGCCAACGACGGGTTCAAGCGGCGTCAGCTATGGTGATTCCAAGGCCGTCGAAACGGTCACGACGGATCTCGGATCCACCGACATCCAGATGATCTCGGAGAAAATGACGCAGTCGCTGATCCAGCACCCTGTCATTCAGGACCTGATCAAGAAGCGCGGCCTGATGATGGCCTCGCCGGTCCAGAACAAGACCAGCGAATATTTCGATACCAAGTTGATTACCGACACCGTTCTGACGCAACTGCAGAAGAACGGCGTCCGCTATGTCATCGAAGCCGACAACATGCAGAACCAGGTCGACGAACTCCGCCGTCAGTCGCAGTCGGGCCTCTATGACAAATCGAAGTCGGTGCGGGTCGGTCGTATGCAGGGTGCAAAATTCCGTCTGGATGGCAGCATTTCCTCGATCGTCAAGCGCGGCAGCGACATCAAGGATGTGTACTACAAGATGAACCTGCGCCTGATCGAGATCGAAACCGGCATTGTCGAATGGTCCGACGAGAAGGATATCCGCAAGACCGCCCGGCGCTGATTGTCACCCAACTTCCAACGAGGACAGGCCATGCGATTCACTTGCCGGCTCAATCGCCTTTTCGTACTCGGCGCCTGCTGTGCGATGATCCACGGCGGCGCCCTGGCGGCGCCACCGCCCAAGGTCGCCGTCACCGATCTCGCTTATGAGGAACGCGTCAGCGAATACTTCAAGACCGTCTCGGCGTCCGAACGCTCTTCGCTGCGCGCCTCCGGCCGGGAAAGCGAACGCGAATCCGACGCGGGCTATTCGCGCCGCAGCAGCGGCTCGCTCAATGCACAGTCAGAAAGCAGCTACTACTCGAACGAAGGCACCTACAGTTACATCGAAATCGGCGAACTACGTAAATTCACCGCCGACATCAAAGGCGGCATCCTGCGTACGGGGCGCTTTGAACTCGTTCAGGGCAAGCCCTTTACCGCGCGCAACAACGAGAAGCTCTATGACATCGTCGGGCGCATCAAGCAGGGCATGTTCCCCGGGGCCGATTACGTCCTCTTCGGCACGGTCAGCAGTATCGAGTTTCGCCAGGAAGCCAATCCCATCGACAACACCAATACCGTCTCGCATACCTTGAGCCTTGAACTCGTCGGCGAATTCAGCCTGATCAGCACCAAGACCTTCAAGGTGAAGTCATCCTTCAGCGCGATGGGAACGGGGCAGGATGTCAAATTGCTGTCAAGCCGGGGAGGCCGCGTTGTTCTCAGCCGGGGCAAGGTTATTTCCGAAGTCTCCAAGAGTCTCGGCGAAGACGTCAGCCGTCAGATGGAAGAACAGTTGAGCGGCATTTATGCCGACACCGGCGATCGCGATGGCGGCATGCCACCGCGCGACAACGGCGGCCGACGGGAAGAAGTCATCATTTTCAAATAGGCAGCAGACATCCGCCTGACGAGGCCGCCCGTCGATAACGGCGGCCTTTTTTCAACGGCCGATCCCACGCTCAGGGCTATTTGCCGATCGCGCCAACCTCGTTACGCGCTGCATTGCCAAGCCCCTGCGCACTGGTATTCATGTTCCTGGCATTGGCCTTGATGCTGGTGTTACCCTGAATCTGAACGGCGCCACTGCCCGCCTGTTGCGTTGCAGCCGCATCCTTGTCATCAGCAAAAGAAGTCACGGCGCCCTTGCCGCCGACGCCTCCGCCGGCTGCTGCGCCGGCATCGCGAATCTGTAATCCCGTCGGACTGCTCGAGCGCTGAACGGCTTCGTTCGCCGGCTGAGCCTGCGCCGACAGGACCGCCAGGACCAGTGAACACGCAATATAGGTTTTCATGCGCCCTCCTGATGATTACGTCAGGGTCGTACGTCGACTGACGCACTCAGACGAAAAAGCCCAAAGGACCTGAACATCCTCTGGGCTTTTCAGCAAAGCCGACGCTTACTTGCCGCCGATCACGCCGACGTCGTTGGTGGCCGTATTGCCCTTGCCGACCGCAACGGCGTTCACATTCTTGGCACTGGCGTTGATGTTGGTGTTGCCCTTGATATTGGTGCCGCCCTTGATTGCGCCGACCGCGTTCTTGGCCGTATTGCCCTGGCCAACCGCAACCGCATTCACATTCTCAGCACTCGCCTTGATGTTGGTATTGCCCTGGATATTCACGCCTCCGGAAGTCGCCTGGACACTCCCCGGCGTAGCCTGGACGCCCGCCTGGGCGAAAGCAAGCGTTGAAGCAGCCATCGTAGCGATAATGAACAGTGATTTACGCATGATAGAGACCCCTTATAAAGAAGGTGAATGATTGCCCCTCGCGAACCCTCGCTTCGGGGATGCTGCCAAAACACCGCTTAACCGATGATGCGGAATTGCACTCTCCGGTTCTTCGGATTTCCTGCATCCAATCCTTCCAGCGGCTCGCTAAACCCTTTGCCAACCGGCATGAGACGGGTTGGATCGATACGGTAGTGATCGATCAGGTAATTGACGACCGAATACGCCCGCTCGCGCGACAGCGCATTGTTCCGTGTCGGACTGCCCGAACTGTCGGTATGTCCCTCGACCATCAGGCGAACGTTCTGATCCTTCTGCATCAGGCCGGCGATGGATTCAAGGAACGGAATCGATTCCGGCATGATGTCTGAACTGTTCACGCGAAAGTTGATCGGGAAGGCAATCGCATTCGTACCCACCTGAACGGACTGCTGTTGCGGTTGCGGACGCGCGGCCTGAGCCTGCCCTTGCGACTGCGTCTGCTGTGGGCGCGGCGGTTGGGCTTGCGCAGCGGGCGCCGGCGCTGGTGCAGGCGCCGCTTGAGGCGCGGCCGCCTCCTGCGGCGCAGGCGCCGCGTCACCGAAAACAATGGCCCGCGTTCTCGGCCTTGCCCTCGGCGCGCCATCATCGCCGCCCGTCAATTGCCGCTGCAACTCCTCGACGCTGGGGGCCTTGTCATAAACCTTGACGTCAGCGGCGACAGCGCTTCCGACCGTCATTCCAAATGCGAGCAGCAACGCGGTCGTGATCAGTTTATTTGCATACATTGATGATCTCCTTCGAAGTCACGATGACATCCTTAGAGTTTTTGTCTCCGGGCTGGGTCGATCCAATATTCATATTGCAGGTGCCAGCCTTCTTGCTGCCGATATTCACCTGGGTTTGTTGCTGCATGCGCGAATATCCGTCGGTATTGCCACTTTGCATATAACCGCGGGCAAGCGCCTTATTGACCTTACTTTGTCCCGAGGTCTGAAGATGCGTACCTTTATTGATATCGGCAGAGACCTGCGGGGCAAAACCGGCCAGGGAAAACACGGAGAACGTCAGCACTGTTCGTAGAAAAAATTTCATCACCAATTCCTCCCTATTTGCATTCGGGATCAGCGCCTTTGACGCCGATATTGATGCATCCCTTGCGACCATGACCGACAACAACATTGGATACGTTTTTGACATCGACCGAGACGTTGCCGCCACTCTTCGCGCCGCTCTTGACGCTGCCGATGCTTGTACGCGCGACATTGTTGCTGCCCGCCGCGATCGTATTGATGTTTTCGGCGTTGACGTTGATGTTGGTGTTGCCACGCACGGCTCCGCCCTGCGTTTGTGCGGAGGCACTCGCTGCGATGAGGCCCCCCAAAACCGTCGCAACAAAGAAACTTATTTTCATGGCTTCTCCCGTGTCGAGGCCGACATAAGCGCCAGAAGCGCGATCAAGTATAGTCGCCGCGCCCCCCTCCCAACAAGCATTCCTGCCACTCTAACGCGCCTTGATTTCGCCGGTTGACATGTGTCAGGATAGTCCCGGAAATGCATGGTTTCCAGAAATTCCGACTATGATGTATGAAAGTGGTCCAACAAAAAAGCATCGTACTTTTTCCAAGGAATTCACTATGGCCCGCGCATATGAAAAGTCCCGTCTCGTCATCGCTGCGTTAAGCCTCACCAGCGCACTGGCCGCGTGCGTGGCCGACCCGCCCAAGCCGGAAACGGCAACGATTGCCACCGCAGTCAAAACGCCGGTGGCGAAGACGGTCACCAATTTCACCCCGGCGCTGCGTTGCATGGACGATCTGATGCTGGCGTATGGCAAGCGGGATATTGTCATCACTACGGCGGGCATCCCGGACTCCACCGGCAAAGTCATGGCGGGAACCAAGGAGATGTTGATCAGTGCGGCATCGCGCATGTCGGTCAAGAGCAAGGCGCTTTCCTTCATCGACTACGACACCGAACGCAACGACCTGCTGGCGCTCTTCCAGGACATGCAGGCGGCAGGCGCCTTTCAGCATAAGCTACCGAATTACTACATCCGCGGCGCCATCACCCAACTCGATGAAAATGCCATAGATTCACAGCGTGGCGGCGGTATCGCACTTCCCTGGCTTGATCTCGGCCTGAGCAAGGATCAGGTATCCTCGGTTGTCTCGATGGACATGAACATCGGTGAGACCACAACCCGCATGATCATGCCGGGCATGAACGCTAGTAACTCACTGGTCATTACGCGCGCTGGTAATTCCAAGGAAGCCGGCGGCAAAATAGGACAGGTCGGATTCTCATTCAACATGTCACTTAACAAGGCCGAAGGACTCGGTTCCGGCGTGCGCGCGCTGGTCGAACTCGGCATGATCGAAGTCGTCGGCAAACTGACCGGCGTTCCGTATTGGAAGTGCCTCGAAATCGACAAGACCAATCCGGTGATGCTCCAGCAGGCGCGCGACTGGTATGACGCAATGACACCGGCAGACCGCACCAAGCTCGTGCAGCGCAAGCTCGGCGGCATGAATTACTACAACGGCCCGATCAACGGCGCAACCTCTCGCGAATTGTCGAGCGCTATCGGACGTTATCAAGCCGAAAACCAGCTCGTCGCCGACGGACGGATCAACTTCGACCTGTATTACGCGCTGCTCGATGCCGACCAGCCCATCGTCGAGGATCCTACCGCCAAGCCCAACACGATCGCCTACACGCCCCGGCCCGACAGCCAGCAAGGACCACTGACCGTCAAGCTCGACAGCGATCGCGGCAATCGCCCGACCTACCGAGTGCGCGAGTTGTTGAAGGCACGGGTTCAGATGAGTGGCGATGGTGTGCTGTACTGCTATTACCGCGATATCTCCGGAACGATCGCCCGCATTCACCCGAATCGCTTCAGTCCCGATCCGTTCATGAAGAGCAATGTGGCCATCTCGCTGCCACCGGAGAATTCGCCCTTCCAGATCAAGTTCGACAAACCCGGGAAGGAACAGATCGTCTGTTACGGCAGCAATCGCGATCTGGCATTGCCGGCAGCCCTCAAGGCCGCCGACCTGACGCCACTGAAGGTCGGCTCGATGGATGAAATCGGCAAGGCATTCCGTGCATCGAATCCTTCGATCGCGGAAGCCAAGCTCGATATCACGATTCAGTAGTTGCCGGAGAATGACAGGAGGCTGCCGTGACCCTTCGGACAGTAGCCATTTCGGCAGCGCTCCTGATGTCGCTTGCGCAGGCCGGCGAAATCATCATCCAGCCGGGTGGCACGCAAACCCGGACGGAGAAGGAAGCCAGCCGGTCGGCAGCTTCGGCGCGTAGCCGGGTCGACGGCCGGAAGGCACCCGTCGTCATTGAAGATGGTTCCGTCGACAGCGGCAGCCAGGCGCAGCGCCTCAGCCAGGACGCACAGGAATATATGCGTTCCGGCGGTGCGCCGGCGAGTGACGAAAAGACCACCATCATCCTGCGCAACGCGCCGCAAAGCGATGCCGACAAATCCCGGCAACGCGCCGCCGCGTATGTCCCCGGCAGCAACGCAGCCAACAGCCGCGCCTGCGGCGACGTCTCGATCACGGTCGGCGCCATCGGCGACAAAACCGTGGTTGATCGCAACATCTCCGTCAACGAACGGGGTAACTCCGCCGTTAACGTGAACTGCAAGAAGTAAGTTCACTGCGAGGTCGTGCCATGAACAGATCCCTGAAACGCTGGATCATCACCCTGGGCAGCCTGTGCTGTGCAAGTCTGGCCGCCGCGCAAGTCAGCGTCAGCACATCGGGACAAGGCGTCGTCATCCAGCGTGACGGACAGGTCAACGTACAGACCGGCGCCATCTCCGGTGGACGCGGCAAGAACGACGCCAGCGTCGTTGTCGGTCATATCGCCGATGACGCCAACATCGAAGGCGTAACGGTGATCAACGGCCGCGTCTCGATCGACGGCAAAGACGTTCCCGCCAACGTCACCCGGTATACATCGCCCCGCACCGGCAAGGTCTATTCGATCCAGCGCAACGGCGGCTCGGTCAGCGTGAACGAAATAGGAGGCGGAAAATGAACCGCAAATACTTCCTTCGTCTCGCTCCCCGGCTGACGCGCCTCGCGGCGCTGGCCGGCCTGTGTCTTGTCGGCGTGCCGGCAGGCGCCGAAATCATCCTGCTTGCCAACGGAACCGCGACCTCCGCCGATACCGAGTTCATGTACGCGCATCCGCGCATGCGCTCGGTCGTCTTCTCATCGTCCTATGCGCGTGACCAGGCGATTCTTCCGCCGCCAGCCTATTTCGTCGCGCCAGCGCCCTTGCTGATGCGGCCCGGCGGCCCCTACATCGCCTATCCTCCGGTCGCCTACCGACCCGGCGTGAACGTCCCCGCCCATCCCAGCAACCGGGACAACACCACCTACGCCCTGACGCGCGCCCACGCTTTCGGCCAAGAGCTGTACACCACCGGCACCTATGCGAACCTCGGTACCACGCCGGCCCTGTACGCTTCACCCTATGGTTATGGTTACGGCTACGGACTGATGCCCGCCTATCCTCCCGTCAACAACCGCCCCGGATTCAACCAGCCTTCACATCCGAGCAACCGCGACAACACCACCTACAACCTGGAACGGGCGCACCGCTTCAGCATGGATGCTTACCGTAAGCCATGACCGCGCATCTCGCCCGTGGCCTTGCCCTACTATGCCTCGTCGCGGCGCTGCTGCTGTCGCCGCTCGTCCGTGCGCAGGACGGGAGTCCGTATGGTTTGCCGCCAGGGCAGGCGGCAGATTACACCGCCATTCTCGACCACCGCGCCGATCAGGTCGCACTGTTCGACTATGGCCCGCGCGCGCTGATCCGCATCATCGACTTTCCGAACTTGCAGGAACAGGGGCGAATGTTCAACCGCGTCGTCGCGCTGATCGAGCGCATCGGTGCGCCGCGGTCGCGTGTGCTCAACAACGACGAGCTTGCCCAGTTTATCCGTTCGGTTGGCAAGAGCGAGGCGACATTCGCCTATGGCAACGATTTCCTGGTGTCGGAACTCGTCGTCTTCTTCAATCTCGCCGACATGGGCGGCATCCGCCTGAATGCCGAAGAAATCGCCCTGCGGAAAATGCTCATCGAGTCGCGCTGGATGGTCGAACGCAACGGCTTCTTCCAGGCGCTGAAGCCACAGGCTGTCATTCTCTCGATCCCGCAAGCCAGTGATCGCACCAGCCCGCCGGTTTCGGTTCAGGCGCGAACGACGATCCTGATGCACGAGATCAGTCACGCCGAGTACTACACCAATCCGCTCTATGCCAACTATTGCCGCAACTTCTGGCGCAACGTGATGAACGACGGACAGCGTGCGGCATTCCGGAAATTCCTGTCGGGCAGCAGCTACAACCCCGACAACGAAGAAATGATGATCAACGAGACCCAGGCCTATCTGCTCTACACTCCCGACCCGCGCGCGTTCAACGCCCGCCTTGTCGGCATGAAGGACAAGGACATCGAATCCCTGCGCGCCCGTTTCTTCGCCGGTTTTCCCGACGCACCGCTGGCGGAAATGCGGCGCTAAACCAACGCCGCGGCAGAGGCGTTTCCTCTATCGACGGAACGCGAAAATCACGCGCCCTTGAGGCGCAGCGGCAGGCCGGCGGCCACCAGCGAAACCGAATCGCAGACCTTAGCCACGCGCTGGTTGAGGCGACCCTGTTCGTCGGCAAACAGCCGCGACACGGCATTCATCGGCACGATGCCGCAGCCTACTTCGTTCGACACCATGATGACCCGCCCCGGCAGGCGCGGTAACACCGCGATCAAGGCATCGGTTTCGGCGGCAAACAGGGGACAGGTCGGCGCTTCGCCCGCCTCGGCCTGACGCGCCGCCTCGCCAGCGAAGAGGGCATTGGTCAGCCAGAGTGTCAGGCAATCGACAAGCAGGCAGGTGTCGGGACGCGCGTGCCGTTCGAGCGTCTCCGCCAGTTTCAGCGGCGATTCGACGAGGCCCCAATCGGCCGGCCGGCGCGCACGATGCACAGCAACCCGGCGTTCCATCTCGCCATCGAGCACCTGCGCCGTCGCCACATAGACGACATGCAGGCCGCTGTCGACGGCCCGTTGTTCTGCATAGGCGCTTTTTCCGGAACGCGCCCCTCCCAGGATCAGTTCTTTCATCCGCCAAGCTTAGCATGAGATTCCTCGGTCTATAATGGCGCGCAGAATTGCGATTCGCACCATGCCGGACGATTTTTCCGTGCCTTACCGGCGACGCCCGAAGCCGCTTCGCCCATCCTCGACCCCACGCTTTCCGACCCTCATGTCATTCCGTTCCGAACTCGAAACCCTGGCCGGCGCCCTCCGTTTCTTCACACGACTCCCATTGCCCGGCGCGCTCGGTCACAGCGGCTTCGCGCTGCAAAAATCGATCCGCTATTTCCCGCTCGCCGGCGCCGTTGTCGGTGCGCTCGGCGCCGCGGTCTTCGCCTTCTGCATGTTGTTCTGGCCGAAAACCCTGGCCGTGCTCGCCGCCATCGCCGCCATCGTCTATTTCACCGGCGCCATTCACGAGGACGGCTGGGGCGACATGGTCGATGGCTTCGGCGGCGGCTGGGACAAGCAACGCATCCTCGACATCATGA
Organism: uncultured Propionivibrio sp.; assembly: GCF_963666255.1. Lineage (NCBI taxonomy): Bacteria > Pseudomonadati > Pseudomonadota > Betaproteobacteria > Rhodocyclales > Rhodocyclaceae > Propionivibrio > uncultured Propionivibrio sp. The sequence continues at coordinate 1,017,092 of NZ_OY762656.1, read as the reverse complement.
AGGATTCGCGGGTCGGCAGCTTCGGCGTCGTCGCCGTCACGCTGATGCTGCTGATACGCTTCATCGCGCTGGTCGAAATCGATACGGTACTCGTCCCGATCGCACTGATCGCCGGCCATGCCTTCTCGCGCTTCTGCGCGACGCTGATCCTGGCGACGATGGACTACGTTCGCGACCAGGGCAAAGCCAAGCCCTTCGACAACCGTCTCGGCGCCTTTGGCTTCTTCTGCGCCGGTTTCGCCGCGCTGGTTCCGCTCGGCGGACTGCCGCCGGCTCAGGCGCTCGCCGCCGTCATCGGCGCGCTGCTCGCCACTGGCTGGCTGGCCCGCCTGTTCAAGACACGTATCGGCGGCTACACCGGCGATTGCCTCGGCGCCACGCAACAGCTCGCCGAAATTGCCTTCTACGGAGGCCTGTTGTGCCGGTTTTCCTGATCCGCCATCCGCGCCCGACGCTGCCCGCCGGCATCTGCTACGGCCAGCTCGATGTCGCGTGCGAGGATCCGGTTCCGATCGCCGAACGGCTTCGCCCGGCGCTTCCGCCCGGCACGCCCGTCATCAGCAGTCCGCTGCGCCGCGCCCGCGGGCTGGCCGAAGCGCTCGACCCCAGCGCCCGGATCGACGCGCGTCTCTGTGAAATACATTTCGGCGACTGGGAAGGGCAGGGCTGGGACACGATCGATCGATCCGCGCTCGACGCCTGGGCGGCCGACATCCTGAACTACACGCCGCCCGGCGGCGAGTCGGTCGCCGATCTCCAGCGCCGTGTCCTCGACTTTGCCGTGTGGCTGGAACAGCAGCCAGCGACAAGCATCGCCATCGTTGCCCATGCCGGCGTCCTGCGCGTCCTGGTCGGGCGCTGGCGACAACTGCCGCCTGACACATGGACACAGCTCCCGTTCGAGTTCGGTGGACTGACCGAGGTCACGCTATGATCGGCAACGATCGCGGCCCGTCACTGCCGGCACCGTCCGCCGATGCGCTCGCCTTCAGCGAGGCGCTCGTCCGCCACATCGCCGATGAAATCGCTGTCACCGGAGGATGGATCGGCTTCGACCGCTTCATGACGCTGGCGCTCTATGCGCCTGGCATGGGTTATTACTCGGGCGGCGCGCACAAATTCGGCGCCGCCGGCGACTTCATCACCGCCCCTGAAATTTCGCCGGCCTTCGGCGAAACGCTGGCCAATCAGGCGGCGCAAATCATGGCATTGAGCGCGCCGACGATCCTCGAGGTCGGCGCCGGTTCCGGCCGGCTCGCCGCCGATCTGTTACGCGCACTTGAACGCAAGGGCTCGCTGCCCGAACGCTATGCGATTCTCGATCTGTCGGGCGAACTCCGCGAACGGCAGCGCGACACGCTGACGCGCGAATTGCCGCATCTCGTCGAACGCGTCCTCTGGCTCGACCGTTTGCCTGAACGCTTCGATGGGTTGGTGCTAGCCAACGAACTGCTCGACGCACTGCCGGTACAACTCGTGCGCTGGGAAGAAGCCGAGATTCTCGAACGCGGCGTCGCCAGGGAGCACGACCGCTTCGTGTGGTGCGACCGGCCGGCCACCGGCCGTCTGGCCGAAGCGGCTCAGCATCTCGCCGCCGAAACCGCCATCCCGCCCGGTTATGTCAGCGAGATCGGGCTGGCCGCCGCCGACTGGACACGTGCCTGGGGCGACATTCTCGGCCACGGCGCACTAGTGCTCATCGATTACGGTTTCCCGCGTCACGAGTACTACCACCCGCAGCGCAGCACCGGTACGCTGATGTGCCACTATCGCCACCGCGCCCACGACGATGCTTTCTTCCTGCCCGGCCTGCAGGACATCACCGCACACGTCGATTTCACCGCCATCGTCGAAGCCGGATTCGGCGCCGGCCTCGATTTCCTCGGCTACACGCTGCAGGAGAATTTTCTCGTCAATTGCGGCATCAGCGAGTGGTTCGAGCGCACCGGCGAGGGCACGCCGCGCGACCGCGTGATTCGCTCGCAAGCAGTGCAGAAGCTGTTGTCGCCAGCGGAAATGGGCGAACTCTTCAAGGTCGTCGCACTCGGCAAGGGCATCGACGAAGTCCTCGTCGGCTTCACCGTCGGCGATCGCAGCGAGACCCTCTGACGGGCGTCAGGACCGCCCGGTCGCCTCACTGACTGCGGCGACACGCGCCGCATTAACGCGTTCGGGAATCTTGCCGGGACTGTCGCAGGCGCGGGCGATGGCGCCAGCATCGACAGTGCGGACCGCCGCCAGCGCCCGACGGAAAAAGTCGGGTTCCTCGACCGGCTTGTCCTCCCAGCCGAGACGACCGTGAAAATCGCAGTCGCAGGCCTGCAGAAGCTGCTCGAAACGCTGGGGTCGCCGCAGGGCGTCGCTGCGTTCGAGCAGACGCACCACCGTCGCCGCCCGCAACTCGCGACCGCGACGGATGTCGCCGTGATAGCGCGTCACCAGTCGCGCCAGGTCGCGGCATTCGGTCGGCACACGCAGCCGCGCGCAGACGGCCTCGACAAGTTCAACCCCGCGCGTTTCATGGCCGGGATGACGCGGCAGATCGGCCGCCGGCGTCGTACCCTTGCCGAGATCGTGCATCAGCACAGCAAAGCGCACCGGCAACTCGCGCCCCTCGGCGGCCGCACAGTCGAGCGCCATCATCACATGCACGCCGGTGTCGATTTCCGGATGATAGTCGGCGCGTTGCGGCACACCGAACAGCCGATCGAGTTCGGGCAACAGGCGGGCGAGGGCGCCGCACGCGCGCAACACCTCGATCATCCGCGACGGCTTCTTTTCCATCAGACCGCGCGCCAGTTCCTGCCAGACGCGTTCGGCGACGAGGTGATCGACCTCACCCGCGGTCACCATCTGGCGCATCAGCGCTGCCGTTTCCGGCGCAATCCGGAAGTCGGTGAAACGGGCGGCGAAGCGCGCCAGGCGCAGAATGCGCACCGGGTCCTCGACAAAAGCCGGCCCGACATGGCGCAGCATCCGGGCCTCGATATCGGCAATACCGCCGAAAGGATCAACAAGGGTGCCATCGTCAGCTTCGGCGATCGCATTGATCGTCAGGTCGCGGCGCGCCAGATCCTCTTCGAGCGTGACATCGGCCGCCGCATGAAAAACGAAACCAGCATAACCGTGGCCACTCTTCCGTTCGGTGCGAGCCAATGCGTATTCGGCGTGCGTCTGCGGATGCAGGAAGACGGGAAAGTCGCGGCCGACCGGCTTGAAGCCCTGCGCCCGCATTGCTTCCGGCGTCGCGCCGACGACAACGTAATCGATATCCTGCACGGGCAGGCCGAGCAGCGCGTCGCGGACCGCGCCGCCGACCTTGTAGATGCGCATCACCGGCGGCAAATCGTCATTCCGCCACTTCGGCGATGGCGCCGGCGCGCCAGGCCTGCATCGCCGGCAGGGCCGCCATCATGTCGACCCAGGCGCGCGCCTCGGGCGGCAGCGAAACGGCATAGGTCAGGAAACGCCAGACCACCGGCGCGAACATCGCATCGGCGATCGAGAATTCGCCGAACAGGAAGGGCCCGCCCTGTCCGAAGCGTTTGCGGCACCCCTGCCAGATCGAAACGATGCGAGCGACATCCGCCTCGGCGGCGGCCGTGCGGCCGTCATGCGGCTTGTATGCGTGAACTTCCATCGGCATGTCATGACGCAGTGCCGTGAAACCGGAATGCATTTCGGCGCTGACCGCGCGCGCTTCGGCGCGCGCCTTTGCATTCGCCGGCCACAAGGACGGCATTTTCTCGGCCAGGTACTCGCAAATCGCCAGGGAATCCCAGACGACGACATCGCCGTCGATCAGGCACGGCACCTTGCCCGACGGCGAGTGCTTCAGGATTTCCGCCTTGGTTCCGGCTTCGCGCAGGCGGATCGGAATTTCCTCGAACGGCAGCCCGGCCTGCTTGAGCACCAGCCACGGACGCAGACTCCATGACGAATAATTGCGATCGCCAATCACCAGCTTCATTGCTTTCCCCATAAAAATTGAACGTTGAATTACGTTCCACTCACGAAAGATACGTAGGCACGACCGTCTCGAGCGCGGTCGGCCGCCAATCCGGATAATCATGCCGGCCATCGCAGATGTTGTCGAGCCTCATCGAACGCAGATTGTCGATGGTCATCGGCGGCTGTGGCAGGCATCCCAACAGCCCCGCCTGCAAATAGGCCAGCGGCATCGGCAGCGGCACGACAAGCCGGCGCAGGCCGCGACACACCGCAACATACTCCACCAGCGCACGCAGCGGATAAACGCGCGGTCCGCCGAGTTCGTAGATTTGCCCGACCGTTTCCGGCCGCTCGATCGCGTCGGCGAGCACACGCGCCACGTCGCCGACGAAAACCGGCTGAAAGCGTGCCGTGGCGCCGGCCAGCGGCAACACCGGAAACACGCGCAACAACCGGGCAAACAGGTTGAGGAACGCGTCATCCGGACCAAAAATCACCGACGGCCGGAAAATCGTCACCTCGATGCCGTCGGCCTCGCGCAGCGCTGCTTCGCCGGCTGCCTTCGAGCGCAGATAGGCCGAAGGAGCGGCGTCGGACGCCCGCAGCGCGCTGACATGAAGCAGGCGCCGTACGCCGGCGGCATGCATGGCGGCGACGATCTTGCGCGGCAACTCGACATGGGCGGCGCTAAAGCCCCTGCCGAAAGGCGCGCTGCTGTCGCGATCATGAAGAATGCCGACGAGATTGATGACGGCATCGACGCCCGGCATCAGCGCGGCAAGAACGCCATCGGCATTGACGTCGGCGTTGACCCACTCAACCGCGGGCGAGGACGTCCGGCGCGGCACACGACGCGTCGGCACGACAATTCGAAGGCCCCGCTGCGCCAGGGATTCGATCACACTGGTGCCAACGAAGCCACTCCCGCCGATCAGCAACACCGACTGTGCTTGCATCGCTTATCTCCCGTTCTGCCTGAACGCGTCGACGCGGTCGATTCTACGACAACAGCTCGGGAGACGATGTTCCCTAGGGCAGATCCGGATTCTTCGCGTCGCCATTGACGCGGGGGGAGACCGTACCGAGCCGGCTCTTGATCGACTGCGGCCGATTCTCGAACAGCGCCGAGTAATACACGGCGTTGCTCATCACCTTCTTGACGTAGTCGCGCGTCTCGTTGAACGGGATCGTCTCGGCATACACCGCGCCTTCGAGCGGACGGTCGGCACGCCACTTGCGTGCGCGGCCGGGACCGGCGTTGTAGGCGGCCGAGGCCAGCACCGGATGATTGTCGAGATCCTCCATGACAAGTCGCATGTAGCTGGTGCCAAGCAGGACATTGGTCTCGGTGTCGTTGACCTTGCCGTGGTGATAATCGGCAAGCCCGATTTTCTTGGCGACCCAGCGCGCCGTCGCCGGCATCAGCTGCATCAGCCCCGACGCACCGACCGTCGACCGGGCGTTGGTGACGAAGCGACTTTCCTGGCGCATTAACCCGTACACCCAGGCGTCGTCGAGCGACTGGTTGCGCGCCGCCGGTCGCACCTGCTCGCTGAATGGCGAAAGATAACGCAGGGAGTAATCGTGTTCGTTCTTCGTGCGATCAGCCGCCGCGATGGCACGGTCATAGACATCGGCCCGCCGCGCGATTTCGGCGGCAGCCAGCAGTTCGCGGTCATTGAGTCCGCGCAGGCCCCAACTCCATTCACGCACGCCTTCGACACGCATGTTGAGACGCAGGAGTGCAAGCCCCCGTCGAATACCCGAAAGTTCGCCGACGCGGGCCATTTCGTCGCGCGTCGGCGGGTTCGCCTTGGGCGGCACGGTGATCGCCCGGCCAAGTTCGTCATCAGCCAGGTTGCCGTAAAAATTGGGTTGCCCGGAAATCCTCGCAAACAGCGCGTTGGCATCCTCGACCCGACCGCCGGCGCGATACGCGCGTCCGAGCCAGTAGACCCACGCCGGCTGGCTGGCGAGCGCTGTGGGCATCGCCTCGATCGCCGCGCGCACCGTTCCCCAGTCCTGGGCGCGCAAGGCGGCACGCACTTTCCACTGGCTGACTTCCTCGGACAGCGGCGCATCGCCGGCCTTGCGGAACCAGCCCAAGGCCTCGTCCATGTGCTTCTGCGCCGCCTGCCAGCCAATCTGCCCCCAGGCCCAACCGCGTTCGCCCGGATGCAGATGCTTCTCGAAACGCTCGAGCTGCTCGGCCGCCATCCTCGGATCATTGCGTGCGATACGGCTGATCGCCAACGCCACCAACTCCCGGTTCATGCGCTGATTCAGGGCCGATGTCGAGAGGCGTGCCAACCAAGGCATCGGCGCGTCGCCGACGGCGACTGCCAGCTTGGCATCCGGCGTCTGGCTCGATGGCAGATAGTTCATGCTGTAGCGCGCGGCCGCCAGCCGGTTCGCTTCAAACTGGCGCCGAACGCGCGCCCAGACGTCATCGGCCAGAACCCGCTTTTCGAGGATCAAGGCCTCCAGCACCGGATAACAGCCTTCCGGCGGCTCGATCAGGTTGAGCCAGAGCGGCTGCGCCTCGTCGAGCATGCTTGCGTCGCCGCGCAGGCGCCGGCTCTGCAGCGCGTAACAGGCAAGTTCCTGATCGGGTTGTACCAGGGCCGGAAATTCGGCATCGAAGTCGGCCCACTGCTGCCGCTTGCCCAACTGACGCAACCAGTCGCCGCGAAGCTTGTCGGCGATGTAAGTCTTGTCGTTGCGTTGCAGGAAAGCCTTGATGACGGCGGGATCGGCATTGCCGAGATCGACCCCCAGCCGCCAGTAATCGACGTAGGCTTCGAGTTCGTAGCCCTGGAGTTCGGGCGCGATCCGCTCCAGTTTCGCCTTGTCACCGGCCTTGACCGCATCACGCGCAGCAAGGAAACGGTCATCAGGTGCGGCGTCGACACGAACGGCAAGGACGGAGGACAACAACAGGCAGGCAAGGGAAAGCGCGGTGCGGAACTTCATGATAAGCTGGAAAACCCGTAAACACGGTCTTCGAGCATACCACATGCAGGGTCAGACCCGACCGGAAATCTCCCCGGAAAATGACGTCGGCGACACCCGGATCGCCCGGCGCAACCTGCGTGCACACGTCTTGTCAGCCCGCGAAGCGCTGACGCCGAAGCAACACGAAGCGCACTCGGCGGCAGTATGCGCAGGCCTCGAACAGGCCTTCCCCGAACTGATCTCGCAGCGCGTCGGCTTTTGCTGGCCGATTCGCAACGAGCCCGACCTGCGTCCGCTGATCGCCCGCTGGACGGCCGCGGCACAGCCCGGTTTCATGGCACTGCTGCCCGTCGTCGAAGCGCCGGACCGACCGCTCGCCTTCCGCCGCTGGCGACCGGGCGAAGCGCTACAGCCCGACCGCTACGGTATCCCAACGCCCGTGACAGGCGAGATGGCGGTACCGGAGGTGCTGCTCATCCCGGTCAATGCTTTCGACCGCGAAGGATTCCGACTCGGTTACGGCGGCGGCTTTTTCGACCGCACGCTGGCGCTGTTACAGCCCCGGCCGCTTGCCATCGGCATCGGCTTCGATCTCGCCCGCGTCGACACGATCTTCCCGGCGAAGCACGACATGCGGCTCGATGCCGTTGTCACCGAAACCGGCGTTTTGTCCTTCTCGCCGGATCGATAAGAGACGTTTAGTCTGCCGCCGGCGATACCGCGCGCGCCAGTTCCCGCAGCAGTTTCTCGTACGCCGCGGCAAAGCACAGCACCTCCTCGACAGGCCGTTCTCCGGCACGCAAGGCGCGCTGCAAATCGACGCACTGCGCCTGGAGCAGATCGGCGCCGAGCGCGCCGAGCAGGGACTTGGCCTCGTGCACCAATGCCGTCGCCGTCTCGACCTCGCCGCGCTCCCAAGCCGCACGGATTTCGGCTGGCCGGTCGCCGCGCTCGACCGCCATACGTCCCACCAGCCGGATATATAGATCCTGGCGCCCCATCATCCGGCTGACCGCCTGCGTGACATTGAGGCCCGGAATCCTCGCGATTGCTGCGATTCTTTCTCCTTCCGCAGTCGGACCCGGTACAACCGGCGACACCAGCTCCGCTACACGATGCCGCCCCGACGCATTCGACTTCTCCCCGACATTTGGCAAGTGCCGGATCAAGGTCGGGAACATCTGCTCCGGATCGATCGGCTTTGCGATGTAATCGTTCATGCCGGCGGCCAGACAGCGTTCGCGATCCCCTTCGAGCGCATTGGCCGTCAGCGCGACGATCGGCAGGGTGGCGAAACGTGCGCGCTGGCGAATCGCTGCCGTCGCCTCGAAACCGTCCATGACAGGCAGATGGACATCCATCAGGACCAGATCGAAGGGCTGATGTTCGAGAAACTCGATTGCCTGGCGGCCGTTATCGGCGATGGTGACGCGCACCCCGACCATTTCCAGCAAGCCCTGGACGACTTCCTGATTGATCGGATTGTCCTCGACAAGCAGCACGGCACGACCGGCCAGACACTCCCAGTCGCTGTACGCCGCCGCTGCTTCGACCTGACGGGCACGCTCGGGATCGAATAGTCGCAAGACCGTGTCCAGCAATTCCGATGGCATGACTGGCTTGCTCAGCGTGGCGTCGACGCCCGGTCGATCGAGCTCCGCCGACGCCTCTTGCACACCGGGCGTCATCAGCACGATGAGCGGTCGCGGCGCATCACGCCCGGACAAGATCGCGAGCAGACGCGCGCTGTCGGTAACGGCCGATCTCCCATCGACAAACACGGCGTCATAGTCATTACCGGCATCTTCCGCCGCCGCCAGAACCGCCAGGGCCTCGTCACACGTCGACGCGAAGTCTGCGCGCAAACCCAGGGCGCGGAGCAGCCCCAGCAGATGACGTCCGGCTGCGATATTGCCATCAACCACCAGCAAGTGATGGGGTACCAACTCAGGCCGGGTAGCGACATCCGCGGCCGCCGGATCGGCGACGCTCAACGCCAACTGCAGCGAGAACACGCTGCCCCGGCCAGGTACCGAACGCACGCCGACCGTGCCCCCCATCAGTTCGGCGAGATTCCGGCTGATCGCGAGACCGAGTCCGGTGCCCTCGAATCGCCGCGACATTGATCCGTCGACTTGCTGGAATGGCGAGAAGAGCAGGGACAGCTTGTCTGCTGGTATCCCAATGCCAGTGTCCTCAATCTCGAAGCGCACCCGCACCTTGCCGTTGTCATCGCCGGCGGCGCGAACGCGCAGCACAATCTCGCCGGCATCGGTGAATTTGACCGCGTTGTTGGCAAAATTGATGAGGATCTGGCTGATGCGGATAGAATCGCCGACCAGACGCTTGGGCAGATCCGGCGCGATGTCAATGATCAGTTCCAGGCCCTTGGCATCGGCACGTTCGAGCACGAGACCGGCGACATGGCCGAGCATGTTCTCCAGGATGAATTCGCTGACGTCGATCATCAGCTTGCCGGCCTCGATTTTCGACAGGTCGAGAATGTCATTGACGACGGCGAGCAGGTGCCGGCTCGACGACTGGATACGACCGATGTAATGCGCGACGCGCGGCGCTGTGTTGATATGCGCGGCGAGATGGCTCATGCCGATAATGGCATTGAGCGGCGTCCGTATTTCATGGCTCATGTTGGCGAGGAACTCTGCCTTGGCGCGGCTCGCGGCTTCGGCGAGATCACGCGCCGCAGCAAGCTGCACGGTGCGCTTGGCGACCTTGTCCTCAAGCGTGCGCGTCAATTCCTCAAGCTCCCGCTGCGTGCGGATCTGTTCGGTAATATTGAGCCCGACGGTGCCGACTGCCACGACAGCATCATCGACGCCGAGCACCGGGAAACGCACGATACTGTAGGTCGCCTCGCCGCCGTCATCGAGCTTCTTGGTATGGATGTGATGCACCGGCTGGCCGGTGCGTACGACTTCGTCATGCTCCGTTTCGCGTTCACGCGCTTCGCCTGGGGGATAGAGCTCCGCATCGGTTTTGCCAAGAACATAACCCGGCTCCTGACGGAACGACGCTTCGTAGACCGGGTTCGCCATCAGGTAGCGACCGGCCGCGCTCTTCATGTGCAATTCAGCCGGAATATGATCGCGAAACGCCGCCATCTGCTGTTCGCTGCGCGCGAGCGAGAAACGCGAACGCAAGTCGATGTAGGTGAGCGCGACGATCATCAGGACGCCGATCGCGATCAACGCGATCAGCGCATTGCGTGCGAAGCGATACGACCGGAATGCTTCGTCCATATCGACTTCGATGACGATGCCCATCGCCGTATTGGGCAACCAGCGCCCGGCGCCGACGACCTGGCGACCAAGATAGTCGGTGTAGTTCTCGACCAGGCCGGTATGTAGCGAGTCATGCCGCAACAGACGCTCGACCACCTCGGTCAGCGGCAGGGAAGGGGCCTCGTCGCTCGGTAACATCGGCCCCCGTACCCGAGCCGAAAGACGAAACAGGCTCCAGCCCGTCTCGGCATTCAAGGGCGTCGGCAAACGACGCTCGAAGCGGATCGGCGACAGGATCTGGCCGCTCGCATCGATCGCATACGCCTCGCCGGTCAGTCCCGGCCTGCCCGCGCGCAGCAACTGATAGAGGCGCAGCAACGGATTTTCGCTCAGACAGAGAAAGCCCAGCAGATGCAGACCGCGATCGATACGCACGCATGACAATTGAAATGCCATGACATTCGGATTTTCAATGTCGACTCCTGCGGCCGGAAAGCGCCCCGCCGTCGGCGGCGTCATCGCCGCGCCAAGCAGTTCGGCGCGTCGTAGCGTGTCCTGCGTCGACAGTAACGGTTCCTTGCCAACCAGTTCGCGCGTGCCGGCGGCAATGATGCGTTTGCCATCGGCCGAAATGAGCGCGTAATCCTCGAAACCACGACTCTTGTAGAGTGGCGTGATCCATTCTCGGAAGCGCGCGTGCAGGGCCGCGTCATGAGGCTGAGCGATGAGACCGGTCGCCAACCGCCGATGGGTCGGCTCGTCGATGATCAGCTTGACGCGATGCGCCGAATCCTGCTCGAGCAGGCTGAGCACGCGATCCATCGTCTCGAGGTTGCTGAGAATGTGATTGCCGAAATTCTGGCGGTATTCGTTGCCGATGACGCGCAACACCGCGACGCCCGCCACAACGAGCAGGGCCACGGCGACGACGGCCAGCAGCATGCGACGGCGGAAATCCTTGCGTGATACGTTCATGACGGAAAGGCGTGAAAGGAATCCGGTGACAGTGGAATGGAATCGCTATCGTACTATGTCGACGCCATGCCATTCACGGCAAAACACCGGCGATGCATATGAAAAACGGCAGCCGACCCGAAGGGGCGCCGGCTGCCGTTCGATCGAAACGCCTGGTGTCTTACTTCTTGCCCAGCATTGCGTTGATCTTCTTCAGCCAGGCGTCGCCGTTCTTCTCGACAAACTGCTGCTCGATGATCGGACGTGCTTTCTCGCGGAACGGCTTGGTGTCGACGTCGTTGACGATGACGCCCTTCTGCTTCATGTCCTCGAGGAACTTGGCGGCGTTGTCATTGGAGAACTTGCGCATCGCCACGGCACCGGCATACGACGCCTTCATCAGGATCGCCTGCGTCTTCTTCGGCATGGACTTGAACTTCTCCAGATTCATGATCTGGATCAGCGGACCGTACATGTGATTGGTCAGCGACAGGTACTTCTGCACTTCGTAGAACTTGCCGGCGTAGATCGGCGCGATCGGATGTTCCTGACCGTCGAGTTCGCCGCTCTTGAGCTTGCCGTAGATTTCACCGAAAGGCAGCGGCGTCGGCTCGGTACCGAGGTGCTTCCACAAGGTCACATGCACCGCGTTGGCCGGCATGACGCGCATCTTGAGACCGACGAGATCTTCCGGCTTGGTGATCGGGCGGACGTTGTTGGTGACGACACGGATGCCGTTCTCCCAAAACGACATGCCCTTGAGCCCGTGCGGCTCGAGCGTCGCCAGCATTTCCCGGCCGAACTTGCTGTCGAGAACCTTGTAGGCCTGATTGACCGAATCAAACAGGTAGGGGATGTCAAAGACATTGAAGCGACCTTCCATCGACGAGAACATCCCGGCACCGCCCTGGAATACGTCGAGCTCGCCCTTCTTGACCAACTCGATCATCTGCGGGCCGGTGCCGAGTTTCTGATCCGGATAAAGCTCGATGTTGATCTTGCCCTTCGACATCTCGCTGGCGACACGCGCCATTTCCTTGGCGCCGACGCCTTGCGGGCTGTCGAGAGACACCTCGAAACCGAGGCGCAAGGTCATCGCCTCCTCTTTCGCCTGCACGGGGGCTGCAACGCACAAAGCCAACGATACTGCCGATACCAATCCTGCCAATTTCATTTTCATGAGTTTCTCCAGGTGGATAAGACAAGCAACAACAAAACTTCTCGGAACTACAGCAACCAGCGCATCGGCACCAGCACCAGGGACGGGAACAGCGTCAGCAGCGTCAGCACGACCAGTTCCGCAATCATGAAGGGCATGACGCCGACGATGACATCGTCCATCTTGACCTTGCCGACGCCGCAGATGACGTTGAGCGTTGTGCCGACCGGCGGCGTGATCAGACCGATGGCGTTGTTCATGATGAAGATCACGCCGAAATAAATCGGGTCGATCCCCGCCTGCTTGATTACCGGCATCAGCACCGGCGTCAGGATCAGGATCGTCGGGGTCAGGTCCATTGCGGTACCGACGACGACAACCAGCAGCATGACGATGACCATCAACATGATCTTGTTACCCATGAACGGCTCGAGCATCGCGGCGAGCTGGCCGGGCAGGTCGGCGACCGTGATCAGCCATGACGACACCATCGCCGCGCCGACAAGCAGCATGACAACCGCGGTGATCTTGCCGGCATTAAGGAGCAGTTGATAGAGCTGCGATAACTTGATTTCCTTGTAGACGAACATGCCGACAAAGAGCGCGTAAAAAGCCGCCACGACGCCGGCCTCGGTCGGCGTGAACACGCCGGTCTTGAGACCGCCAAGAATGATTGCCGGCATGATCAGCGCCCAGATGCCGTCGATCACGGCCTTCCAGACTTCGGCAGCGCTCTTGCGCGGCGCCGGTTCGAGCTTGTCCTTGCGGATCACCCACAACCAGGCCAGACCGATGCTGATGCCCATCATCAGGCCGGGCACGATGCCGGCCATGAAGAGCTTCGTGATCGACAGCTGGGCGACGACACCGAACATGACGAAGGGAATGCTCGGCGGAATCATCGGCGCGATGATGCCGCTCGACGCGATGAGGCCGGCCGAGCGTGGCACGTTGTAGCCGGCTTCGCGCATCATCGGCAGGAGCAGGGCGCCGACGGCAGCGGTATCGGCCGCGGCCGAACCCGACAGGCTGGCCATGATGATCGCCGCAACGATGGCGACATAACCGAGGCCGCCGCGGATATGACCGACAAGTGCCAGCGCGAGATTGACGATACGCCGCGACAATCCGCCGGCGGTCATGAACTCGCCCGCGAGCATGAAGAAGGGGACTGCCATCAGCACGAAATTATCGGCGCCATCGATGGTGTTCTGCGCGATCAGTTGCGCGTCGAACATGTCCATATGCAACATCAGCGCCAGGCCGCAGGTCATCAGGGCGAAGGCGATCGGCATACCGAGCGCCATGGCGCCAAGCAGCGAGACCAGAAATACGGTGACTACCATGTGAATTACTCCGGTTCAGTTCTTATCAGCCGTCATTACGGCAAGACTCATTTGCCTTTCGGTGCGGACGTATCCGCCTCGCCGTGGGCTTCCTCGACGGAATCCTCGGATTCCTTGACCTGGATCAGCTCGGCATCCGACGCCTTGCCGGTAATCACCCGCCAGGTGTTGCCGAGAACGATGATGGCGACACCGACACTCATCACCAGGCCGGTACCGTAGTGGAATGACATGGGAATTCCGGAGGCGGGCATCTTGGTGCCCATGCCGACGACCGTCTGGATCCAGCTGCCGACGAAAAACAGGTAACACAGCCACAGGATGATGGCATTGCTGGCGACGACACAGAAGATCTTGCCGGCGCGCGGCAGGCGGGAGACCAGCGAATCGACGCCGAGGTGGGCGCCTTCCTTCATGGCCACGACCGAACCGATGAAGATCAGCCACAGGAAGACGAAGCGTGCCAATTCTTCCGTCATGGTGAAGCCGGAATTGAACACGAAACGCAGGATCACGTTGCTGAAGACCATGATGGCCATCAGCGCCAGACACACCACGATAATCGTGTTCATGGTGTGCATCACGACTTTCTCGATTGCTTTCATCGCTATGCTCGGGAAATTTTTTTGCAGGAAACAGCCGGCTACTGGAATGTGCGCATGACGCTGCGAAGCCGGCATTGCGGGGCGGTTCCGGGCACAGGGCCGGAACCGCCAACCCCGTGACGGGGATTACTTCAGGTTCTTGACCTTGTCGAGCTCGGCGTAGAAGGCCTTGACCAGGGCCGGATCAAGCTGGGCGGCATATTTCTCGGTCACCGGCTTGACGACTTCCTTCATGCGGGCGATTTCGGCCGGCGCGATTTCGTTGAGCTGCATGCCATGCTCGATCAGCACCTTGCGCGACTTCTCAGTCATCGCACGGGCGGCCTTGCGCTGCACGTCACGCGCTTCGACCAGCGCCTCTTCGAAGATCTTCTTTTCGTCGGCCGACAGGCTGTCCCAGAACTTCTTGCTGACCATCAGCATCTGCGGGTTGTAGATGTGACGGTCGGCGCTGAAGTACTTCTGCACTTCGTAGAGCTTGCTGGCGTCGACCGAGGTCTCGGGGTTTTCCTGACCGTCGATGGTCTTCGTCTCAAGCGCCGTGTAGACCTCGGGGAAGGGCATCGGCACGGCGTTGGCGCCGAGCGCGTTGAGCATATCGACGTAGAGCGGGTTCAGGATCGTGCGCAGCTTAAGGCCCTTGATGTCCTCGAGCTTGTTGATCGGACGCTTGCTGTTGCTGATGCTGCGATAGCCTTGTTCCATGAAGCCGAGACCGACCCAGCCCTTGGCCGGCATGAGGTCCATCAGCTTCTTGCCGAACGGGCCGTCAAGCACGGCGTCGGCCTGCTTCTCGTTGGCGAAGACGAAGGGGAAGTCGAGCACGACGAATTCCTTGATCGTGCCGACGAGCTGCGCCGGCGACATCATCGAGATTTCGACGGTACCGCCCTGCATCGCCGCCGCCACCTGCTGCTCGCCGCCGAGCGCGCCGCTGGCGTGGATCTTGATCTTGATCTTGCCGCCGCTCTTCTTCTCGACGACTTCGACGAACTTCTGCGCGCCGAGGCCTTGCGGGTGGTCGATCGGATTGACGATCGGGAACTTGGCGGTGCGCTCCTTGATGTCGGCGGCATTGGCCGGGCCGAAGGCGCAGGCGAGCGCCGTCGCCAGAGCGAGGGAGAGGAAGGTCCGTTTGGAGACTCGTGCTTGCATCGTTCGTCCTTTCAGATGGAGTGATGGTTCGGATACCCGGCGACCGGACAGTCCGGCAGCCTGCTAAAACGATGCGAAAGGAGAACGAAAAAGGCGCCCGACGGACAATCCCCGCCGGCACCATCACCGCCATCGCCGACGGTTCGCCGCGGCCCATGACGATTTCAACTGCTGTTTTCCCGCCCTGTTTCTTTCGCTGCTTTATGGCCGGCGATTGTTCTCCCCTGCAAGGGAACAGGGGAGAGTGGAACTACTCAGGCGAGGCGGGGGAAACTACCCAGTGCGTCAGAGAAACAGCTTGACGAGCTCGATCGTCGATTCGACGTGCAACTTTTCCATCAGGCGGGCGCGATGGTTTTCGACCGTGCGCACGCTGATGTCGAGCGTTTCGGCGATTTTCGGGCTCGATTTGCCGTCGACGACGAGTTCGGCAATCTGCCGCTCCTTCGGCGTCAGCAGCGCCAGACGGGCGTCGCGCGTCTGACGCGCCAGTTTCTCTGCATACATCTGGCGACAACGTGCCAGGGCACTCTGCACCTTCTCGACGAGCAGGCCGCCATTGACCGGCTTCTCAAGGAAATCGAAAGCGCCCTTCTTGATGGCTTCGACGGCCGAGTGCACTTCGGGATAGCCGGAGACCAGGATGATCGGCAGGTGACTGCCGCTCTCGAGCAGCAGACGCTGCACCTCCAGTCCGCCCATTTCGGGCATGCGCAGGTCGCAGACAAGGCATTCGTTCGGACCGGGTCGATAGGCGTCGAGAAACTGCCGCGCCGAGGAAAACGTGCGGATTTCCGCACCGATTCCCTGCAGGAATTCCTGGAACATCCAGAGAATGATGTCGTCGTCGTCGATGATATAAACGATCGGGCAAGCCATCTGCATTGCTGCGTCCCTTATCTGACCCTCTGTGATTCTCTGTGACACACGGATGCGACCGGCAGGTCGTCGCCTGATATTCCGGTGCGGACCGGTAGCACAGCGGCATCGGCGCCGCATGGTACGATGAGTATAGCATTGAGCCAAAACTGCCCCGACGACGACCATGAAAATCCTGCTCACCACCACCAGTTTCCAGGACACGCCTGGCGCCCACCACGCGCTGCTCGAACGCAGCGGCTTTAGCGTCGTCCGCGCGCGCGGACCTCTGAACGAAGCGCAGATGCTTGCGCTGCTCGACGCGCACGGCCCCTTCGACGGACTCCTCAACGGCGATGACCGGATCACCCGCGCCGTCATTGACGCTGCCGGCCCCGCACTCAAGGTCATCGCCAAATATGGCATCGGCCTGGACTCGATCGACGTCGCTCATGCCACCGCGCGCAGGATTCCGGTGCTCTACACCCCCGGCGTTAACCACACCACCGTCGCCGAACATACCTTTGGCCTGATGATCGCGTTGGCCAAGGATTTTGTCGGCCATGCCAATGCGGTCAAGAACGGGGGCTGGACGCGCAGGACCGGGCACGAGTTGGCCGGCAAGACGCTCGGCATCCTCGGTCTCGGCCGCATCGGCCAGGAGGTCGTCAAACGCGCCCGCGCTTTCGACATGCGCTGCGTCGCCTACAGTCCGCACTGGCCGGAAGAGTTCGCCCGTCAATATGACATCGTCCGCGCCGACAGCGCGGAGGCCGTCCTGCCCGTCGCCGATACCGTCTCGCTGCACATGGGACTTTCGGATGCGACGCGCGGCTTCATCAACGCACGCACGCTGGCGACGATGAAGCCGGGGGCGACACTGATCAACACCGCGCGCGGCGGACTCGTCGTCGAAGCCGACATCGTCGCCGCCTGCCAGAGCGGCCAACTCGCCGGTTATGCCACCGACGTGCTCGACGAGGAGCCGATTGCGCCCGGCCATCCGTTTCTCGCCGTCGATTCGATCCTGATCACGCCGCATATCGGCAGCCGTACGGCCGAAAGTGTCGCGCGTCAAGCGGTACGCGCCGTCACCAATCTCGTCGAATTCCTCAGCGGCGGCAGCGACTACATTCAGGCCAACCGCTTCTGATACCGGACGCCAGGGGTGCGTTCACAATCAAGCACTTGACTGTAAACACCCTCTAGAGCAGCACCCCCTGCCGACCGGTGACGCTGCGTGTCTGATGCGAACGCAGGAAATCCTCCATCTCGCGCGCCGGCATCGGGCGCGCCAGCCAGAACCCCTGGATCTCGTCGCAATGGAACACGCGCAGGAGGCTGGCCAGCTCCTCGGTTTCGACCCCCTCGGCGATGGTCCGCAAGCGCAGGCTGTGGGCCATCTGGATGATCGCCCGGACGATCGCCGCATCCTCCGGATCGCGCGCCAGATCGCGCACGAAGGACTGGTCGATCTTCAGTTTGTCGACCGAAAAGCGCTTGAGATAGGTGAGGCTGGAGTAGCCGGTGCCGAAATCATCGACCGAGAGCTTTATGCCAAGCGACTTAAGCCGGCGAATCGCCTCGAGCGTCGCCTCGGCATCCTGGATCAGGATCGATTCGGTCAGTTCAAGTTCGAGCCACTGCGAGTCGAGATCGGACAGCACGAGCGCGTTGATGACGCTGTTGATCAGGTCATGATGGCGGAATTGCACCGCCGACAGATTGACCGCCATGACAAATGGATCGATCCCGGCGAGCTGCCATTCGCGCGCCTGGCGACAGGCTTCGCGCAGCACCCAGGCGCCGATCGGCACGATCAGCCCGGACTCTTCGGCCACCGGAATGAAGCGGGCCGGCGAGACCAGCCCGTGTTCGCGGCTGTTCCAGCGGATCAGGGCCTCGACGCCGACGATCGTGCCTTCGTTGAGATCCATCTGCGGCTGGTAATGCAAAATGAATTCGCCGTTTTCGAGCGCCCGCCGCAACTGCGTTTCCATCGTCAGGTGTTCGACGACGCGACGATTCATCTGTTCGGTGAAGAAACGGTGGCCATTGCGGCCGGCTTCCTTGGCGTGATACATCGCCGTGTCGGCCTTCTTCAGCAGGGTATCGAAATCCTGGCCGTCGTCGGGAAAGATCGAGACGCCGATCGAGAAGGAGGTGCTGAGCCGGTGTCCCTCGATGTCCACCGGTTCGCGCATCTGTTGCTGGATGTGTTCGGCAACACGTGCGACGGCATCGCCATCGCGCACGTCGTTGAGCACGATCATGAACTCGTCGCCGCCCTGGCGACTGATCGTATCGGAGTCGCGCACACAACGCTTGAGTCGATTGACCGCTTCCTTGAGCAACTCATCGCCGACCGGATGGCCCAGCGAATCGTTAATCGTCTTGAAGCGGTCAAGATCGAGGAACATCAGCGCAACACGACTCTGCAAGCGGCTCGCTTGCGCCATCGCCTGCTCGACGCGGTCGCGCAGAAGCACGCGGTTGGGCAAGCCGGTCAGGGGGTCGTGATGCGCCAGCATGTCGATGCGCTGCTGCGCCTCGACGCGCTCGGTCATGTCTGAATAAACATAAACGTAGTTGCCGGGCGGCCCGTCGTTATCGCGCACGCCGGACACATTGAGCCATTCCGGATAAGCCTCGCCGTTCTTGCGCTGATTCCAGATTTCGCCCTGCCAGACTCCGGTTTCCTCGATGCGCGCCTGCATCTCGCGATAGAAATCGGCATCGTTGCGCCCGGAGGCGAGGAATGCCGGCGTCTTGCCCAGCACTTCGTCGGCGGCATAACCCGTCTTGGCCTCGAACGCGGGGTTAACCGACAGGATGACATGTCGCGCATCAGTCATCAGGATGCCTTCGCCGCTCTGCCGGATTGCCTCGAAGGCCAAGCGCAGTTGCGCTTCCGTCTTGCGCCGTTCGGTGATGTCGGTGAACGTCGCGACCAGTCCCGGCGCGCCATCCGCTTCCATCCGCAGCAGCGAGGAATTGAATTCGAGCCAGCGCACGTCGCCCTGCGCGTCGCGCAGACCGAAGACCAGTCCGCGCAACTCGCACTGATCGCGCAGGGACCGCGTCAGCGGATAGTCCTCCGGTGCATACAGCGTGCCGTCCTCGCGCAAACGGTCAATGCGGACGTCGACGGCACGTACGCCGACAAGTCCGCCGGGCGGACACGCCATGAACGCCTCGGCGGCCGGATTGGCAAAGAGAATGCGCCCATCGGATCCGATAACGACCAGCCCTTCGACCATTGCCGCCGTCGCCGTGCGAAAACGCCCCTCGCTTTCCTGCAGGCGCGACAGAACCGAGCGCAATTCCGAAATGTCTTCCTTGATCGCGACAAAATGGGTGATGCGTCCGTCACGATCCTTGAGCGGCGAAAAAAGAACGCGCTCCCAGAACAGCCCGCCATCGCGTCGCCGCGTCTGCGCCTCGCCTTTCCAGGCCTCGCCACGACGTGCCGCCGCCCACATGGCGGCGTAAGGCGAAGAAGACGCATCCGACGGCGACAACAAGGCCATTGACTGCCCCAACACCGCGTCCCGAACATAGCCGGTTGTCTGCAAAAAGCTGTCGTTGACGTACTCGAAACGCCCTTCGGCGTCAGTAATGAAGATGGTCGCGGGATTCTGGTCGAGTGCCTGGAAGAGCTTGCTGGCCCACTCCTCGATGCGGCGATGCTTTTCAGGATCTTCGCCGACCGCCAGCGCCTTCGCCTCGGCGTCATTCAGCCGCAGACCACGCAAACAGATCGCCGCGACGCTTGCCAGCAGCAGTGCAGCGATTGCCGCCAGGAGCGGATTCTGCACCGTCGGCATCGATGCAATCTTGAGGTCCCATCCCGCCGAGAAAAGTTCGAGCGCCGACGCCACCCAGGCAGCACCGATCAGCCCCAACCCCACCACCATCACTGCTGCCCGGCGCCCCCCGCTCGAAACCAAGCGCCGCTCCCCGCGCTTCACGCCAGACAGGCGCAAGCGCCGCGCATTCGTTCGAGTGCCAGGTCGAGCGTGGATGCGGGGCAGGCGAAATTCAGCCGTACCCAGCCGGGATTGCCGAAATCGGCGCCGCTCGACAAGCCGACGCCGGCCTGCTCAAAGTGCAGCGCCGGATCGGCGACGCCGAGTCCGCGGGCATCGATCCAGGCAAGATAGGTTGCTTCAACCGGCGTCATCGACAGCCCGGGCATGGCAGCCACGGCCGCTTGCACGCGGTCGCGATTGCGACGCAATACCTTGAGTACCTCGCGACGCCACGGCTCACCCTCGCGGAAGGCCGCTTCGGCGCCGACCAGGCCGAGCACATTGACATCGGCGACGATGCCACGCATGGCGTCGGTAAAGCGGCGACGCAAGGCAGGATCGGTGATGACGGCAAAAGCGCAGGCGAGCCCGGGAATGTTGTAGGTCTTCGACGGCGCCATCAGCGTGATGCAGCGCGCCGCCAATGCCGGAAACGCCAGCGCCAGCGGCACATGCCGGGTTGCCTCATCGAGGATCAGGTCGCAGTGAATCTCGTCGGAACAGACAACGAGATCGTGTCGCGTACAAAAATCAGCCAGTGCGGCGAGTTCGGCGCTATCCCAGACGCGCCCGACCGGATTATGCGGATGGCAGAGCAGCAGGAGCCGCGTGGTCGGCGTCAATGCCGCCTCCATCGCCGCGAAATCCCAGCCCCAGCGCCCGTTCGCCAGTTGCAGAGGCACCGTCACCAACGGCCGGCCCGAAGCGCCGGGCACCGACAGGAAGGGCGGATAGACCGGCGTCGCCGTCAGCACATCGCCCTCGACGGCACGGCAAGCGAGACTCAGACCTGTCACCACGCCGGGCAGCCAGACGATCCAGGCGGGGTCGACCGGCCAGTCATAGTGAGCGGCGAGATGCGTTCGCGTCGCCTCGACTAGTCCCGGCCCCGGCTTCGCATAACCAAGCACCCCGTGGTCGACGCGCTGTTGTAGCGCTGCGAGTACGGGCGGCGGCGCGGCAAAATCCATGTCGGCCACCCACAAGGGCAGGACATCCCGATCGCCGTAGCGATTCCATTTGAGCGAGTCGCCGTGGCGACGATCAATCACGCGGTCAAAATCAAACACAGCCATCCATCAACGACAAAAACAAAACCGCGATATAACCATGAAACCGGCTTCGGTGACAAAAGGAAATCGCCGCCCCGCTCGCGCTTAAACCTGCAAATTGGCGAACAGGGCCGTCGACAGATAGCGCTCGCCAAACGACGGAATCATTACCGCGGACAATTTGCCTGCATTTTCGGCCCGCCCGGCAACCTGTAAAGCAGCCCAGACGGCGGCACCCGACGAGATTCCGACCAGGATGCCCTCTTCCGTCGCCATCTGGCGCGCCGTCGCGAAGGCGTCGTCGGCCTTGACGCGCACCACTTCGTCGAAAATCGCCACGTTCAGCACGGCCGGCACGAAACCGGCGCCGATACCCTGGATCGGATGCGGCCCCTTCTCGCCGCCCGACAGTACCGGCGAAGCGTCTGGCTCGACAGCGACCACGCGCAGCGATGGCTTGCGCGCCTTGAGGACCTCGCCGACGCCGGTCAGCGTGCCGCCGGTACCGACACCGGCAACGAAAATGTCCACCTGCCCGTCGGTATCACGCCAGATCTCCTCGGCCGTCGTCGCCCGGTGAATCGCCGGATTCGCCGGATTTTCAAACTGCTGCGGAATGAAATAGCGCGGATCGGCCGCCGCCATCTCATCGGCGCGCCGGATCGCCCCGGGCATGCCCTCGGGCCCCGGCGTCAGCACCAGTTCGGCGCCATAGGCCTTGAGCAGGAGACGGCGCTCGCGGCTCATCGTTTCGGGCATCACAAAACAGCAACGGATCCCGCGCGCGGCACAAACCATCGCCAGGCCGATGCCCGTGTTGCCCGACGTCGGTTCAAGCACGACGGTGTCGGGGCCGATCTTTCCGGCGGCGACCGCCGCATCGAGCATCGCCGCAGCAATCCGGTCTTTGACGCTGTGCGCCGGATTGAAGAATTCAAGTTTGACGGCAATCGTTCCGTCGATCCCTGCGGCTAGCCGGTTCAGCCGGACAAGCGGCGTATTGCCGATCAGTTCGGTGACATTGCTGGCGATCTTCTGCACCATTGAAAGCCTCCTCCAATCAAGACTACGACATCATCGGCATCACCTCGGCGCGATGCCGGAGCGTTCGATCTATTGCCCCAGAAACAGGCGACACGCCGGATTCTCGGTCTCGTTCCAGTGCGCGTAGCCGAGGTCCTTGAGGAAGGCTCGGAAGGCCTTCATGTCGCCCGGCGGCACCTGCATGCCGACCAGCACCCGCCCGGTATCGGCACCATGGTTGCGATAATGGAACAGGCTGATGTTCCAGCCGGCGCTCATCTGCGACAGGAAATGCATGAGGGCGCCGGGACGTTCGGGGAACTCGAAGCGATAGAGAATCTCGTTATCGACCTGGGGCGCATGACCACCGACCAGATGCCGGATATGCAGCTTGGCCATTTCGTCATCGGTGAGATCGAGCGTGGCATAGCCGTGCTTGCGCAACTGTTCGACCAGCTTCAGCGATTCGGCGCGCGACGCCACCTGGATGCCGACGAACACATGCGCCGAATCCGGATCGTTGTAGCGATAGTTGAACTCGGTGATGTTGCGGGCGCCGATCAGCGAGAGAAATTTCTTGTAGCTGCCGGGCTTTTCCGGCAAGGTCACCGCCAGCACCGCCTCGCGCTGCTCGCCAACCTCGGCGCGCTCGGCAACGAAACGCAGGCGGTCGAAATTCATGTTGGCGCCCGAGGCCACCGCCACCAGCGTCTTGTCCTTCAGGCGATGCGCCGCCGCATATGCTTTGGCACCGGCAATTGCCAGCGCACCCGAGGGTTCGAGAATCGAACGGGTGTCCTCGAAAACATCCTTGATCGCCGCGCAAATGGCATCGGTATCGACCAGGACGACTTCATCGACATACTGCTGGCAGAGCCGGAACGTTTCCTCGCCGACATACTTCACCGCAGTCCCGTCGGCAAACAGGCCAACCTGGTCGAGTCGCACGCGCTTGCCGGCCGCCAGGGACTGCTTCATGGCGTCGGCATCATGCGTTTCGACCCCGATAACGCGGACATCGGGACGCAGCCGCTTGATGTAGGCTGCGACACCGGCGATCAGGCCACCGCCGCCGATGGCACAGAACACGGCATGAATCGGCTTGCCATGCTGACGCAGGATCTCCATGCCGATGGTGCCCTGTCCGGCGATCACCTCCGGATCGTCGAAAGGATGCACGAAGGTCAGCTTCTCCTGCTTTTCCAACTCCTTGGCGTGGGTATAGGCGGCATCGAAGGAATCGCCGTGCAGCACGACCTCGCCGCCCCGGCTGCGCACCGCATCGACCTTGATCGCCGGCGTCGTCGTCGGCATGACGATCACCGCGCGGCACCCGATTTTTGCCGCCGACAAGGCCACGCCCTGCGCGTGATTGCCCGCCGACGCGCAGATGACCCCCCGCTTGAGCCGCTCGGGCGACAGGCTGGCCAGCTTGTTATAGGCGCCGCGCAGCTTGAACGAGAACACCGGCTGCATGTCCTCGCGTTTGATCAGCAGCGTGTTGCCGATGCGCGCCGAAAGATTGGGCGCCAAATCGAGCGGTGATTCGACCGCCACATCGTAAACCTGCGCGTTGAGGATTTTTTCGAGATAATCGGGAGTCATGGAAACCACAGATCGAGCGGAAAGACCCATGATTCTAGCAGCCTGCCCATGGACTGGCTGAACATCAGCGCGGAAGCGGGGCTGTGGGGATTTTTCGCCTCAAGTTTTCTGGCAGCGACGCTGCTCCCGGGCGGTTCCGAACTGGTGCTGGCGGGCGTGCTCAAGCTGCACCCCGAGCAACTGTGGCCGGCGCTGCTCCTCGGTACGCTTGGCAACACGCTCGGCGGCATGACCTCCTATGCCTGCGGCCGCTGGCTGCCGAAGTGGCAGAAAATCGACGCATTGGCGCAACAGCAACGCGTCAGTGACTGGGGTGCGCCGATCCTGCTGCTCGCCTGGACCCCCATCATCGGCGACGCCCTGTGCGTCGCCGCCGGATGGTTGCGACTGCGCATCGGTCCCTGTGCCGTTTTCATGGCCATCGGAAAGTTCGCCCGATATTGGCTGATCGCTATCGCGATGCAATGGTAGCGACGACAGACTGAATTGAGGCCTCAAGAGATACCCCCAACCCGGAGTCGTGTCAGGGAGGACCTGCGTAAGCCTTTCCGGGCGAGACTGGGGTGCCCCCCGCTTCTGGGCTAAAATCACTGTTTGATGTCGCCTCCTGATTCGCCATGAACGCTCGTCTGCGGGAAATCCCCTACAACTACACCTCGTTTTCCGACCGGGAAATCGTCATCCGGCTGCTCGGTCCCGACAACTGGGCGATCCTCGATCAATTGCGCGCGCAACGGGTGACCGGACGATCGGCGCGAATGCTCTACGAAGTGCTCGGCGACATCTGGGTCGTGCAGCGCAATCCCTACCTCGAGGACGACCTGCTCACGAGTCGGGAACGACGTGACGCACTGGTCGCAGCGCTGCGCCACCGCCTGAACGAAATCGACAAGCGCCGGCAAGGCAACGAATCGGTATTTGCGCTGTGCCAGGCGGCCAGTCATGCGGTCGACGTGTTTGAGCGCCATTTCGACGAGACCGCCCGGCTGCGCGCCCGTGTCCTCAAGACGCTGTTGCCGCACACGCGACGCGACAACATTGCTTTCGACGGGATGGCCCGCGTCACCCACGTCACCGACGCCACTGACTGGCGCGTCGAATATCCCTTCGTCGTGCTCTACCCCGATCGCGAGGAAGAGGTCGCCGCACTCGTCCGCGGGTGCATCGAACTCGGCCTCACCATCATCCCGCGCGGGGGCGGCACCGGCTACACCGGCAGCGCCGTTCCGCTGACACCGCTGTCGGTGGTCATCAACACCGAAAAGCTGACGCGCATCGACCCGGTCGAAATGATGCAGTTGCCAGGCTGCACGCAAAGCTATGCAACCGTGCGCACCGGCGCTGGCGCTGTCACCGACCGTGTCGCCGAGGCGGCTGCCGCGGCCGGCGTCGTCTTCGCCGTCGATCCGACCTCGGCCAACGCGTCCTGCGTCGGCGGCAATATCGCCATGAACGCCGGCGGCAAGAAAGCCGTGCTTTGGGGCACCGCGCTCGATAACCTGGCCTGGTGGCGCATGGTCGATGTCGACGGTCACTGGATGGAAATCACGCGCATCGGCCACAACTTCGGCAAGATCCATGACCAACCCTGGGTCCGCTTCGAAATCCGCCGCTTCGCCGATGACGGCGTCACCCTTCGCGGCGAGCCCGAACTGCTCGACATTCCTGGCGCGAGCTTCCGAAAAACGGGCCTCGGCAAGGACGTCACCGACAAGTTCCTGTCCGGCCTGCCCGGCGTCCAGAAAGAGGGCACCGACGGTTTGATCGTCGCCGCGCGCTGGGTGCTGCACAAGATGCCGCCGGTCACACGCACGGTCTGCCTCGAGTTTTTCGGTCAGGTGCGCGAAGCCGTACCGGCCATCGTCGAAATCACCGACTACTTCAAGCCGGGCGGCGCCGGTCATGCTGCCGGCGTTCAACTTGCCGGCCTCGAACACCTCGACGAACGCTACGTCAAGGCCATCGGCTACGCCACCAAGGCCAAGCGCCATGGCCGACCGAAAATGGTACTGCTTGGCGACATCGTCGGCCACGACGAAGCCGCCGTGATGGCCGCCGCCTCGGAAGTGGTGCGCATGTGCAACCTGCGTTCGGCCGAAGGCTTCATCGCCATCGATGCCGATACGCGCAAAAAATTCTGGCTCGACCGCTCGCGTACCGCCGCCATCTCCCGTCACACCAACGCCTTCAAGCTCAACGAAGACGTTGTCATACCGCTGCCGCGCATGGGCGAGTACTGCGACGGCGTCGAACGCATCAACATCGAATTGTCGATCCGCAACAAGCTGGCACTGTGCGATGCCTTGATTCAATTCCTGCAGGGCGAAGCCGATGATCTGCCGCTGCATCAGGGCGATGCCAATCTCGACAACGCCGTGCTGCTCGGCGACAAGCGACAGGCGGCGCTCGAAGCCATCGCCGGCGTACGCGAACGCTGGCAGTGGCTGCTCGACCATCTCGACCTGCCACTGGCCGACGCCGAGGCCGAATTCGAACGCTACGGCATCAGCACAACGGCATTGACCAACCGGGCACCGGCACCGCGCCTGTTCCACCGCTTGCAGGATTATTCGCTGCGCGTCTCGTGGAAGAGCGAACTCAGGCCACAGCTCGAAGCGATCTTCGAAGGGAAGCTGTTCAGCCGGCTGCTCGAGCGCATCGACGGACTCCAGCGCGAGAACCGGCGCAGCCGCGTCTTCGTCGCGCTGCACATGCACGCCGGCGACGGCAACGTGCATACCAACATTCCCGTCAACTCCGATGACTATGCCATGTTGCAGACGGCCAACGCCGCCGTCGCGCGCATTATGGCGCTGGCTCGCGCACTCGACGGCGTTGTCTCCGGAGAACATGGCATCGGCATAACAAAGCTCGAATTCCTGAGCGAAGAGGAACTCGCTCCGTTCCGTGCCTACAAGCAGCGCATCGATCCGGACGGTCACTTCAACCGCGGCAAGCTGATGCCCGGCGCCGACCTCGCGCGCGCCTACACGCCGTCGTTCTCGCTGCTCGGCACCGAATCGCTGATCATGGAACAGTCGGAGATCGGCACCATTGCGACGATGGTCAAGGACTGCCTGCGCTGCGGCAAGTGCAAGCCGGTCTGCTCGACGCACGTCCCGCGCGCAACGTTGCTCTATTCGCCGCGCAACAAGATCCTCGCCGCCTCACTGCTGATCGAGGCCTTCCTCTACGAAGAGCAGACGCGGCGCGGTATCTCGCTGCGCCACTTCGAGGAATTCAACGACGTCGCCGACCATTGCACGATCTGCCACAAGTGCGTGAAACCGTGCCCAGTCGACATCGACTTCGGCGACGTCTCGATCCGCATGCGCAATTTCCTGCGCGAACAGGGCAAGAAGAAATTCGTTCCAGCCAAAGCCGCAGCGATGGCCTTCCTGACAATGAAGGACGCCGCCTCGATCCGCCTGACGCGCACGCTGATGGTCGACTGGGGCTATACCGCCCAGCGTTTCGCGCACCACCTGCTCAAGCCGCTCGGCCTGTTCCAGCGCCAGACGGCGCTGCCGCCGGCCACCGTCGGCCAGCCGCCACTACGCACGCAGGTCATCCACTTTCTCAACAAGCCGATGCCGGCCGGTGTGCCGAAACGCACGGCGCGGGCGCTGCTCGACATCGAGGATGACAAGATCGTGCCGGTCATCCGTGACCCACGCAAGGTCGGCGCCACCGATTACGACGGCGATGCCGTCTTCTATTTCCCCGGCTGCGGCGCCGAACGCCTGTTCTCGCCGGTCGGACTGGCGACGCAGGCGCTGCTCTACGAAATCGGCGCGCAGACGGTGCTGCCACCGGGCTATCTCTGTTGCGGCTATCCCCAGATCGCCGCCGGCGAAGCCGATCAGGGACAGAAGATCACGACTGACAACCGCGTGCTTTTCCACCGCGTCGCCAACACGCTCAATTACCTCGACATCAACACGGTCATCGTGTCCTGCGGCACCTGCATGGATCAGCTTCTCAAGTATCAGTTCGAGAAGATATTCCCCGGCTGCCGGCTGCTCGACATCCACGAATATCTGCTGATGAAGGGCGTCAAACTCGACGGCACCTCGGGCGCTCGCTACCTCTATCACGAACCCTGTCACGCGCCGATGCGCACGACGACCGGCATCAAGGCCGCCAACGCCTTGATGGGACAACCGGTGTTGCTCTCGGACCGCTGTTGTGGCGAGTCCGGAACGCTTGCCGTGACGCGCCCGGACGTTTCGACGCAGGTTCGCTTCCGCAAGCAGGAAGAAATCGAGCAGGGCGCCACGTCGTTGCGCAGCGACGGCTTCGCCGGCCCGCTGAAAATGCTGACCTCCTGTCCGTCCTGTCTGCAGGGACTGTCCCGCTACGAGGACGATGCCGGCACGCAGGCGGAGTTCATGGTGGTCGAACTGGCACGACTGCGCCTCGGCGAAAACTGGATGGAAAATTATCTGCGCCAGGCGCAGCAAGGCGGCATCGAACGCGTCCTGCTCTGAGCGCGACGACGCCTGGCGATCCACGCACCATGGCGTCGCAATCCGGCAACGGGGCGCGACGCTTCTTGCGCTATGATAGCGCGTCATTTTTCTGAAGAATCGTCATGGCCGGCCTGCGTCCCGATACCCCGATCCCGAGCGAAATCACGCTGAACCAGAAATCCCGCCGCATGGACATCGTCTTCGACGACGTCCGCTACGAACTGAGCTACGAGTTCCTGCGCGTGCTCTCGCCATCGGCGGAAGTTCGCGGCCACGGGCCCGGCCAGGAAGTGCTGCAGGTCGGCAAGCAGGACGTCGACATCGTCGCGCTCGATCCTGTCGGCAATTACGCGATTCGCCCGACCTTCTCCGACGGCCACGACAGCGGCCTCTATTCCTGGGATATCCTCCACGACTTCTGCCTGCGCCGTGACACGCTCTGGCAGGAATACCTCGACCGGCTCGCCGTCGCCGGCGCCAGCCGCGACCCGGCACTGTGTCCTCCGCCTGCTGCCAAGCCCGTCGCCAAATGCGGCGGCAAGGCTTGATTTCCGCCACTCGGCCCTCATTTACGCGCTATGACCCAACACACCCATTTCGGCTACGAACAAGTCGCTGAAGCCGAGAAAGCCGGGCGCGTCGCCCAGGTTTTTGACTCGGTCGCCCAACGCTACGACATCATGAACGACCTGATGTCAGGCGGCCTGCACCGCCTCTGGAAGACGTTCACGATCGACCGTAGCGGCGTGCGCGAAGGCTCGCGCGTGCTCGACGTGGCCGGTGGTACCGGCGACCTCTCGCTGGCGTTCGCACGCAAGGTCGGCAAGACCGGCCAGGTCTGGCTCACCGACATCAACAACGCGATGCTTACCCACGGCCGCGACCGCCTCTGCGACAAGGGCGTCATGCTGCCGGTGGCGCAATGCGACGCCGAAAGACTGCCGTTCCCGAGCAATTACTTCGATTGCGTCACCGTCGCCTTCGGGCTGCGCAACATGACGCACAAGGACCGCGCCCTCGCCGAGATGTATCGCGTGCTGCGTCCGGGCGGCCGCCTGCTGGTGCTCGAATTCTCGCGCGTCTGGAAGCCGCTGGCGCCGGCCTACGATTTCTATTCGTTCAAGGTCATCCCGCGCATCGGCAAATGGGTCACGGAGGACGAGGACAGCTACCGCTATCTTGCCGAATCGATCCGCATGCACCCCGACCAGGACACGCTGAAATCGATGATGGAAGCGGCCGGTCTCGAAAAAGTCGACTATTTCAACCTGACCCTGGGCGTCGTCGCCCTCCACCGTGGTTTCAAATTCTAGAAGGAGAAGCCTATGAAGAAGCTTTTCGCAATCCTGTTCGTCGCGGTTGCCGCCCTCAGTATAAGTATCGGTGACGCAGAAGCCGCCCGTCTCGGCGGCGGCCGTTCGATCGGCATGCAACGCCAGGCGGTCACGCCACGTCCCGTCGCCCCGACGCAACAAGTCGCGCCGGCACCGGCATCGCCGGCACCGACGGCCGCCCCGGCACCCGCCGCGCAACCGAAGCGCAGCTGGCTGGGCCCGATCGCCGGTCTCGCTGCCGGTCTTGGTCTCGGCGCACTGCTGTCGCATTTTGGCCTCGGCGCCGGTTTCGCCAATGTCCTGATGATGGCCTTGCTCGCCATGGCGGCCGTCTTCGTCTTCAAACTGCTGTTCCGTCGCAATGAGCAACCGGCCTCGCAACCTCTGCAATACGCAGGGGTCGGCAATGGGGGGCCGGCACCGGCCGAAGAAGCGCCGGTCGCTGCCTCATCCGGCAGCGCGGCACCGGCCGCCCGCATTCCCGAGGGCTTTGACGTCGAAGGTTTCCTGCGCGTCGCCAAGCTCAATTTTGTCCGTCTGCAGGCCGCCAATGACACCAAGAACATCGACGACATCCGCGAATTCGTCGCGCCGGAGATCTATGCCGAAATCAAGCTCGAGATGGACGAGCGCGGCAACGCACCGCAGCAGACCGACGTCGTCACGCTCAACGCCGAATTGCTCGAGGTCGTCACCGAAGGCCACCAGCATGTCGCCAGCGTCCGCTTCAACGGCATGATCCGCGAATCGGCGAACGCGGCCGCCGCACCCTTCGACGAAATCTGGAACCTCAGCAAAGCGGTCGACGGCAGCCGTGGCTGGGTCGTTGCCGGAATCCAGCAACTCGCCTGAACGATGTTGATCCGCACCGCCCTCGGCTTCGCCAACCACCTGCTCGCCGGCGAAGCGTGGGCGCGCGCCCGGCTGCAACCATTCGCCGGACAAGGGGTACGCCTCGTCTGCGGCCCGATCATCGCAGATCTGTCGATACGTCCCGACGGCGCCCTGGCCGTGGCCGATGCCAGTAGCGCCCCTGCAGTCGAACTTATCCTGCCGCCGGAAGCACTCTGGCAGTCCGGCGGAAACCGCGAAGCGCTGATCAGTGCAGCCCGCCTCAACGGAGCCGCCGATCTGGCTGAAACGATTGGTTTTGTCCTGCGCCATTTGCGTTGGGATATCGAAGACGACCTCGCACCGATTTTTGGCGATGTCGCAGCCCGTCGGCTGGCTAAGGGCGCGAGCCGCTTCCTTGCCTGGCATCGGCGACAGACGCTGGCGTTTTCGCAAAACGTGATCGAGTATTTTTCGCTCGAAAAGCCGCTGATCGTGCCGCGTGCAGAGTTCGGCGCGTTCGCGCGCGATGTGGCCCAGATTACTGACGCCGCCGAGCGTCTGGGTCGGCGCATCGATACCCTGGCAACGCGCCGCAATTCCTGAACGATCGCAGCGACCACCACTTCGTTGTCATGCATCCCATGCATGCTTGTCATGCTGCTTCAATAATTCCGTCATCGGCAGTCGCTAACCTGAGGCCGTTATCACTCAGGAGCATGTCATGCGCCAACACCGTCCCAACCTCAATGCCTCGGTCGAAAAGTTCACGCAGGCGCTGCTCGCCTATCATTCCGCTACTGGCCAGATGAACGCGTCGCTTGCCCGCCTGATCGCCCATCACCGCGATTTCTCGCGGGCGTTGCGCGACATTGTCGTCAGCACCGCACCGGCGATGTCCGACCGCAGGCGCGCGAATCCGGATGGCCACCGGCCGGACGCAGTCGACCACCCGACGGCGGTCGCTCAGAATTCGTAGGGATCGACCTCAAGATGCCAGCGCAGCCGGGATGGCACCTTGATCATCCCGAGATGTTCGCGCCAGGCGGAGAGGAAGGACTGCAGGGCGCGCCGCGACGGCGATTCGATCAGCAGTTGCGCGCGTTCCATGTTTGCGCGCCGCGCAAGCCGCATCGGCACCGGATCGTAGAGCATCACTTCGGGATGCACCACGGCACCTTCCCAGCCAAGCGCTGAGGCGAGATAGGCGATTGCATCCGCCATTTGCGGCGCCTCGGCGCGCAGCATTGCCTGAAAGGTGTAGGGCGGAAAACCCGCCTGTTCGCGCTCCGTCAGCTGTGCATTGGCGAAAGCCGCATAATCATGGCGGACCAGCGCGGCATAGAGAGGGTGTTCTGGATACTGCGTCTGGATCAGCACTTCGCCTGGCAATTCCGCGCGTCCCGCGCGTCCCGCCACCTGCATGAGTTGCGCGAACAAACGTTCGGGCGCCCGCCAATCGGCGGCAAACAGCGCGGCATCGGCACCGAGTACGCCGACCAGCGTCAGCTTGGGAAAATCGTGTCCCTTGGCCAGCATCTGTGTCCCGACCAGAATGTCGACCTCATCCCCCCGGATACGCTCGACCAGCGCCTCCCATTGCTTGCGGCTCTTTGCCGAATCCCGATCGACGCGCAGGATACGCGCATACGGAAAACGTTCGCTCAGCACTTCCTCCAGGCGCTGCGTTCCCCGCCCGAAGGGCAGGATGTCCTGATTGCCGCAGGTCGGACAGGCCTTTGGTACGCGGATCTCGAAACCGCAGTGATGGCAACGCAGTCGGCCGTCCGCGAGATGCAGGACAAGATTGGCGGCGCAACGGCGACAATGCGAAATCCAGCCACAGGAAGTGCAGGTCAGTACCGGCGCATACCCCCGGCGATTGAGAAACACCAAGCTTTGCTCGCGTCGCACCAGACGTTCGCTGATCGCTTTGAGCAAACGGTCGCTCAGCCCGTCCTGCAGTTTTTCGAGACGCGTATCGACACGTTGTACCGCCGGCAGGCGGGCGCTCTGCACTGCCCGCTCGGTCAGGCTGATCAGGCGGTAACGCGCTGGGGTACGCGTGTCCGTAGCATTGGCCCAGCTTTCCAGGGAGGGCGTCGCGGAACCGAGTACGATCGGAATATCCCGTTCTCGAGCACGAAATACGGCCACGTCGCGCGCAGAATAGCGCATGCCGTCCTGCTGCTTGAATGATGCGTCGTGCTCTTCATCAACCACGATCAGCCCGAGTTCGGGCATCGGCGTGAACACCGCCAGACGGGTACCGAGGACAATGCGCGCACTGCCATCGACCGCTGCACGCCAATGCCGCGTACGCGCCGCTTCGGTCAATTCGCTGTGCAGGCTGACAAGCTGTGCATCGGGAAAACGGGCGGCGACCCGCGCTTCGAGCTGAGGCGTCAGATTGATTTCGGGCACCAGCAACAGGACCTGCCGCCCGGCAGCCAGCACGCGGTCGACGAGACGCAGATAGACCTCGGTCTTGCCGCTGCCGGTGACGCCATGCAGAAGATAGGCGCAGAATCCCGGATCGGCAGAGATCACCGCCAGCGCGTCCGCCTGTTCGCCGGTCAGCGCCGGTGCTGACGCTGCCTCGGCAACGGATGCCGTCCGGCGTGGTGTGCGCGCCTTCGGTGGATTGATCCTGCGCAAACCGGCAGGCAAGGTCGACAACATGACTTCGCCGAGCGGTACCTGATAGTAACGCGCACAAAACTGGCAAAGCTCAAACCAGTCCGGCGGCAGGGGAGGGGTATCACGCAGAACCTCTTCGAGCGCCTTGAGCTGGGACTCGCCGACGTCGCTGACGGTCGGCAGATCCACCACAATCCCGATCCGTGACTTCAGTCCGAAAGGAACGCGTACGCGCAAGCCGATGTCGGCCGCCGTCAGCGACACCCCTTCCGGAACACGGTAGTCGAAACACCGATCCAGCGGAACATCAAGGGCGACTCGGACAAGCTGCATGCGTTTTCTCGGGAGCGGCCACTTGCCGCGCTTTCCTCGTACAAAATCTTCAAAACCGGCGTAAACCACTCACCGGATTGGCATTTCTGGTTGTGCACAACATCTGTGGAAAACTCTGTGGGTTGTTTCAGTAAAACTACCTGAAATCCTTATCCCACAAGGGTTTCGTTGCTGCGACATCCTGCGGACAAAAAACAAAAGCCACGAATAATCAGGCAATTACAAACAAACCCATGATATTGAAAGGACTTTCTCCAAAACGTTTGCTTGTGCCCTATTTCTGTGCATAACTCCCGACATACTCAGCGCATTCTGCGCCGATAACCGTGCACAGCCTCGACGAGCGCCGTGACGCTTTCCGGCGGCGTATATTGGGAAATTCCATGGCCGAGATTGAACACGTGCCCGGTGTCGCCCACGCCGAAGCTGTCGAGCACCTTGCACGCTTCGTTTGCCACAACCTCCGGCGAAGCGAACAGCACAGCGGGATCGAGATTGCCCTGCAAGGCCACGCGGTCGCCGACACGACGACGGGCGTCGCCGATATCGATGGTCCAGTCGAGTCCGACGGCATCACAGCCGGACGCCGCGATATCTTCCAGCCAAAGACCGCCGCCCTTGGTGAAGACGATCACCGGAATGCGCTCGCCATCCTTTTCCCGCACCAGCCCCTCGACGATCTGCCGGAGATAGGCGAGCGAGAACTCACGATAGGCGGCGTGGGACAGGCTACCGCCCCACGAGTCGAAAATCATCAAGGCTTGTGCCCCGGCTTCGACCTGAGCGTTCAGATAGGCCGTCACCGATTTCGCTGTAACGCCGAGAATGTGGTGCAGAAGATCCGGACGCGCGTAGAGCATGCTCTTGAGATGGCGGAACTCGGTGCTCGAGCCGCCTTCGATCATGTAGCAGGCGAGGGTATAAGGACTGCCGGAAAAACCGATCAAGGGCACGCTGTTATCGAGCGCACGGCGAATTTCCGATACCGCATCGATAACATAGCGCAGATGGTCGTAAGGATCCGGAACGGCAAGATCGCGGATTGCCCACTCTTCGCGCAGCGGCCGCTCAAACTTGGGTCCCTCACCCTCAGTGAACGCAAGGCCCAACCCCATCGCGTCGGGAATGGTAAGAATGTCGGAGAACAGGATCGCCGCATCGAGTTCATACCGCGCAAGCGGTTGCAGCGTCACCTCACAGGCCAGCGCCGGACTCTTGCACAGGGACAGGAAACTGCCGGCACGTTTGCGCGTCTGGCAGTACTCCGGCAAATAACGACCGGCCTGGCGCATCAGCCACAGCGGCGTGTAATCGGTCGGCTCGCGCAGCAGGGCGCGCAGGAAATTGTCGTTACGTGGTCGCGTCATTGCAGGTCGGCCCAATCGCGAAAAATGGCTAACGTCAGAAAACTTGAGGAGGTTTGCGCCTCATTGTTCGGCGTCTTCGCCCCGTCGCCCCAACGTCAGCCCGAGTTGCTTAAGCTTGCGGTAGAGATGCGTGCGTTCGAGTCCGGTGCGCTCGGCCACTCGCGTCATGTTGCCGCGTTCGAGCTTGAGATGATGCTCGAAGTAAAGGCGCTCGAACGCTTCACGCGCTTCCCGCAAAGGCTGCTCGAACATTGGCAGGGCAGGGGGAGGCGAGGCCACGTCGGGCTGGTCACGACGCAGCAGATTTTCAACGTCTTCGAGTCCGATTGCCTCATCGAGTGCCGCCAGCGCCAGATTTTTCACCGCTGCAAGCAGTTCGACCCATTCACCTTGCCAGCGATGCAAGCGCAAGGCATTGAGGGCGCCGCTGGAAAACGTGCGCGCCGGCACTTCGTTTCGCTCAACCAGATGCGCAAGCACCAGCGTCGCGATTTCGGGAACGTCGTCGGCATGTCCTGAAATAAGCGGGAGAGCCACCCACACTTCCCCGAGGCGAGCGACCAACGCGGGATCCCAACCGGCTTCGACCAGCGTCGAAAGCGGGCGCGAGGTCGCCGCGATCAGTTGCACATGGTATTTTTCCAGCCGCTCGAGCGCAAAGCTCAGGTTCTTCTGTTGCAGCTTGCCGAGCAAGGCGAGATCCGACACGAACAGAATGCCGCCCGCCGAGTTTTCCAGCATCTCCTGGGTCAACGGCGCGCTCGACGCGGAAAGATCGAGCCACGGCGTTTTCGGCGTGTGCAATGTCCGGGCACAAATCTCGGCAATATTGCCCGACGCGCTTTTCAACAGCAGCACCGAGGTTTTGGCGGCAGCCTGCTCAAGCCGCTTCTTGAGATCCTTGAGCAGTGGCGAACGCGAGAACGCATCGAGCGTCAGGGGCGGCTTGAGTGGAGAAACGTCGTGCTTGAGCGCCTTCTTGACGGTTGCGAGCAGCTTTTGCAACGCAATCGGCTTTTCGAGAAAATCGACGGCGCCGACGCGCGTCGCTTCGACGGCAGAATCGATTGTGCCGTGACCGGACATCATCACCACCGGCATCGTCAGCAGACCGGCCGCCGACCACTCCTTCAGCAGGGAAATGCCGTCGGTATCAGGCATCCAGATGTCGAGCAGCACGAGATCCGGCCGCTTTTCCGCCCGCGACCGACGTGCCGCTGCGGCGTTCTCGGCCAGCATGACGCTGTGCCCCTCATCGGCAAGAATCTCCGAGAGCAGCTCGCGTATGCCCATTTCATCATCGACGACCAATATTTGCGCCATAGTTCAATTCTCTGCAATTTGCATCATGTTTTCTTCGGACGTCTCCGGCGACGGCGCCTGCGGCAGCCGGATCGACACTTCCGCACCTGTCGGTTGACGATTACTTATCCTGATCTGGCCGTCATGTTCATCGACAATCTTCTTGACGATTGCCAACCCCAAACCGGTCCCCCTAGCCTTCGTCGTGACATACGGTTCGAAAACGCGCGCCATTATCTCCGGGGGGAAGCCCGTTCCGCAATCATTTACTGTCATTTCGACCATGCCGTCGTTCTTGCGAGTGAGTACACCGATTTCCTGATGCGGCAGGTTTTCCTGCGCATCTTCGGCGTTTCTCAACAGGTTGTGGATAATCTGCCGGAGTTGCGACGCATCGCCAAACACCGCCGGCAAGTCGCTGTCCAGCGACAGGCTGATACGCGCCGACGACGTTTCGTACAGACCGAGGACTTCGCGAATCAGCGCGTTGAGATCGAGCGCCTTGCGCTCCGGCGCCGGCAGACGGGCATAATCGGAAAACTCGTTGACCATGCGCTTCATCGCCTGAACCTGATTGATGATGGTCTGCGTCGAGCGGTTGAACATGTCGGCATCGCCGTTCTGCAGTTTGCCCGCGAGCTTGAGCTGCAGACGTTCCGCCGACAGCTGGATCGGCGTCAGCGGATTCTTGATTTCATGAGCCAGTCGCCGCGCCACTTCGCCCCAGGCAGCGCTTCGCTGAGCTGCCACCAGACGCGTCACATCGTCGAATACCACGACGAAGCCGCCGTAGCTATCCTCCGGCAACTGGGTGCCACGCAAGTGCAGAATCTGCGGCATGCCGCCCGGACGATCGAGTTCGATCTGCATCTGCCATTCTTTGCGACCATGCGCAGAAAAGGCATCATGAATCGCCTGGCCGATCGCCTGCTGACGCGCCCAGGTATCGACTGGTGCCCCGAACAAACCATCGAGACTGTCGTCGAGAATGGTCTGTGCCCCCTGATTGGCGGTGCGCAGCAGGAAATTGGCATCAAAGACGAGAACCCCCGCCGAGAGATTGGCAAGCACCGACTCAAGGTAGGAACGCGCCGATTCAACCTCGATGCGATGGCGCTCGGTATCCCGTCGTGCTTCGTTCAACTGCCGCGTCATCTGGTTGAACGACTGGGTGAGCACGCCGAGTTCATCGCGACTGTAAATCGCCTGTCGTGGGGTGAAGTCGCCGGAGGCCACTGCTTGCGTTCCCTCCGCCAGAATCGACAACGGCGCCGAAAGACTCCGCGCCAGAAAGAATGCAGTGGCAATTGCCGTAAACAACGCGAGCAGCACCGTCAGCGTCAGTGTCATCGCATAAATGCGCGTCAAGCCCTCGCGACCGAGCGACAGTTCCTGGTAGTCGCGATAGACCTCCTGAACTCGTTCGGCATTGGCTGCAAGACCGGAGGGAACTGCCTGCGTCAGTTGCAGAATGCGCGTCTCGGCACCAAACACCGACGGCATGACGGGAACATAGGCGCGCAAGATCAGCTCATCGCCGTTGGATGCATCGATCTCACTGAAGGTGCGTCCGGCTCGAACGCGGGCGATCAGTTCGATTGCCGGCTGAACGGGCGGTGGCGCCGACAGTTCGCTGGTCGCCGTCGCCAGTAGTTGTCCGTTAGAGGCATAAAGCGCAGCGGACTGGACTGCGACCTGATCGCGCAATCGACCAAGCACCAGTCGCGGTTGAGGATCGGTCGCTTCGCCGAGCTCAATCGCCATGTTCTTGCCTTTTTCGGTCAGGTCGGCGCGCAAGGAATCCAGCGCTTCCCGGCCCAGGTTGAGACCCGATTCGAGCGCTTTTTCAACACGCACGTCGAACCAGGTTTCGATACTCTTGGTGACGAACTGAACGGATACACCATAGATCAGCACACCGGGCAGAACGGCCATCATGCCGAACATGAGCATCAGGCGTAGCTTGAGCCTCGATCCGAAAACACGGGCATGATGCTCTTGCCATAGATCGCGAACCTGCCAGACGATCAGCACAAAGAGCGACAGCGCGACAACCGCGTTGAGGCCGAGAAGCCAGGGGTAATGGCGGGCGAACAAGGCCGTGTTGGCACTGGCCGACGCCAGAAGAAACAGCAGAATGCTGCCGAACGATGCGGCGATGATAATCAGCAGTTTCACTTCGCATCTCCCGCCGGCGACGCCAGTTCAGCCGGCGTAAAGACCCAGCGAACCCAGTCGGAATTCAGGCTCCAGTCACGACTCGACAGCGCACTCACCTGAAATGTCTTCGGCATTTGCGAAAGATCCAGCCGCATGCGCACGGCTGCCTGATACACCTTGTCGCCGCGAATCTCGCCCTTGTCGATGACCAGCCAATAACGTAATCGGGCCATGACGCGGAGCGCCTCGTCGAGCGTGGCATAACCTTGATGCAGCGACCCGGTCGAAAGCCGGTACTGACGGGTCAATGCATGATAGGACAATTGGATGGTGCGGTTACGATGAAGAACGACCTCGTCGAACCAATACCAGCGCGAACGCGTGAGTTCGAAATCGATGACAAAATAGAGCACGACGCCTTTGCTGATGACCTCTTCAAGGCGCGTATTGAAATTGATGTTGAAATCAGCCGACAAAGCATAGCTATCATCGGTCAGTTCCAATTGCGGGTTGCGCAGGCTGATATCGGCCGCCTGCACAACACCGATGCAGAGCAGCCACGTACAAAACGCTACAACAAGGGCGCTAAGCGATTTTTTCCAGCACGGCATAAAAAAACCCGTCACTATCGGCACACGGCAACCACTGCTCTTGCGAAATCCTTCTGGCACCGCTCTCCCGAACAAGGAAGGCATCGATCTGTCCGGCATTTTCCTCGGCAAAGACCGAGCAGGTCGCGTAGACCATCCGACCGCCCGGCTTGAGCAGCGGCCAAAGCGCATCGAGAATTGATGCCTGTGTCCGTGCAAACTTGCGAATGTCACTCTCCCGGCGTAGCGATTTGATATCGGGATGACGCCGGACAACGCCGGAAGCAGAGCAAGGCACATCCGCCAGAATCGCGTCGAACGCCAATCCGTCCCACCAGCCGGCGGGTTGTGCAGCATCGCCGACAGCAACCTTCGCCGACAACTGCAAGCGGCGCAAGGTATCGCTGATGCGTTGGGCACGTGCGACATCGAGATCGAGCGCAAGCAGGTCTATGTCGGCGGATTCGAGCAAATGTGCCGTTTTCCCGCCGGGCGCTGCGCACGCATCGAGCACACGCATGCCATCCTGTGGTGCCAGCAACGCCGCTGCACGTTGAGCCCCCAAATCCTGAACGGAGACTCGCCCCTCGACAAACCCCGGCAAGGCATCAACCGGAGCAGGGTGTTCAAGACGAACGCCCCAGTCACCGACCGGCTGCGCCGGCATGGATGCCGACGCCAGCGATTCGAGATAATCGGCCACGGTGCCTTTGCGACGATTGACACGCAAGGTCATTGGCGGCGGCGTGTTGTCGGCGGCAACGATCTCTTCCCACTGCTGCGGGTAAGCTCGACGCAAGCGCTCCAGCCACCAACGCGGGTGCTGGTAGCGTGCCACCTCATCACTTGCCAGCGCCGCCAGCAGCGACTCGCGCTGGCGCAGGTAATTTCTCAGGACGCCATTGACCAGTCCCTTGAAGACACCGCTTGCCAATTCCCCTGAAGCCTTGACCGCCTGATCGACAACGGTGTGCGCCGCCTCCGGACGACTCTCGAGACGATACAGCGCCGCCCGCAGCAAGCCATAGGTTTCACGATGGGAAAGCGGTTTGGTCATCAGGCGACCGAGCAAAAACTCCAGCCGTCCGAACTGGCGAAGACTGCCATAGACAGCATCCAGCGCCGCCGCCCGCGCGGCCGGAATCTGCCCATCGAGCAAGGCAAGCGCTTCGGTCAGGCTTTGCCCACCGTCCACCCGGGCCAGCAATCGCGCGGCCAATAACAGGCTCCAGCCAAGCGACTCCGGCGGCAACGCGGCAGGCACCACTTCCTGGCGAACGCCATCGGCAGCTTCCGGACCCTTCCTTTTTATGACACGTAGTTTTTTTGTCGACAAGGACACAATCTCGCCCCAGGCGGACTATTAAGCCGAAAGTGTAGCATGACGTTGGTAGCAGACCGGCAGCGAAAGCCTCATAATTCGGGGATGAACACCCATTCCATCAAACGTTATGCGTGGTTGTCCATCGCCACCGCTATCGCCACCATTCTGCTCAAGGGCGCGGCATGGCGCGTCACCGGTTCGATCGGTTTGCTGTCGGACGCGCTAGAGTCCCTCGTCAACCTCGCCGGCGCAATGATGGCGCTGGCCATGATTTCGCTGGCAGAACAACCGGCTGACGAACGTCACGCTTACGGCCACGGCAAGGCCGAGTATTTTTCCGCCGGCTTTGAAGGCATCCTCATCCTGTTCGCAGCGCTCGCCATTGCCGCAACGGCATGCGAACGCCTGATCGATCCGCATCCGCTCGAGCGCGTCGGAATTGGTCTTGCCGTCTCCTGCGTCGCATCGGTCCTCAACCTGGCCACGGCACTGATCCTACTGTCGGCGGGGAGAAAATACCGTTCGCTTACCCTGGAGGCTGACGCCCATCATCTGCTCACCGACGTATGGACATCGGTCGGCGTCATCCTGGCGGTCGGTGCCGTTTTCTTTACCGGATGGCTCTGGCTGGATCCGGTCATCGCACTGCTGGTCGCCGCCAACATCGTCTGGACCGGATATCGCCTCGTATCGAGAGCCGCTCATGGACTGATGGACATATCGCTGCCGTCCGAGGAACACGCTGCCGTTGTCGCCGTTCTCGAACGGCATTGCATCGACGGCATTGATTACCACGCCTTGCGGACACGCGAATCGGGCAATCGACGTTTCGTCGAGGTTCATATATTGGTGCCGGGGCGATGGACGATTCAGAAAGGCCATGAATATGTCGAACGCCTCGAAGCCGAGATTCGCGCCGTGCTTCCACAATCAACCGTCCTGACGCATCTAGAGCCGATCGAAGATCCAGCGTCGCTGGAAGACATCGCACTTGATCGCTAGTACGATCGCCCGAAGCCTGGTTCTTTCCGCGCTCGTCTGCTCGAGCGCCACGGTGTGGGGCTGGAACGCGACGGGACACCGACTTGTCGCCGGTATCGCGTGGACGGTAATGACCCCGTCGGCCCGAGACGAAGCCACGCGTCTGCTCGACGCGCATCCCGATCGTGCCCGCTGGGACAGCGCTGGCGGAGAGCCGATCGGCCGACGACAGGCGTTCATCGCCGCATCGACCTGGCCTGACGACATCCGGCGCGATCCTCGTTTTTTCACGCCGGCCACGGAGCAAGCGACGCAGCTTCTGCCGGGTTTCCCCGACATGGAGCGCCACACCCGTTGGCACACCCTGGCGCGCCTTCCGGATGCGCAGATCGGACCTCTTTCACAGCCCGCAACCAGCGACCATCTCGGCACCGCCATCACCGCCCAAAGCAGGTATTTCAGATACCAGCCCCCGAACGCTGTCGCGCAGACGTACGCACTGCCTTGGCTGATCCATCTGGCCGGCGACGCGCATCAACCGCTACATGTGAGTGTGCGCCTCGATACAAATGGTGAATGGGACTGGTTTGGTACACGTTTCCGCGTTCGCGACCCAGCGGGCACCGGAAGATCAGCGATCAGTCTGCACAATTACTGGGATGATCTGGGAGGGCCGCGTAAACTGCATGGTAACGCGCTCGACACGGCCATAAACAATCTGATCGCGCAACACCCGCAATCGGACAGGGATGCGGAAGCGTCTGTCGAGCAATGGCTCGACGAAAGTTGGCGAATCGCCCAAGCGCACGGCTATCCCGGATCAGACAACGCCGCGGTCATCGATGACGGTTTTCGCGAGCATAGCCGCGTCATCGCCGAACAACGGATCGCCCAGGCCGGTTATCGGCTCGGCAGATTGCTCAACCATCTGCTCGCCGACAAACCCCTCACATCACCTCAGTAACGGCGTCCGCCGGCCATCTCGCGCAAGCGCGCGACCCGTTCCTCCGTCGCTGGGTGCGTACTGAACAAGCCAGCAAGGCCTTCCCCGGACAAGGGATTCATGATCATCATCTGCGCCGTCGCCGGATGCTCTTCGGCGGTCGCCATGGGAATGCCTCGGGCATAGGCATCAATCTTTGTCAGCGCGTCGGCAAGGGCATTGGGATCGCCGCAGATTTCCGCGCCACCACGATCCGCCTCGAATTCGCGCGCGCGCGAAATCGCCATCTGTATCAGGGTTGCGGCAAGCGGGGCAAGGATCGCGAGCAGGATTCCTGCCAGCGGATTGACCGGCCGCCCCTCGGAATCACGCCCACCGAAGAACATCGCGAAATTGGCCAATGACGAAATCGCACCCGCCATTGTCGCCGAGATGGTCGAAAGCAGGATGTCACGATGGCGGACATGCGCCAATTCGTGCGCCATCACGCCACGAATTTCACGCGCCGACAGCATCTGCAGAATCCCGGTCGTCGCAGCAACAGCGGCATGTTCCGGATTGCGACCCGTGGCGAAGGCATTGGGTTGCGGTTCGTCAATCAGATATACCCGCGGCATGGGCAGCCCGGCCCGGCCGGCGAGGTCGCGCACCATTGCATAGAACTGCGGCGCAGAAGCTTCATCGACCTCCTGCGCGTTGTACATGCGCAGAACCATCTTGTCCGAGAACCAGTAGGCGAACACATTCATCACGCCGCCGAGCAGAAGTGCCATCATCATCCCGGACGGTCCGCCCAGATACGACCCGATCAGACCGAACAGGGCCACAATCGCTGCCATCAGCAGCGAAGTTTTGAGCCAGTTGAACATCGTCATGCGCTCCGAAGGTGACAAGGATGCGCGGCGTATGCCGCGTCCTGATCAAGATGGGGAAGGAAAGCGTTTAATTCAAGAGGCTAGGGGCAAATCGAAGGAAGTCCCCACGGAAACCGTGCTGCCGGTGGCGAATTGGGCGGCACTCACGCGCTTGCCACCGGCCTTCTGCAACTCAAGCAGGCGCAAGACACCGTCACCACAGGCAACGCTGATCCCGTCCTTGCTTACTGCCAATATCCGGCCAGGTTCGCCTTGCCCCGGGACGCGGCTCGCCCGCCACACCTTCACCGGTTGGCCGCTCAGACTCGTCACCGCACCAGGAAAGGGATTGAACGCGCGGATATGACGATCCAGTACTTCCGCCGGCTGACGCCAGTCGAGCGCCGCTTCGCGTTTTTCGATTTTGGCCGCATAGGTGATTCCATCCTCGGGTTGAGGACGCGGCGCCAGGGGTAGGGCTGAGACGGCGGCAACGATCAGGCGTGCGCCGAGATCGGCCAGGCGATCGTGCAGGCTGGCACTCGTGTCGTCGTCTTCAATCGTCAAGGCTTCGGAGAACAGCACCGGACCGGTATCCAGACCCGCTTCCATCTGCATGATGCAGACGCCGGTCTCGCGGTCGCCGGCAAGAATCGCCCGCTGGATCGGCGCGGCACCTCGCCAACGCGGCAACAGCGATGCATGAATATTGAGGCAGCCGAAACGTGGCAAGTCGAGCACCGCTTGCGGCAGGATCAGGCCATACGCCGCAACCACCATCACCTCGGCATTCGCCGCGCTCACCCGCGCCTGCGCGTCTGCGTCACGCAGCGAGGTCGGCTGAAAAACCTCGATTCCGTGCGCCTGCGCCACTTGCTTGACTGCTGAAGGCTGCAGGTTCATTCCTCTTCCTGCCGGGCGATCCGGCTGAGTAAGCACTAACACCACTTCATGCCCGGCGGCAAGCAACGCCGTCAAGGCCTGGGCGGCAAACA
This sequence comes from uncultured Propionivibrio sp., assembly GCF_963666255.1. Taxonomy (NCBI): domain Bacteria; kingdom Pseudomonadati; phylum Pseudomonadota; class Betaproteobacteria; order Rhodocyclales; family Rhodocyclaceae; genus Propionivibrio; species uncultured Propionivibrio sp. Next base: position 973,030 of record NZ_OY762656.1, on the reverse strand, counting down.
CCGGCGTTCCCGCAAAAATCAATTTCATGCCGTAATCCGCGCCTGTTTGGAGAGCTTGTTCTTGATGCGCATCTGTTTAAGCGTCGAGAGATGCTCGACAAACACCTTGCCCTGCAAGTGATCCATTTCGTGCTGAAGACAAACTGCCAGCAAGCCGTCAGCCTCAACGATCTGGTTTTTGCCGTCCGGATCGAGATAGGCGACCTTCACTCGTTCCGCCCGCACCACCTTGTCGTAAATGCCCGGCACCGAAAGACAACCTTCCTCGCCGATCTGCTCGCCATCAGCCTCAACCAGTTCGGGATTGATCAAGACCAGAAGCTCGTCGCGCGTTTCAGAAACATCTATGACGATGACACGCTTGTGAACGTCGACCTGTGTCGCCGCAAGGCCAATACCCGGCGCTTCGTACATGGTTTCCGCCATGTCCAGAGCAAGCTGACGGATGTTGTCGTCGACGACATCAACCCGAGCGGCCACTTTTTTCAGGCGCGGATCGGGGAAACGGAGAATGGGTAGAAGCGCCATAAAATTGCTTGATCGAAAAAATGATTGCGTGCAGAATCGGCCGGAAAGTCAGGGAGAATCGCGCTCGCGTCGCCACTGGATTCCCGTCGTTTCAGGAATTGGCAGGGTTTCGACGGGACGCCGATCCTGCTGTCCGGGTCGCATGAGGATACCACGATGACACGCATTTTATCCGCGCTTGTTCTGGCATTAGCCGCCGTCTGCGCGTATGCGCAGGACACAGCCGGCGTTCTGGCCGAATCTGCGCCAAACCGCTATGTGGTAGCAACCGGAGATACGCTGTGGGGGATTGCTGCGCGATTCCTGAAAGATCCATGGCGCTGGCCCGAGCTTTGGCGCATGAACCGTGAACAGGTACGTCACCCCGGCCGCATCCATCCCGGCGATGTCATTGTTCTTGAACGGGACGGCGATGGAACCCCCTACCTGCGTCTCGAGACGGTCAAGCTGCAACCCGCCATTCACGCCACACGGCTCACTCAGGCGATTCCGCCAATTCCTCCAAACGCCATCGAGCCCTTCATTTCAGCCCCGCTCGTCGTTGAAGCCGGAGAACTTGAGCATGCTGCCCGCATCGTCGCGACGCAGCAGGATCGCGTGTTCCTAGGTAACGGCGATCTCGCCTATGTTGAAAACGCGGCACCCGAAATCGCGCTGTGGCAGGTCTATCGCAATGGACGTCCACTCTACGACCCGGAGAACCCCAAGGACATTCTGGGCTACGAAGCCTTTCATTTGGGTACTGCGAAGCAAATCCGCGCCGGATCGCCGGCGACGTTTGAAATTCAAACAATAAAACAGGAAATCGGGCGCGGTGACCGCCTGGTTCCGGCATCCGCACCGATGCTTTTTGACTACATCCCGCACCGTCCGGATCGCGCAATCGAAGGACGGGTGATTTCCATTTATGGCGGTGTCGGCTCAGCAGGCAGAGGATCCATCATCTCTCTCAGCCGTGGCGATCGGGACGGTTTGGAAGTTGGTCATGTCCTGGTGGTCGAACGCAATCGTACGATGGCCGGACGGGATGAAAAGGATCGCACGTACGCCGTGACGATTCCACGCGAGCAGATCGGTCTGGCCTTCGTATTTAGAAGCTTTTCGAGGATCGCCTACGCGTTGATCCTGCAGTCGGAAGGTACAGTGAACGTCAACGATTACGTTCGCACCCCCTAGAATGACGCCGGAGCCCACGCTTGCCGCCTGGCTTCGTTTAACCCACGTCCAAGGAATCGGCGGGGAGACACAACGACGACTCCTGCGTGTCTTTGGCGGACCGGAAGAGATTTTCTCCGCTGCGCCGGATGCGCTCGCCAACACCATCGGCCCTGAAAAATCCCGGCGCTTGCTTGAAACCGATACCACCGCTGCCGTGCAGACTGCGATTGCATGGGCATCAGAACCCAGTCGTACCATCATCACCCTCGGATCCCCCGAATACCCGACCGCATTGTTGGAGATTCCCGACCCGCCGACGATCCTCTATGTGAATGGTCGTGTTGAATTACTCGGCAGGGCGGCAATTGCGATCGTTGGCAGCCGTAATCCAACACCGCAGGGTGTTACTAATTCTGGTCAGTTTGCCGCAGCGCTCGCGCAATCCGGTCTCGCCGTTGTCAGCGGTCTCGCCCTTGGGATTGATGCAGCCGCTCACCGGAGCGCTCTCGAAGCGGGTGGAGATACGATTGCCGTCATCGGTACAGGCATTGATCGGATTTATCCGGCCGCACATCGCGATTTGGCGCGGGAAATCGGCAAGCGTGGCTGTATCGTGTCTGAATTCCCCCTCGGCACGCCAGCCATCGCTGGAAATTTCCCAAGGCGCAACCGACTGATCTCGGGGTTGTCACTCGGGACTTTGGTGATCGAAGCCGCCGTTGATAGCGGCTCACTCATCACTGCCAGGCTCGCGGCGGAGCAGGGGCGGGAAGTATTTGCCATTCCCGGGTCTATTCATTCGCCACTCTCACGCGGATCCCATGCCTTGATCAAGCAGGGCGCAAAGCTCGTTGAAACAGTTCAGGATATTGTTGAGGAACTCGGCGGTTCGCAGCCTTTGGCGTTTTCGGGGAACGACACTCCGAAAAACGCTCCAAAGCAGGCGGACACCATCCTCGAACATCTCGGTTACGATCCATGTAGCATCGACACCTTGCTTACCCGGACGCAACTGCCAATTGACGCGCTGTCAACGCGCCTGTTGCAGCTGGAGCTTGAAGGACGATTGTCCTGCCTTCCCGGCGGCTTTGTGCAGAGACTCAGCCCACGGTAATCGGTTTCAACCGGCGTAGCGCGCTTGCCAAGCGTTACGATCCGCTCTTATCATGCACGGCAAGTACGCCATCGCATTAATGCCATTCACATATCACCATTTTCCGGACATCCCGACTCCATGAGCAAAAAGCTGATTATTGCCGAAAAGCCCTCTGTAGCGAACGACATCGCCAGGGCCTTGGGCGGGTTCACCAAACATGACGATTACTTCGAGAGCGAAAACGCCGTGCTTTGCTCTGCGATCGGGCATTTGGTCGAACTGGTATGTCCGGAGGAATTTGAGGTCAAGCGTGGAAAATGGTCCTTCGCGCATCTGCCCGTTATTCCGCCTAATTTTGATCTCAAGCCAATCGAGAAGACCGAATCCCGATTGAAGTTGTTAACGCGACTCATCAAACGCAAGGATGTGACCAGTCTTGTCAATGCCTGCGACGCGGGACGCGAAGGTGAATTGATTTTTAATTACATCGTCCAACACGCCAAGTCCGCCAAGCCTGTCGAACGTCTCTGGCTGCAATCGATGACCCAGCAGGCGATTCGGGACGGTTTTGCCAAACTTCGGCCTGGTGCCGAAATGCAAGGTTTGGCCGATGCAGCAGTCTGTCGCTCCGAATCCGACTGGTTGGTCGGTATCAACGGCACCCGGGCGATGACCGCATTTAACTCAAAGACTGGCGGATTCCATCTCACTACGGTTGGTCGGGTGCAAACGCCGACCCTGGCCCTGATGGTCGATCGTGAAGACAAAATCCGTCGCTTCAAGGCGCGTACCTTCTGGGAGGTTGAAGCGACCTTCACCGGCGTCAATGGACAGTATTCCGGAAAGTGGTTCGACGAGCAGTTCAAAGGAAAGGCGGAAGACGAACACGCTCGCGCCGATCGGCTTTGGGATGAGACGCGTGCACAACAACTGGTCGACAAATGCCAGGGTAAGCTTGGCGACGTCACCGAGGAGGCCAAGCCATCAACCCAGCTTTCCCCTTTGCTCTACGATCTCACCAGCCTCCAACGGGATGCGAATGCACGATTCGGTTTCTCGGCCAAATCGACACTGGGTCTGGCGCAAGCGTTGTACGAGAAGCACAAGGTGCTGACCTATCCGCGTACCGACGCCCGCGCCCTTCCGGAAGATTATCTGGGTACGGTCAAGAGCACCTTGTCGATGCTCACCGGCGAGGGTATTGGCAAGGGAAGTGATGAAGCCTTGCTCGCGCGCTACTCACCTTTCGCGCATCAGATTCTGGCGCGCAGTTGGGTCATGCCGAACAAGCGGATTTTCAATAACGCCAAAATCTCTGATCACTTCGCCATTATTCCTACACTCCAGGCGCCGAAGCATCTGTCCGAGCCAGAGCAAAAACTCTACGACCTCGTGGTGAAGCGCTTTCTGGCAGTGTTTTATCCGGCCGCAGAATACATGCTGACGACCCGCATCACGCGCGTCGAAGGCGAACCCTTCAAAACCGAAGGCAAGGTGCTGGTTACGCCCGGCTGGCTCGCGGTTTATGGACGCGAAAGTCAGGAAGGTGATGAAGGTAATCTGGTACCCGTTGCGCCAAAGGAGACGGTGTGTTCCGATCCCGTCAAACTCAACCGCAACGAGACACGCCCTCCGGCCCGTTACAGCGAAGCAACGCTGCTTTCGGCAATGGAAGGCGCCGGAAAGATGGTTGATGATGAGGAGCTCAAAGCGGCAATGGCCGGACGTGGTTTGGGCACTCCGGCCACACGGGCACAAATCATTGAGAACCTGCTGAACGAACAGTACATTCACCGCGAGGGCAGGGAACTGATTCCAACCGCCAAAGCGTTTTCCTTAATGACGCTACTCAACGGTCTTGGCATCCCTGAACTGACTGCACCTGAGCTGACCGGCGAATGGGAGTACAAGCTGGCACGAATGGAACGGGGTGAGATGTCCCGCGAGGCGTTCATGAAGGAAATTGCCGCGATGACGCAACTCATCGTCGAACGCGCAAAGAGTTACGACAGCGACACGATTCCCGGGGATTTTGGCGAGCTACAGTCACCATGCCCAAAATGTGGCGGCAAGATCAAGGAGACGTACAAGAAATTCCAATGCCAATCCTGTGATTTTTCGCTGTGGAAAATTGTCGCAGGGCGGCAGTTTGAAGCAGAGGAAATCGAGACGCTGATCTCGGCGCGAACAGTCGGACCACTGACGGGTTTTCGCAACAAAATGGGGCGGCCGTTCAACGCAATTATCCGGCTTAATGCGGAGAATGCTGCCGAATTCGACTTCGGACAGAGTTCAGGCGCTGACGGAGAAGGGCAGGAGGAAGTCGACTTTTCCGGTCAGACGAGTCTCGGCGCTTGTCCAAAATGCAATGCACAGGTGTTTGAACACGGTCTGGCCTACGTCTGCGAGAAATCGGTTGGCACAGCAAAATCTTGTGATTTTCGTTCCGGGAAGGTCATCCTGCAACAAGCGGTTGAGCCCGATCAGATGCGCAAGCTGCTCGCCACCGGTCGGACGGATTTGCTCAAGGAATTTGTGTCAGCACGCACCCGGCGAAAGTTCTCGGCGTTCCTCGTCCGAGGTACCGACGGAAAAGTCGGCTTTGAATTTGAAAAACGCGAAGCAAAGACGAAGACGGCGACAGCAAAGACTTCAGCATCGAGTAAGTCGGCCAAGAAGTCCTGACAAACGAGCGCAGAGCTCGATACAAGCATTTGAGGCTGGCGTTCCCAGCCTCGATTTTTTTGTTTCACGTGGAACACGAACGCACATCACGTGTCCGAGGGACATCTTAGAAAGTGAGTACCTTGTCCGCCTGGAGCGTCCACGTGGCGAGTTCAGGCAGCGTCGATATCCGGATACCCGGTATCAAGGTCGCATCGCTGATGCCGCGCGCCGCCGCACAGGTGCGACACAGGCACACCGAGACCCCTTTTTTCAACAAGTCCTCAAGCATCGTCTGAAGACCACCGCCGGCTTCCGCCGCGGCTTGCCCAGACAGCGCGACGGTAACAGCATCGGACATCAGAAATATGCGCAACTCAACGGTAGTACTTTCCTGGGCAACCAGGGCGGTACTAAGGCGTAATGCACTCAACATCCGTTCATTTCCGTAGGCTGGCGCGTGAACAATCACCAGTATGTTTTGCATCGCCGGTCCTCCAAAATCACTTCAAATCAGCCGCCACAGATCAATCTTCGACGGCCGCGTTCCAGCCAAGAAGCTTAAGTTCAGCCGTTTCGAGCCAGCGCCAGGCGCCGGGTGCCAGCGAAGAGGGGAGTTCGAACCCCCCGATGGCAAGCCGCCGCAGGTGTTCGACGCGATTTCCCGACGCGGCAACCATGCGTTTAACCAGATGGTAGCGCCCTTCGGTCACAGACATCCGCACAACATTTTCACTCACTCGCTCGCACTGAGTCGCTCTAACAGGTTCCGGATCGTCACGCAGGACAACACCTGCTTCCAACTTTCCGAGCTGAACATCATCGACCGGATGTCGGGCCAGCACCTCATAACATTTCGTGACCGTCCTATTTGGTGATGTGAGTGAATGAATGAACTGGCCATCGTCCGACAGCAGTAGCAGGCCGGTAGTGTCCGAATCCAACCGCCCCACCGCCTGTACGCCACGCCGAATCAATTCCGGTGGTAGCAGAGCGAAAATACTGGGATAACGATCGGGACGATGCGAACACTCATACGCCGCCGGCTTATTCATGACGATATAGACCTGACGGCGAAACTCATGCTCGCAGCCATCAATGGAAAACCGGAAACCATCGACATGAAACTCGGACCTTGGGTCACGGACGAATCCCATATCACCGACTGTCACGCGACCATATTCGATCATGCGACGACATTCGCTTCGCGACCCCAAGCCCTGCGATTGCAGAAGCTGATCAAATCGCATCACCCGTTTTGCGGATGCACTCACCTCAACACGCCATAACCGAAATTTTGGTCAGCGGAGTTAAACGTCAATGTTCCGCGCTGCCAAAGCATTGGTCTCGATGAAGTTGCGACGCGGTTCAACAAGTTCGCCCATGAGCATCGTAAAAATCTCATCTGCGGAAATCGCGTCTTCAATCTGAACGCGCAAGAGACGACGAACCTTCGGATCCATTGTCGTTTCCCACAGTTGCTCAGGATTCATCTCACCCAAGCCTTTATAACGTTGCTTACTGATTCCGCGCTCCACCTCGGACAGAAGCCAGCGCATCGTCTCGGCGAAGCTGTTCACCAATTGCTTCTTTTCGCCCCTGAGTACATAGCCGCCGGGGCCGTACAAGCCCGCCAACAATTGTGCTGTTTTGCGCAGTTGAACGTAGTCGCCGCTCACCAGTAAATCATCATCGATGACACCAACCTTCAAATTTCCGTGGTGCATCTTCTCGATGCGCAATTGCCATCTTTCCTGCGCAGAATCATAGCGCGCCAAAATATGCAGACCTGCCTTCGGATCGATCGCAGCCATCAGCGATTGGGCGCTTCTTGTCGCAAGCGCTTCATCCGAAAGCGTAATTTCTAGATTGGCATCAATCAAGGCATGCAGTACGTCCGGATCAATCAAATGTGCCAAACGATTGATCACGGCTTGCGACAACAGGTATTCACGGGCCAATTCTTCCAAGGCAGCGCCCCGAATTTCGCTTGCGCCGACCTTTGGAGTGAGTACCGCTTCGTCAAGCGCCATCTTCAAGAGGTATTGATTCAAGGCCTGATCGTCCTTGATGTAAGTCTCCGTCTTGCCGTGCTTGACCTTGTAAAGCGGCGGTTGGGCGATATAAATATGCCCCCCCTCGACCAACTCCGGCATTTGCCGATAGAAGAAGGTCAACAAGAGCGTCCGGATGTGCGCGCCGTCGACGTCCGCATCGGTCATGATGATCAAACGGTGATAACGGAGCTTTTCCGGCTTGTATTCATCCTTCCCAATGCCGGTTCCAAGCGCCGTAATCAGCGTTGCAATTTCCTGCGAAGAAATCAGCTTATCGAATCGGGCCTTCTCAACGTTCAGGATTTTTCCCTTGAGGGGGAGAATCGCCTGGAATTTTCGATCACGCCCTTGCTTGGCTGAACCACCGGCGGAATCACCTTCCACCAAGTATAGCTCGCACAAAGCAGGATCCTTCTCCTGACAATCCGCCAGTTTTCCAGGAAGGCCAATACCGTCAAGCAGGCCTTTCCGACGCGTCATCTCACGCGCTTTCCGCGCCGCATCGCGCGCACGGGCAGCCTCAACGATCTTGCCGGTGATGACTTTGGCGTCTGCCGGATTCTCCTCCAGAAACTCAGCGAGTTTCTGTGCCACCACTTCCTCAACTGCCGGACGGGCTTCTGAGGATACCAACTTCATCTTTGTCTGCGAGGCGAACTTCGGATCCGGCATTTTGACCGACAACACGCACGCGAGACCTTCGCGCATATCGTCGCCGGAGATATCGACCTTCGCCTTCTTGGCAATTTCGTTAACTTCGATGTACTTATTGATGACACGGGTCATCGCTGCGCGCAGACCGGTCAGGTGCGTTCCGCCATCGGACTGGGGGATATTGTTGGTAAAGCAGAGCACCTGTTCGGCGTAGGTGTCGTTCCACTGCATCGCCACTTCGACGCCGATGACGCCACCGGTCGGAAGCTGAGACTCTCCTGCTGCGTAAAAAACGGAGGGGTGCAAAACCGCCTTCGATCGGTTGATGTAATCGACAAATCCCTTAACACCTCCCAGGAAGGCAAAATCCTCCTCTTTCCCGGTCCGCTGATCAACCAGCCGAATCTTGACGCCATTATTGAGGAAGGAGAGTTCACGCAAGCGTTTGGCAATCACTTCATAGTGAAATTCAACCTGACCAAAAATATCTTCGTCAGCCATAAAATGAACTTCGGTGCCGCGTCGCTCGGTATTGCCTACGATCCGCAGCGGCGACACCTCAACGCCGTTTTGCACTTCGATAAGGCGATCGACAACGCTACCCCGGCGGAATTCGAGTTGATACTTCTTTCCGTCCCGACGAATAGTCAGGCGCAACCATTTCGACAAGGCATTGACACAGGAAACGCCAACACCATGCAGACCACCGGAAACCTTGTAGGAGTTCTGATTGAATTTTCCCCCAGCGTGAAGGACACACATGACGATTTCAGCAGCCGAACGCTTGGGTTCGTTCTTGTCGTCAAATTTAACGCCGGTCGGAATTCCGCGACCGTTGTCGGTCACAGAGATGGAATTGTCGGCATGAATGGTAATCACAATATCGTCGCAATGACCTGCAAGAGCCTCATCAATCGCATTGTCGACCACTTCGAAAACCATGTGATGCAGACCGGTACCGTCAGAGGTGTCGCCGATGTACATCCCAGGCCGCTTGCGGACCGCTTCCAGCCCCTCTAATTGCTGAATACTCGATTCGTCGTAAGCGGCAGCGTCATTCGTTTCTATCATTCCGATTCCAATTCCAGTTTCACGTGAAACAACAACTTCTTCTGTAACCACTCCTAAATCCGCATCGGCATCACGACATACTTAAAGCACTCGTTGCCGGGAATGCGGATCAACGCGCTCGAATTCGCGTCATTGAACCCCCACTCGATCAATTCCGAAGAGGTATTGTTCAGTACATCAAGGAGATAACCCACATTAAATCCGACGTCGATCGAATCGCCTTCAAAACTGACTTCGATTTCCTCCTGCGCCTCTTCCTGTTCCGCATTCGCTGCCATGATTTTCAATACGCCGCCCGAAAGCACCAGACGCACGCCGCGGAACTTCTCATTCGTAAGAATCGCCGCACGCACCATTGCCTGGAGCAGCGCAGCTCGATTCAAACTAACCACATTCTTGAGCGTCGACGGAATCACCCGCTCATAGTCGGGGAATTTTCCATCAATCAGTTTCGATACCAAATTAATCTGCCCAAACTGGAACTTGATTTGATTACTACCCAACTCAATCGACAAAGGCTCTTCACTGTCGTCGAGAAGTCGATTCAATTCAAGCACCGTTTTTCTCGGCAGGATGAACTCTTGTTTCGGTAGCGGAGATTCATCACTCAACGTCAGCGACATGCTGGCATACGCAAGTCGATGCCCATCAGTCGCCACAGCACGGAAATCCGTTCCATCCACCATTAACAAGAGTCCGTTCAAGTAATAACGAACATCCTGCGCTGCCATCGCAAACTGCGTTTGTCCGAGCAAATGGCGGAATTGTTTCTGTGTCACCGTAATTTTGCGGAGATTTCCGTCAGCCAGCGCCATTTTCGGAAAATCTTCTGCCGGAAGAGTCTGCAAGCTGAAGCGACTCTTCCCAGCTTTAACCTGAAGACGCTTTTCGTCCAGATTCAGACTGATGTCGGTCCCCTCCGGCAGCGAACGGAGAATGTCCTGGAATTTCCGTGCGCCGACCGTCACAGCACCGTCGCCATCACCAACGGCTCCGCTGTTCGTCGTCGTAATCTGTATTTCAATGTCTGTCGCCAGGAAAGTCAGTTGGTCACCCTTTTTCTCCAACAGCACGTTGGAGAGAATCGGTAAGGTGTGTCGCTTCTCAACGATTCCGGACACCGACTGTAGCGGCGACAACAGCATGTCACGTTGGGTTTTAATAAGAAGCATATATATAAATCCTATAAAGATAAACTCAAGGCCAACTCTGTGAATAACACAAAAATATATTTTTAATTCAGATACTTATCATTAAAAATCGGCGTTGAAGAAATTCTGTATGTCGCTGTGGATAATTTTGAATAAAAACGGCACTTCACAAAAAAGGGATGATTTCCAACATATTATCCACATGAAATTACACCGGTCATCAACATTGTTATCCTTTTAGTACCTGTAGCAGCACATGCACGTCATGATTCAGCTCGTTGTCTTTCGAACGTAGCGCTTCGATCGTTCTCACGGCATGCAATACCGTTGTGTGATCGCGGCCGCCGAAAGATTCCCCGATCGCGGGATAACTCTGCGAAGTCAGATTCTTGGAGAGCCACATGGCGACTTGTCTCGGGCGAACGACCTGCCGGGTACGTTTGCTTGAGAACAGATCGGCAACCTTGATTTTGTAATAGTCAGCAACCGTCTTCTGGATATTTTCGACGGTGATTTGCCTGTTGACCGCGCCAACGACATCTTTCAGAGACTCTTTGGCGAGATCAAGGTCGATGCGACGTCCGTGGAATGCGGCATAGGCGAGCACCTTCTTGAGCGCGCCTTCGAGTTCGCGAACGTTGGAGCGAAGATGCTTGGCGATGTAGAAAGCGACCTCATCGTCCAGTTGAACGCTTTCGGCTTCCGCTTTTTTCTTGAGGATTGCTACCCGCATTTCGATCTCGGGCGGTTCAATCTGAACTGTCAGTCCCCAGTCGAACCGCGTGATCAGCCGATCCTCCAGTCCCGAAATATCTTTTGGATACGTATCGCAACTGATGACGATTTGCTTCTTTGCTTCAATCAATGCGTTGAAAACAAAGAAAAATTCTTCTTGTGTCCGGTTCTTTCCGTTGAAGAACTGGACGTCGTCCAACAGCAGTACATCAAGCGAGCGGTAATACCGCTTGAACACGTCGAAAGACTTTGTCTGATAGGCGCGAACGACGTCAGAGTAATAGTCTTCTGCGTGAACATAGCGGACGACCGTATCCGGATTCTGCTTGAGGATGTGATTGCCGATGGCGTGGATCAGGTGGGTCTTGCCAAGACCAGCGCCACCGTAAATGAACATCGGGTTGTACGCCAGTCCGCCGGGGTTCAGTGCAACTTGCATCGAAGCGGCGCGGGCAAGGTCATTAGCCTTGCCGACGATGAGATTGTCGAAGGTGAAGCCGGCAATCAGTCGGGTTTTCTCATAGGGCGAGCGCGTCTTATCGAGCGGCCGTTCAATTGTCGCCGGCGGTAATCCGGCGGGGGCCGCGGGTGTTTGGACCGGCGAGGGCGACGGAGACTGCTTGGCCGGAGCGACGGGTGAGGTGCCGCGTTCAGCCAATAACAGCGACACGGACACCGGCTCGGAAAAGAATACCTGGCCCAACTCTTCAATCCGGGCGAGATAACGCTCCTTGACCCATTTGAGGATAAAGCCGTTTGGTGCAATCAGGTGCAAGCCATTGGCGGGGTCGTCCTCTCCGACTAATCGAAGTGGGCGAATCCAGGTGTTGAATTGTTGCGGCGGAAGTTCTTGTTCGAACTGGGCCAAACAGGATGTCCAGAAGCTGCTCATTACGGGAGAAGGATATAAACTTTATTTCTGGCGAGGCAGAAGATGAAAAAAAATCGCGGTAATCGACACATCAATTGCGATAGCAATCGTTTCGCGCGGATTGAGCCATGGACTCCCATGGAGGAAGGATTTTACCCCGATGGGGAGAAGTTATCCACAGCAAATTCACAAATTTAAGCTTGACAAACAATAAGCTAAGCATGTCTAATTGCGCGTTTACTTTGTAACCTTGTAACAATCCCTGAAGGTTTGATCATGAAACGTACCTACCAACCGTCCGTCGTCCGTCGTAAACGTACCCACGGCTTTCTCGTCCGTATGGCCACCCGTGGAGGTCGTGCTGTGATTCGTGCTCGTCGCGCCAAAGGCCGGCATCGTCTGGCTGTCTGATCCGACGGTTATACGGTCAAGGGCAAACGCCCGTGACGCGAGCTACGTTTCCAAGGCACTATCGACTGACAAAAACGGATGAATTTTCATCCGTTTTTGGTTTTCGGAAAGCAGTCAAGAGCCGGCATTTCCTGCTACATTACCGGCCTCAAACAGAGAGCGAGAAAACCGGGCCCCGATTGGGACTGGTTGTCGCGAAGCGTTTGTTAAGGCGCTCTGTGGATAGAAATCTAGTTCGCCGATTAGCCCGGGAAAGCTTTCGCCAGATCCGAGGCCAACTTGTCCAGAGAGATCTCGTATTGCGTCTGGCCGTACGTCCGGTCGAGCTTGATCGGCAAGCTTTGGCCGAGGAAATGCAGAGCCTGTTCGACAAGATGAGCACAACTCGACGGTGAGGCCATGAGATCCATGCTGCTGGCGATGATTCGCTTCTATCAGTATGCCATCAGCCCGATGCTCGGGCAGCGATGCCGTTTTTATCCGAGTTGCTCTGAATATGCGGCAGAAGCTGTTCAGAAATACGGCGCCCTAAAAGGGATGCGCCTTGGAATTGCACGTCTTTTTCGTTGCCACCCATGGAGTCCGGGTGGCGTTGATCCCGTCCCCTGATTACTGACATAGGCCGTTCATGGACAATAAACGCCTGGTTCTACTGCTGATATTCTCGTTCTCGCTGGTCATGCTTTGGGATGCCTGGCAAAAATATAACCAGCCGCCTGTTCCGGCTCAGACCCAAAGTGCTGCAGCCCCCACCAATGGCTCGGTTCCGGCACCGACACCGACGCCGGCCACGAAGGCTGCAGTGCCGGGACAAACGGCTGCTGTCGCGGCGGTGACACCGGCTGACGCGAAGGCCGATGTCGTCACGATCAAGACGGATCTCTTCACTGCTTCAATATCGACGCTTGGCGGCGATATCGTTGGATTGGACCTGAGCAAGTACAAGTCGGTCACTGACAAAGACAAGCAGTTCTCGCTCTTTGAGGCGAAGCACCAGTATCTGGCGCAAAGCGGCCTGATCGGCGACGGATTGCCGAATCACAAGACGCGATTTACTGCCGCCAAGGGCGCCCGCGAACTCGGCGCCGACGACAAGACCTTGCAGTTGCGGCTCGAATCTGTCATTGGTGGTGTCAAGGTCGCGAAAATCTATACCTTTACCCGCGGCAGTTATCTGATTGGCGTGACGCACGAAATCGAGAACGGTAGCGGCAAGGATTTGACGCCACACGCGTATTTCCAGTTGCAGCGCGATACGGAAACGCCGGAAGGCGAGAGCAGCACGGTCAGCACCTTTACCGGTCCGGCGCTTTATACCGAGCAGGAGAAATTCCAGAAGGTCGAGTTCAAGGATATCGAGAAAGGCAAGGCGAAGTTCGTCGAAAAGGCTGATAACGGCTGGATGGCCATGGTTCAGCACTATTTCGTCTCGGCCTGGGTGCCTGAAGAAAAGCTGCCGCGTGAGTTTTTTGTACGCAAGCTCGATGGAACCAGCGTCGTTACCGCCGGCCTGATCGTCCCCGTTCCGCCGGTGGCGGCAGGTGCAAAGGCGAGCCAGTCGGTTTCCCTGTACGCCGGTCCGCAAATCCAGTCGACACTTGATCAGCTTGCCAAACCCGTGGCAGACGGCGGTATTGGCGCCAAGGGTCTGCCGCTGGTGGTGGACTATGGTTGGCTGACGATTGTCGCCGCACCGATTTTCTGGTGCCTTGAAGTTATCCACAAGCTTGTGGGTAACTGGGGTTGGGCCATCATCATCCTGACGATTTTCATCAAGCTGCTGTTCTTCCCGCTGTCGGCGGCGAGCTACAAGTCGATGGCCAAGATGAAGGCTGTTACGCCGCGCCTGAATGCGCTCAAGGAGCGTTATGGCGATGACAAGCAGAAACTCAACACCGAGATGATGAATCTCTACAAGAGCGAGAAAATCAATCCGCTGGGTGGCTGTTTGCCGATCGTCATCCAGATCCCGGTCTTTATCGCTTTGTATTGGGCGCTCCTGGGTGCCGTGGAAATGCGTGATGCGCCCTGGACGCTCTGGATCCACGATTTGTCGTCGAAGGATCCGTATTTTGTTCTGCCGATCATCATGGTCATCACCATGTTCATCCAGACCAAGCTGAATCCGACGCCGCCCGATCCTATCCAGGCCAAGGTGATGTTGTTGATGCCGATCATTTTCGGTGCGATGTTCCTCTTCTTCCCGGCAGGTCTCGTGCTGTACTGGGTGGTTAACAACATCCTTTCCATTGCCCAGCAATGGCAGATCACGCGGATGATCGAAAGTGGTGGAAAAGCCGCCAACGACGCCAAAGCCTGACCGATCGGTCCCAAGCGAAACGATTGCCGCCATCGCCACCGCCCCCGGGCGGGGCGGGGTGGGGATCGTCAGACTCTCCGGGCGCGCTATCGGCGCCTATGCCCAGGCACTATGCGGAAAATTGCCGGCGCCGCGCGTGGCGACACTGGTCGATTTTTTGGCAGCCGATGGTAGTCTGCTCGATACCGGCCTGATCCTGTATTTTCCGGCGCCGCATTCCTTTACCGGTGAAGACGTCATCGAGTTGCATGGCCATGGTGGCCCGATGGTGCTGCAACTGCTGTTGTCACGCTGCCTCGACCTAGGAGCCAGGCTTGCGGAACCAGGGGAATTCACCCGCCGCGCCTTTCTCAACGGCAAGCTGG
This sequence comes from uncultured Propionivibrio sp., assembly GCF_963666255.1. Classification (NCBI taxonomy): domain Bacteria; kingdom Pseudomonadati; phylum Pseudomonadota; class Betaproteobacteria; order Rhodocyclales; family Rhodocyclaceae; genus Propionivibrio; species uncultured Propionivibrio sp. The sequence goes on along the minus strand of NZ_OY762656.1, from coordinate 957,949 downwards.
ATCTGGCCCAGGCCGAAGCCGTTGCCGATCTGATCGATGCATCCACGGTCGCGGCCGCGCGCAGCGCGGTCCGCTCGCTGCATGGCGATTTTTCCCGCGAGATTCATTTTCTCCTTGATCAGTTGACCGAGTTGCGGGCACTGACCGAGGCCACCCTGGACTTTCCCGACGAGGAAATCGATTTTCTCGAAGCGGCCGATGCTTTTGGACGTCTCGATCGCTTGCAGGCCCGCCTTTCCACCGTGTGTGATCGGGCCCACCAGGGCCGCTTGCTGCAGAGCGGCCTGCATGTGGTGATCGTCGGGCAGCCGAATGTCGGCAAGTCGAGCCTCCTGAACCGTCTGGCCGGCGATGAACTGGCCATCGTCACACCGATCGCTGGAACCACCCGCGACGTTGTGCGCGGCAGTCTGCAAATCGAAGGGATTCCGCTGCACGTCATCGATACCGCCGGTCTGCGCGAGACTGACGACGAAGTCGAGCGGATCGGCATCGAGCGGACCTGGCGCGAGATCGAGCGTGCCGATGTCGTTCTTCTGCTCGTCGATGCGCGAGTGGGGGTGACGTCGGCCGACGCTGAGATCATCGCCCGCCTTGCGCCCGGAATCACGCGCATTACTGTCTGCAACAAGGTTGATCTGGCGGGGGGCGGGGTGGGGCGCGAAGAGACCGAAGCGGGCGTCGAGATCCGGCTTTCCGCGAAGAGCGGCGAGGGGATCGGTTTGTTGCGTGACGAACTGCTGCGCATCGCCGGATGGCATCCGGCCGAGGACGTCTTCATCGCGCGCGAGCGCCATTTGAGGGCCTTGACCGACACCGGAAATCATATCGGCATGGCCCGTGCGCAACTGCCGCAACTCGAACTGTTCGCCGAAGAACTGCGTCTGGCGCAGCGTGCGCTGTCTTCAATTACGGGCGAGTTTTCCGCCGACGATCTCCTTGGCGAGATTTTCGGCCGCTTCTGTATCGGAAAATGAGGAATGATTGAAACCTTGCCGCTGGCGATGTTGGGAATTGCCGCGCTGTTTGCCGGATTCATCGATGCGGTCGTGGGCGGTGGTGGCCTGATTCAGCTGCCGGCGTTGTTCTCGATATTGCCTCGGGAAGTACCCGCGACCTTGTTCGGCACAAACAAGATTGCCAGCGTCTTTGGCACGTCTAATGCCGCGTATCGCTACATCCGCCGTGTCAATATGCCCTGGCGGGCGACCCTGTCGGCGGCGGCCGCCGCCTTCGTTTTTTCCTACATCGGTGCCATGTCGGTGGCCTGGTTGCCGCGCGATCTCCTGCGCCCGATGATCCTGATCCTGTTGATCGCTTCGGCGATCTATACCTTCTGGCGCAAGGACTTTGGGTCGGTTCACCGGCCGCAGCACGGCGGTGCGCGGGAGTTTTTCTATGCCTTGTTGCTGGGCGCTGCGATCGGGTTTTACGACGGCTTTTTCGGTCCGGGCGCCGGTAGTTTCCTGATTTTCCTGTTCATTCGTTTTTTCGGCTTTGACTTCCTGCACGCGTCGGCGGCAGCCAAAGTGGTGAATATCGCCACCAATGTCGCCGCCATCGGTTATTTTCTGCCCAATGGCTTTTACCTGCCGGCCGCAGCGGTGGTTATGGCCGTCGCCAACGTGCTCGGTTCTTTCCTGGGCGCCCATCTTGCGCTGCGCCACGGCAGCGGATTCGTGCGTCGCGTTTTTCTCGGCGTCGTCAGTGCCCTGATCCTGAAATTCGCCGGGGATACCTTTGCATGACCGGATTCAGGACAGACAAGCGTTTCATCCGGCGCGCGCGCGAACTGAAGACGATTGCGGCGATGCTGCGTCTCTATTGCCGGGCGCACCACGACACGCAGGACGCGCTCTGCAGCGCCTGCAGCGATTTGCTCGACTATGCCGAACGGCGTTTGCATCGTTGTCCCTTCGGCGATGCAAAACCGACCTGCAACAAATGCCTGGTTCATTGCTACGCAGCGGCCCGACGCGAGCAGGTGCGGGTGGTCATGCGCTGGGCCGGTCCCCGGATGCTGCGGCATCATCCCATCATGGGCATTCGCCATCTGATCGACGGCCGTCGCCCAACACCGTCGCTACCAGAAAAGAAAGCGCGCGAGACGGACCCGACAACCAACGCTTGATGTCGCGTCGACCGAGCGTGTCTCAGCCGCGCGAACGCGGATAGCGGGCGCGGAGTGCCGGGTGGTTGAGCAAGGCTCCGGCGAGAATTGCCAGCAACGAAACGACACCGAGAATGATGGCGGCCTTGGTCCATGGTTGTCCGACCGAAAGACGCATCGCGATGATCTGCGCGCCGGTGTGCATCCACACGATCGCCGCCAGGTAGGCGAACAACTGCAAGCCCCAGAGACTGCTACGGCGTCGCCGGAAAAAGAGTGTCGGGACCAGCAGGCAGACGAGTGCTACAGTCAGGTGACCGGTTCTGACGAAGTGAGCGCTTATGGACAAGGCGCTGACGAGGTTGAGAAAGATACAGAAAGGAAACATGGTGGCGTCCGTTGTTCAGCGCACGTCCTCGGCGCCGGGATTCGTGTCGGCGCCCCAGCGCGCCATCAGCGTGTGGTCGATACCGACCTGATCGAGAACACGCGCGACGACAAAATCAACGAGATCGTCGATCGACTTCGGGTGGTGATAGAAACCAGGCGCTGGCGGCAGGATTACCGCACCAACCCGGGCGAGGCGCAACATGTTTTCGAGGTGGATGACCGACAATGGTGTTTCACGGGGAACCAAAATCAACCGGCGTCCCTCCTTCAGTGCGACGTCGGCGGCACGCTCGATGAGGTTGCTGGCGAGGCCTTGCGCGATGGCGGCGAGCGTTCCCATGGTACAGGGGCAGACGATCATCGCATCAGGCGGGTTGGAGCCGCTGGCGACCGGGGCGAACCACTCTTCGCGGCCGAAAACTTCCAGAGTGCCGGGCGCCGACGCGAAGCGCTCGCGCAGGAATGCCTGCGTTTCCTTTGGGCGTACCGGAAGTTCGAGTGACATTTCCTGACGGGCGACGATTTGCGCGACTTGGGAATACAGGAGCTGAACGTGACAGCCTTGCTGCAACAGACATTCGAGCAGACGCAGGCCATAGGGCATCCCGGACGCGCCGGTGAAGGCAAGGCAGACTGTTTTAGCCATGGGGGTCCCGTGTCGAGAAAGATGGGTGTTCGGCAATGAGCCGGGCAGCGATCAACCCATTGATGATACCGAAGAGTGTCGCTGCCGCGGTGAAGAATGGCACGAGGTAATAGAGGCCATCATGCGGAATCAGCCAGAGACGGGCGAGCAGTAGTTGTCCGCCGATATGGGCAAAGGAGGCGAAAAGGCTCCAACTGATGGGTCCGAACCAACGTTTGGGCAGGTGTGACGCGATGGCGAGCACGGCGAGACTGAACAGGGCGCCGGTCAGGCTCATGAAAAAACCCGGCGAAAGGAATTGTCCAAGCAATAATCCACCGGCGATGACGCGCAAGAGGCAGACCCAGACCGCGGCGCCCCAGCCGTGCCGGGCGATGACGATCAGCGTGACGATGTTGGCAAGCCCGGGCTTGATGCCGGGCAGCGGCATCGGAATGGCGGCGTCGACGAGCGAGAGCCCGATCGCCGCGGCGGCCAGGCGGGCGATGCGGTGATCTTCCGGCGTGGTGGTCAGATTAGTAACTGAGCGAGTCATAGGCTTTGTTGCGTCCTTCGACCTGGACGCTGACCTGGTTGGGGGCGCAAATGGCGACTTCGCCGGCGCGTTTCAGCCATCCCTGGCGAACGCAGTATTGATGGCTGCCGGGGTCGGCGGCGACGCGTACACGGCCCTGGTCAACGGCGACAACGGTAATGCCGATCGGACCGGCCACATTGATCCGCTGGTTGCGCGACAAATCGAGTTCGGCGACGACCTCGCCGCCACGGCGCACGATCGCGCGCTCGCCGTTGCCGTGCTGCCAGGCAAAGGGAACGATCGCGATGCAGACGACGACGGCAAGCAGGGCGAGGAGCCAGTCGCCAGGACGGAAGAGCCGCAACCAGTTCATTGCGGGAGTGGATATGCCGGCGCCAGTTCCCGGTGACGGACGAGGACGTGCGCCTTGTCCTGGAAATGCCGGGCCAGCCACTCGGCGAAATACACCGAGCGATGCTGCCCACCGGTACAGCCAATGCCGACTGTCAGGTAACTGCGGTTGTCGCGGATGTAGCAGGGCAGCCAGCGATCGACGAAACCGGCGATGTCCTCGCGCATGCGGGAGACTTCGGGGGTGGCCTCGAGAAAGGCGACGACCGCATCATCGCGTCCGGTGAGCGGACGAAGCGCGGGTTCGTAATGCGGATTAGGCAGGCAACGTACGTCGAACACGAGTTCGGCGTCGAGTGGCACGCCGTGCTTGAAACCGAAAGACTCGAACAACAGTGTCAGCTGTGGCCCCGCATCAAGCAGGACGAATTGCCGCACCCATTCGCGCAGGGCATTGGGCTTGAGTTCGCTGGTATCGATGTGGTGCCCGAGGCCCGACAAACTGGTCAGTCTTTGCCGTTCCTCGGCAATTGCCTCGGCCAGCGTCGAGGTGCTGCTGGCGAGCGGGTGACGACGCCGGGTTTCGGAATAGCGCTTGAGCAAGGTGTCGCTCTTTGCGTCGAGGAACAGGAAATGCAAGTCGTGACGGTCCCGGCGCAGCCGGTCGAGTTGCTGCGGCAGGGTAGCAATGCTGTCTCCGCCGCGGCTGTCGATGGCAACCGCGAGGCGTTCGCAGCCCTGGGCGACAAGATGGTCGACCAGCGACTGCAACAAAGGCGAGGGCAGATTGTCCACACAGTAGTAGGCAGCGTCCTCAAGCATGTTGAGGGCGATCGACTTTCCCGATCCGGACAGGCCGCTGATAATGACGATATGCATGGGCGTCAGCATAGCGGAAGCCTCCGTGTACGGGCAAGCCGGCCTGGACTACACTAACTGTTCTGCATTCTCGGTTGCTACTATGAGCCAGCAAGACCTGCCTTTCATTTCCGATATCGTGGCCATCCGTCGCGATCTGCATGCCCACCCCGAGTTGTCCTTCAAAGAGCACCGTACCGCCGACCTTGTCGCGCGCGAACTATCGGGCTGCGGCATTGAGATCCATCGCGGTCTGGCTGGAACGGGGGTGGTGGGGGTGTTGCGGAAAGGAAGCAGTGCGCGTGCGATCGGTTTGCGCGCCGACATGGATGCGCTGCCGGTGGCCGAGAAAAACGATTTCGCGCATCGCTCGACGCACGCCGGATGCATGCACGCCTGTGGTCACGATGGCCATACGGCGATGCTCCTGGGGGCGGCGCGTTATCTGAGTCTGCATCGGGATGCCATCGATTTTGACGGGACCGTGTATTTCATTTTCCAGCCAGCCGAGGAGTCGGAAGGTGGCGCTCTGGTGATGGTCAAGGAAGGCCTGTTCGACCAGTTTCCGATGGATGCGGTGTTCGGTCTGCACAACTGGCCCGGCATCCCGGTCGGCGAAATGGCGGTCATGCCAGGGCCGGTCATGGCTGGCACTTGCTGTTTCGAAATCACCGTCCGCGGCAAAGGCTGTCACGCCGGCATGCCACATCAGGGCATCGACGCGGTGGTTGCGGCGAGTCATCTGGTTCTGGCCCTGCAAACCATCGTGTCGCGAGAAACCCATCCCTGCGACCCGGCGGTGGTCAGCGTCACCCAGATTCACGGCGGCGAAGCCTTCAACGTTATCCCCGACGAAGTCTTGCTGCGCGGCACAATCCGTAGTTTCCGGCCGGAAATCCAGCAGCGTATCGAGCGCAGCATGGCGACGCTCTGCAGCGGGATCGGTCAGACTTTTGGTGCGACCCTGTCCTTACGCTTCGACCAGCGCTATCCGCCAACCATCAACCATCGCGATGAAGCTGAACTTTGCCAGCGTGTCGCGGCGCGTGTGGTGGGCGAGGAAAAGGTCCGTACCGGTGAATTGCCGTCGATGGGGGCGGAAGACTTCGCCTACATGCTGCGCGAAAAGCCGGGATGCTATGTGTGGCTCGGTAACGGTGCCGACGTTGACGGAGGTGCCGGCCCCTGTACGTTGCACAACCCTCACTACGACTTCAACGACGATATCCTGCCGATTGGCATCCGTTACTGGGTGGCGCTGGTCGAGGATTTCCTGAGGCCGGTCGCCGTTTAGCCGTATTGCCCACGCCGGCGCGGCGTGGGGGCGGCTGACCGGGTCATTGCCGTTCGTGTTCGGCCGGTAGCGTTTGCGTTGCCGGCGCCGGTATCGCGGCGCCGAGGTCGGAATCGTCCCACGGGCGCCCGCAACCCCGACACAAACCATCCGGTCCGGGCTGACAGATACCGACGCACGGATAGGGGTCTTCACGCCAGTCTTCGGTCATGACAACGCCTTTCTGCGCTCTTGAGCGCGCGCAACAATTTCCAGGCGCTCGGCCTCGGTGGCAGTCGCCCAAGCGCTGATCTCGTCGAGATGCCGCCCACAACCGCGACATATCTCGGTTTGCGGATCAAGCGAACAACGGTCGGTGCAAGGCGAGGGGACGGTGTTGCGCATCGATCGGGAAGTCATTGGCAAAGGGTCCAGGTTTAACGGGAAACCTTTGGACCCTTTTCAGGCGATCCAGTTCGGTTTGCGCTTTTCGATGAACGCGGTAAGCCCTTCGCGCCCCTCGGCGCTGGAGCGGACGCGCGCCATTCGCTGCGCGGCTTCTTCAATGATGTCATCGTCGATCGGACGCGCCGACAGGTCGCGCAACAGCGATTTACATTCCGCCATCGCCTGCGGACCGTTCTTGAGCAGGCTGTCGACGATTTCGATCAGCGCCTGATCGAGTTCGGTTTCGTCCGGCACGACTTCATGAACGAGACCGATCCGGTAGGCCTCTGCCGCCGAGAAGCGTTCGGCGGAAAGTGTGTAACGACGAACGAAGCGTTCCCCGACGGCGGCCATGATGAAGGGGCTGACGACCGCCGGGATGATGCCCAGCTTGACGTCGCTGAGCGCGAACTGGGCGTCGTAGGTGGCGATCGCGATGTCGCAGCAGGCGACAAGGCCGACGCCGCTGCCGAAGGTGGGGCCCTGAACTCGCCCGATCGTCGGCTTGCGCAGGTTGTTCAGTGTCGTCATCAGACGCCCGAGATTGCGGGCATCGCGCAGGTTTTCCTCAAGCGTGTTGCTGGTTTCGCGTTTGAGCCAACTGATGTCGGCGCCGGCGCAGAAGCTCTTGCCGACTGAGGAGAGGACGACGAGATGGACACGCGGATCGGATTCGAGGTCCTGCAAGCCGGCAGTGATCTCGTTGATCAGCGTCTCGTCGAGCGCGTTGTGCCGCGTCGGCCGGTTGAGGGTCAGAATGCCGACGCCGTCATCGATTTCGGTAATGATCGATTGATACATGAATCTCCTCCGCGGACAATTCAAGGCTGAGCCATGGCAAATCAGACGTTGATTCTAACCGTCCTTGCCGTTCGAGCGAAACGAAAACTTGAACTGGCTGGTCAGCAGGACGCCGGCAATCACACAGGCGCCGCCCGCGAGGACACGGGAGCCGAGTCGTTCGTCGAGGAGCAGGGCGCCGAGCAGCACGGCACATACCGGGACAAGATTGATAAAGGCGGCGGCGCGTGTGCTGCCGATCCGGTTAATGCCTTCGGAATACCAGGTGAAGGCAATGGCGGTACCGAAGACGCCGAGGAAGACGATGCTGGTAGTGCCGACCCAGGAGAGGCGGTCAAGCGCGAACAGGCTGCCCTCGGCCACGGCGGCCACCGTCAGCATGATCCAGCCGCAGAGGCAGCCCCCGAAAGCAAGCGCCAGCGGGCTGAGATGCTCTGAATAACGGCGGCTGGCCAGCGTGTAGGCGGTCCAGGAGAGGGCTGTGCCGAGCAGCATCCATTCGCCGCGTCCGAGTCCGCCTCCGGCGAAGAGCCTGCCGGGGTCGCCTTGGGTGACGACCAGCAGGCAGCCGCTCATGGCCAGGAGGACGCCGAGCGCGCGGCGTCCCGACATCGGCACGCGGAACAGCAGCCAGTCGGCCAATGCAATCAGAGCCGGAATGAAGGCCACGACCAGGGCGCCGCGTCCGGCTTCGACTGCAGTCAGGGCGTTGAGGAAGCAGAGGTTGTACAGAAATACGCCAGTCAGCCCGAGAATGCCGAGTCCCAGCCATTCGGCGGCACGCCAGCGCGGAATGCCTTCACGCTTGAGCAACAGCGCTCCGAGCATCAGCGCCGCCAGCAGAAAGCGCCAACTCGCCACCGTCAGCGGCGGCGCTTCGGCAACGGCCAGTCGTCCGGCAATCCAGGTGCCGCCCCAGAACAAGGCGACGAGCAGTAATTTGAGGTACAACATCGGAGAGGCGGAGGACATGGCCGGGAATGCCGTAGTGCGGCGGAATGCGTTAAAGGGCGATTATCCCATGCCGCGTGCGGCATCGTACAATCGCGGCTCGTTCAGGAGACACTCATGAGTCCGGAAGAAAAGCGAGCACACACTGACAGAATGATTGCCGACACGCTGCGCCAGCGTCAGCAGCGCGAGGCCGGCTACCGCGAGCAGGCGCTGAAACTGTATCCTTGGATTTGCGGCCGCTGCGCTCGCGAATTTACGCGCGACAACTTGCAGCAACTGACTGTACATCACCGCGACCACAACCACGACAACAATCCGAAGGACGGCAGCAACTGGGAGTTATTGTGTCTTTACTGCCACGACAACGAGCACGCGCGCGAGCTGGACGCCGACGCGGCCCGTCAGGCTGGTGTTGTCGATGGAAAATCGCCGAAGAATCGCGCCAGCGCGCAGCCCTTTGCCAATCTCAAGGAGTTGCTGACGAAGGGGAAGAACTAAAGGCCGGGCTGAGCCGAGATTCAGCCCAGCATTCGTTTAGTGGCGGAACGCCGGCATGCCTGGAAAGCTCGGCCATTCCATCGCGTCGAGCATGTTTTTGACGATCAGGCCGAGTTCGGTATCGCCTTCGATCGACAATTCGCGATTGAAAAACAGCGTGTCGGGGTCTTCCTGCCGTGCGGCGAGTTGCAAGAACGCCGACAGGTTGGCGCGGAAAGCGAGATCGGGCGTTTCCGGCGCGCTGAAGAGCGGACGGAACAGGCCGTTACGGAAGGTAAAGGCAGCGCGGCCGCCAGTATCGAGGACGTCGATCAGGAAAGTCCGGCCTTCGAGCAGGTTCAGGCTGTCTTCTGCCAGCAGCTTCATCTTGACGACGGCGTTGAGTCCGGCGGTCAGCGCCAGCGCGTGCGGCCATTGCGGCAGCTTGTTGCCGACGGTGGCGACAAAAGCGGGCAGCGAGAAACGCGGAATGGTCAGCGATTTGAAGCGGTTTTCGAACATGCTCATGCTCCTTGCAATTCGGTCAGCGCGGCCTGGTGCCGGGCGGCGATGCCGGCCTCGCCGAACCAGTAGCCATCGACAAAGCCTTCGGGCGCCCATTCTCGCTTAAGCGAAACGGATTTGTCACCCCGGCGCGCCGCATCGAAGGCGGCGACGATCTCGGCGGTATGCGTCGGCTGTGGGCTGATGCGGACGATGTCGATGCCGATCGCCTGCATGTCGGGAATTTCGGCGAGCAGGTTGTAGGTCTGCGCCGACATCGTCTGGATGCCGTTGATCGCCAGAAAGGGCTGGCCCTCGCGCGTTTTCAGCGTAATCGCCTCAGGGTGTTCCATGCACTTGAACTGGCAGTCGTCCTTGTTGAGGCTGTAATGGCGGGCGGTAAAACAGCGTGCCGAGAAGGCCAGCGGCAGTTTTCCGTAGGCAAAGACCTCGGTCTCGACGCCTTGCGGGCGGCTCTTGTGCAGCGCCTCGATCAGCGTGCGCGAACCTTCGAGCGGCGGCACCCAGCGGGTAAGGCCGTAGCGCTGGAAGGTCGCCAGCGTCGCTGCGTTGTAGATGTTGAGGTGCGGCCCGGCGACGAAAGGACGGCCGGCGGCGACATTGATGGCGCCGAGGTCGTTGGCTTCGACCTTGCAGCCGGCGTCGTCGATGAGGCGGCGGAGGGCCTTGAGGTCGCTTTCCGATTCGAGCAGCGCCTGTGCCGAAACGACCACTTCCTTGCCGGCGTCGGTCAGTTTGCGCGCCAACGCGACCCAGTCGGCGGTGCGCAGTTGCTGCCGGCGCGAGCAGACGACTTCGCCGACGTAGAGGATGTCGAGGGCCGGAATCGTCGCCATTTCGGCGTAGAAATCGAGCACCTTTTCTTTGGGCCAGAAATACAGTAGGGGTCCGAGCGAGAGTTTCATCGGTTTATCTCCACGGACGGTTGTAGGCGCCGAGCGTCACCTGGGTGCCTTCGGCGACCTTGCCGAGTTCGGCCTGCCAGGCGGGCTTAACCTTGAAATGGTCGATATCGCGGCCGAGTTCGTCGAGTGCGGCGCGCAGTGTGCGGGTCACTTGTGCGACATAGGCGGGGCTGCGTTGACGGCCCTCGACCTTGATCGCGGAAATGCCGATCTTGACGATTTCGGGCAGCATTTCGAGGACGTTGAGACTGGTCGGTTCTTCGAGCGCGTAATAGGTCGAGCCATTGACCTCGAAGCGTCCTTTGCACAGCGTCGGGTAGCCGGCCGGTTCCTTGTCGTTGTTGCGGTCGATCAGGATGCCGTTGAGGCGGGTGTTCATTTGTCCCGGGGCCTTTTCCCACTTGACGAACTTGGCCGGCGAGCAGGCGCCGACGGTGTTCGGCGATTCGCCAGTGGCGTAGGACGAGAGCCAGCAGCGGCCTTCGTTCATCACGCACAGGCTGCCGAAACCGAAGACCTCGATCTCGACCGGCGTGTTCTTGATGACGAGTTCGACCTGCGCGAGCGTCAGCACGCGCGGCAGCACGGCGCGCCGGATACCGAATTCGCGGTGGGCGAAATTGACCGCTTCGTAGCTGGTCGCCGAGCCCTGGACCGACAGGTGCAGGCGCAGCTTGGGGTGGCGTTTGCTGGCGTAGTCGAGCAGACCGACGTCGGCGAGAATGACCGCATCGACACCCAAATCGGCGGCGCCATCGACAGCGCGATGCCAATCGGCTTCACGTCCGGGCTGCGGGAAAGTGTTGATTGCCATCAGCACTTGCCGGCCGCGCGCATGGGCGTACTGGATGCCCTCGATCATTGCCTTCTGGTCGAAGTTGAGCCCGGCGAAATTACGTGCGTTGGTGTCGTTCTTGTAGCCGAAATACACCGTATCGGCACCATTGTCGATCGCGGCCTTGAGGGCAGGCAGGCTGCCAGCCGGACAGACGAGTTCGGGAAGTTTCTGTTGCAGCATGGAAGTTTCCAAGGGTCGAAGGCGGGAGTATACCGGCCGCTTGGGCAAAGCGCATGATTTTTGACGATAAATCGGGCTTGCCCGGAGGCAGAACGACGGCTTCGCCTACGAGGTCAAGGCGTTGCCGCCTTCTGCCTGAAGCCAGGCGAGAAAGCGTTGCAGCGCCACGGTCTTGTCGGCGTCCTTGGGTACCAGCGCGACGTAGGTCGCACCCTTGGCGGTGCCTTGAAACGGCGTTATCAGCCTTCCTTGCGCGAGTTCGTTGCCGAGCGTCGGAAAACCGCCGATGCCGACACCCAGTCCGTCGATGACGGCTTGCACGGCAACGTGGTAGTGGTCGAAACGGCGGAAGCGGGCCGGGCGCAGATCCTCGATCCTGAGCGCCTCAAGCCAGCGCTCCCATTCGCCGACGCGGGTTTCCGAGGTGACGAAGCTGAGCTGGCGCAGATCGTCGAGTTGCTTCAGCGCGGTTCGGGCGACAAAATCGGGTGCGGCGATCAACCGCAACTGTTCCTCGAACAACGGAAACGCGTCGAAGTGGCGCCATTCCGGCCCCTCGAGTGGCGCGCGCCGAATGAGGATATCGGCGCGCTGACGCTGAGTCGAATCATCGCTGTTCGAGGTGGCAACGGCGATCTCGATGTCCGGATGTTTCTCGTGAAAGCCCTGCAGGCGGGGAATCAGCCAGCGCACCGCGAAAGTGGTTTGCGCGCTGATGCGTAGCACGCGTGTCTGCGGTGTTTTCCCGAAGCGGATGGCGGCATCGCCGATGCGGTCGAAGGCGGCGCTGATTTCCGCGGCGAAGGCGCGGGCGTGCTCGGTGGCGACGCTCCTTTGTCCGTGTTTCTGGAACAAAGGCTGTCCGAGCCAGTCTTCCAGCAGTTGAATCTGTCGGCTGACGGCGCCATGCGTCAGTCCGAGTTCGCGGGCAGCGTCGCTCAGGCTGCGCGCTCGCGCCGCAGTCTCGAAGATGCGTAGCGCGTTGAGAGGGGGAAGATGTCGTTGGGCCACTGTGAGTTTTTCTATCGGATGCGGTTGGTTTTTATCGTTAGTCTGATTATATCTGTCCATGTAAAGTCTTGTTCCGCACGTGTCGGCATTCTGCCGGCCGGCAATTGGGCGTGACCGGAGCGGCGGCGCGCAGGAGCAGTTGAAACCTACGATGAAAAAACTGAGTACCCCGGGCGGTATCGTCGCCCTGATCTGTCTGTGCGAAGTACTGAGCATGACCGGCTTCGCCGCCTATGCGGCCTACCTGCCTGTCTTGCGTGGCGAATGGTCGATGACCGGTGCCCTGTCGGGCTTCGTCGGCGGCGCGTTTTTCTTCGGCTATATGTTGGCCGTACCTTTTCTGTCGGGCATTACCGACCGTCTCGATGCGCGCGGCGTCTTCATCGCCGCCTGCCTGCTCGGATTCTCGGGTACGACCGGCTTCGCGTTCTTTGCGCACGACGTTGCTTCCGCCGCATTTTTCCAAGCGCTCACCGGCGCCGGCCTGGCCGGCACCTATATGCCGGGTCTAAAGGCCTTGACCGATCGCGTCGAGGGCGAGCGGCAGTCACGCTACATTTCTTTCTACACCGCCGCGTTCGGCATCGGCACGAGTCTTTCCCTGCTGTCGGCGGGGTGGCTGATGACCGCGATGAGTTGGCGGACGAGCATGCACCTGCTGGCCTTCGGGCCGCTCGTCGCGGCATTGGCGATGTGGGCTGGGCTGCTGCCGATGGCGCGCAGGGCGGGCGAACAGGCGCCCTGGTTTCCGCGTTTCGGTTCGGTGCTGGCGAATCAGGATTCGCGCCGCTTCATTCTTGGCTACGTCTGTCATTGCTGGGAACTCTTCGGCTTGCGCTCGTGGATGGTGGCCTTTGTCGTCTTCGCCTATGCCCTGAACAAGGTTGCTGCGCCGCTGCTGTCGCCGACCGAAGCCGCGGCGCTGATCAACCTGTTCGGGTTGCCGGCCAGCATCCTCGGCAATGAGGCCGCCGGGAAATTCGGACGTGTCCGCTGGATCGGCTGGGCGATGACCGCGTCCGGTCTGCTGTGCTGGGTCGCCGGCATGGCCGCGGCGTGGCCGTGGTGGCTGTTACTGACGGTGCTGATCGTCTACTTCGTCTCCGCCATGGTCGATTCGGCGGCGCTGACCGCGGGGCTCGTGCAGGCGACGCCGCCGGCGCAACGCGGCGCGGCGATGGCTTTGTACTCGCTTTCCGGGTTTGGTGCCGCTTTTGTTGCGCCGCTGGCCTTCGGCGCAATGCTCGACGTCGCTGGCGGCAGCGACAGTGCCTTTGCCTGGATCGTTGCCTTCGGCTCGCTCGGCCTCGGTGGATTGCTGTGGGTTCTTGCCAATGCCCGGCGGCGTGGCTGAAGCTCAGAGAATTTTTGGCTTGCGTGGGGCGTTGGCGAAGAGCCGGTCGTAAAGCCAGTTCGGCAGCAGGCGCAGACCCTTGGCGACAACGCCCATTTGCCAGGGAATGACCGCGTAGCTGCAGCCCTTGTCGATGACACGCGCGAAGCGGCGGGCGGCTTCCTCGGCTGGCAGCAGGAAGGGCATGCGATAGGGGTTGATCGCTGTCATCGGCGTGGCGATATACCCCGGCGCGATGGTGACGACCTTGATGCCGGACGCGCGCATTTCGAGGCGCAGGCTTTCGAGATAGGTCGCGACCGCCGCCTTGGAGGCGCTGTAGGCTTCGGCGCCCGGCAAGCCGCGGATGCCGGCAACCGAGGCGATACCGACCAGGCGGCAGGCACGGCCTTCCCTGACAGACTGCTGCATCGGCGCGATGAACGGCGAGAACGTCGCCGCCATGCCGAAGACGTTGATGTCGAAGATGCGCTTGATTGCGGCGAGATCCTCGGCGCATTCGGTCAGCGTGCCGGAGGACACACCGGCGTTGGCGATGACGATGTTCGGCGCGCCGTAGGCCGCGACGAAGTCACCGGCGGCCTGGCGCAAGGCCGCGCTGTCGGCAACGTCGAGCGGGAAGCAGGCGACCCCGGCAGCGCCAAGGCCCTGCAATATCTCGGCTTGGGCCTGCAATTCGTCGGCGCGCCGCGCCGCGAGACCGAGCACCGCGCCCTGGGCGGCGTAATACCGAGCGAGGGCATTGCCGATACCGGACGAAGCGCCGGTGATGAAAACGCGACGCGCGGACGCTATCGGCATGCGCTTACTTCTTCTTGCCGCTGCGTTCGAGGCGGCGCTTGTCGATGACCTTGTCGGTGAGCGCGAGAAGTTCGGGCAGCGTCTTGATTTCCTTGCCCGTCACCAGGTACGTGCCATCGACCACCAGCGCCGGCACACCGTTGATGTGGGCCGCTTGGGCGATCTGATCGGCGCGCTTGGCCTTGCTGACGACGCCGAAGGCATTGAAGGCATCGTAGAATTTCTTGGCGTCGACACCCTGGGCGACGACCCATTCGGTCAGGCTTTTCTCATCGACGAGTTTCAGGCCCTTTTCGTGGATGGCGCTGAAGACGGCCTTGTCGAGTCGCTGCAGCTCGCCGAGCGCTTCGAGCGCATAGTAGAAACGTCCCATCAGCTGGTAGTACGGCTGGTTGAAACCGACCGGGATGCGACGCACGACAACGTCCGACGCCAGCTTGGCCGACCAGCGATCGAAATGCGGATGCAGGTCATTGCAGTGCGGGCAGGCATACGAGAAGAACTCGATGACCTCGATCTTGCCCGGCGTGTCGGTGGTCATCGGCGGATCGATGGCAACGTAATCGCGGCCAGCCGCGAGTTGGGCCTGCGCCGGCAGGGCGACAGCGAAAAGAGTCAGGGCCAGAGCGGCCAGCCAGCCTTGTACGAGGTGTTTCATGAATCAGTCCTTTTTGACGACGTTGGCTTCAATGCCCTGTTTGGCGAGCTCCGAGCGCAAGCTGGTGACTTCATCCATCTTGCGGAACGGTCCGAGACGGACGCGGTACCAGACCTTGTCCTGCAGCATGACCTGATGGATCGTCGCTTCGGCGCCCATCATCGCCAGTCGGGCCTTCTGGTTATCCGCATCGCCGGCGTTCTGGTAGGAACCGGTCTGCAGATAGACGGGTTCGGCAAGCAAAGCCTCCTTTTCGTTCCGTGTTTTTCCGTCGGGCGTCTTCGCCGCCGCTTTCGGATCGGGAACTGCGTCGGCGTTGCCGGGCAGGATCTTGTAAAAATCGAAGCGCGGCTTGTCGCCGGCTTGCGGGATCGGATCGCCCGGCTTGCCCGGCAGTGCCATCGGCGCCTGTGCCGTCGCGCTGCCGCCGGCAGGTGCCGCCGCCGGCGTGTTTGCGGATGCGTTGGCTGGCGCGGCTGCCGGAGCCCCTGCGGGCGGCTGGTACTTGTTGGAGAAAGGAGCTGGCGTCTTGAAGATGTACCAGACGACGGCCGCGGCGGTGAGCACGCCGATGACCAGTCCGACAAACAGACCAAGCAGTGTATTGCCGCCGGAAGTCCGGTTTGGCGAACGGGAGGAACGGGTATGCGCTTTCATTCGGGGCCTCGTGCTACGTCAACAGGTTCCGATTACATCGATTGCGGGCAGCTGACGCCCAGGATGCCAAGTCCGTTACGGATGACCTGACGGACTGCCAATGCCAGCGCGACGCGGGCATCCTTCAGCGCGGCATCGTCCACCAACATGCGTTCGGCGTTGTAGTAGCTGTGGAACGCAGCGGCGAGGTCCTTCAGGTAGAACGCGACCAGATGCGGCGCGAGGTCGCGCGCGGCGGCTTCGATGACTTCCGGGAACTCGCCGAGCTTGGCGGCCAGCGCCAGTTCGTACGGGCTGTCGAGGCGCGACAGGTCGGCACCGGCCATTGCCGCTTCGTCGCCGTCCCATTGTGCCAGCACCGAACAGACGCGGGCATGGGCGTACTGGATGTAGAACACCGGGTTTTCGTTGGTCTGGCTCTTGGCCAGATCCAGGTCGAAATCGAGATGCTGGTCGGACTTGCGCAGCACGTAGAAGAAGCGGCAGGCGTCGTTGCCGACGTCGTCGCGCAGGGTGCGCAGGGTGACGAATTCGCCCGAGCGGGTGGACATCGAAGCCTTCTGGCCGTTGCGGTAGAGCACGGCGAACTGCACCAGCGCCACGTCGAGGACGTCGGGGTCGAGGCCGAGCGCCGTCAGCGAACCCTTGACGCGCGGAATATAGCCGTGATGGTCGGCGCCCCAGATGTTGATGATGCGTTCGAAGCCGCGTTCGTACTTGTTGAGGTGGTAGGCAATGTCCGAGGCGAAATACGTGTAGAGGCCGTTGTCGCGTTGTACGACGCGGTCCTTTTCGTCGCCGAAATCGGTCGAGCGGAACCACTTGGCGCTGTTCTGCACATAGACGTGACCGGCGGCCTCGAGGCGGGCGACGCAGCGCTCGACGAGTCCGGTGTCGAACAGTGATTTTTCCGAGAACCAGACGTCGAAATGCACGCCGAATTCCTCGAGGTCGTTGCGGCAGTCCTCGAGCTGTTCGTTGAGGACGTGGCTATGCACGTAGCTCCAGTCGACGCCGAGCAGCTGTTTGGCGTTGGCGATCAGCGCGTCGAGATGACTTTCGCGTTGCTGCTTGGCTTCGTCGTCGCCGCGTTGCGCGTCCGGAAGTCCGGGCGTGCCTTCGAGTACGGCGGCAGCGCTGTGGAGGAATTTCTTGCCGTGCGCGATGGTCATTTCGCGCGCCATTTCGCGGACATAGTCGCCCTGGTAGGCGTTCGGCGGGAAGGGAACCGTTTCGCCCAGCTGCTCGAGGTAGCGGAGCCAGCCCGAAAGGGCAAGGATATCCATCTGCCGGCCGGCGTCATTGACGTAGTACTCGCGCGTGACGTCCCAGCCGGCGTAGGCCATCAGGCTCGACAGGCTGGCACCATAGGCGGCGCCGCGGCCGTGTCCGACGTGCAGCGGGCCGGTCGGGTTGGCCGAAACGAATTCGATCTGGACCTTTTTCTTGCCACCCAGTGTCGAGCGTCCGAAGGTTTCACCCTGAGCCAGGATGGCGCGCACGACTTCCAGCTTGGCGTTCGAACGCAGGTGGAAGTTGATGAAGCCGGCGCCGGCGATTTCGGTTTTCTCGACAAAGGGCGAAGCCGGAATTTCGGACAGCAGCAACTGGGCGAGTTCGCGCGGATTGCGCTTCATCGCGCGGGCCAGCTGCATGGCGAGATTGCAGGCGAAATCGCCGTGCGAGGCTTGCTTCGGGCGTTCGAGAACGATGGCGGTGCCGGCCTGATCGGGGGCGACGCTGGCGAGCGCCGCGCGCATCAGTTCGGAAAGATGGGTCTTGATATCCTGAGTCATTGACAAGGCACAGAGTGAGAAATAGGCAAGAGGTTGATTATACGATGCCTTGAACAGGCCTGCTTAACCCGACGTCAGCGTTTGTGACGCGGAATGCTTGTCGTGTGTCCCCTGCCGTTCAACCATTTGCCCTGCAAAAGCGTTACGCTCTTTGGCGCGCGTGTTTCTGCGCGGAAGGAGTTGTCAATGAAATCGGGAAGCTTGTTGAAAGTCATGGTGGCCCTGGTCCTGCTCGTCTCGGCCGGCATCGATACCGCCTTGGCGCGCGGTCATTATCGCGGACACGTCGCCGTGGTGGTGGGTCCCATGTGGGGGCCGGCGTACTATCCGCGACCGTATTATTACTATCCGCCCTACGCGCCGATCGTGATCGAACGGACGCCGCCGGTGTATATCGAACAGACGCCGCCGCCGGTGACCACCGTGGCACCCGGCGCGGCGAACAATGTCTGGTACTACTGCGCGGCGACGCGTGCGTATTACCCGTATGTCAATGAATGTCCCGGCGGCTGGATGAAGGTCTTACCCGAACCGCCGGCCCAATGACGCGCAGGAGCATGTGATGAAAGCCAAGTGGGTAGGTGTGATCGGCCTGGCGGTACTGGCCGGCGGTTGTGCGACGATACCGAGCGGTCCCAGCGTTCTCGTGCTGCCGGGGACTGGCAAGAGCCTCAATGATTTCCGGGCGAGCGATTTTCAATGCCGGCAATATGCCGCGCAGCAGATCGAAGGCATGGGGCGCGATCCGTCGGTTCGCAATGCGGCTATCGGTACTGCCGTCGGCGCGGTGGCCGGGGCGGCGATCGGCGGCCAGCAAGGGGCTGGCATCGGTGCCGGCGCCGGCTTGCTGGTCGGCAGCGCCTCGGGTGCCGAGGCCGGTCGCAGTTATGGTTATGACGCCCAGACGCGTTACGACAACGCCTATATCCAATGCATGTATGCCGGCGGACACCGGGTGCCCGTTCCCGCGTCGATGGCGCGCAGCCTGATGGAACAGGCGCCGGCGACGAAGGCATCGGGGGCGGCGATTCCGCCGCCGCCGCCGCATGCGCCGCCTGCCTCGCCGCCGCCGGATTACGTGCCGCCGCCAGCGGGTAAATAGTCCGCAGCGCGGCTACGCCGTCGGGCTGGTGCGACGCGTACCGAAGAAGACGAGCGCGCCAACGGCGATGGCGGCCGCGCACGCGAGCAGATAGGTCAACGCGATGCCAAGGCTGGGCAACAGGGCCGCCACCACGACGAAAAAGCTCGCATAGCCGCCGGAGCCGACGATAACGCCGCGCAACAGGTTGGAGGCGCTCTTCGGCCCCTGCTGCAGGTGGGTGAAGGCGGCAAAGATGACGCTGAACGCCGGGAAGGGCGAGATCAGACCGCTCAGTTGCGGTCCGAGCGCGTCGGCGATCGTCGTCAGCAGCACGACGAGGACGGTGGCGCTGAGGATGCGTCCGGGCAGGTCCCACCACGGCGGCGTCAGGCGACCGGCGGGTAGCGGATGCGGCTTGATGAGGCGCGCCGCCGCGGCGATGACGACCACCAGCACAGCCAGTGCCGGCCACAGTTGCCAGCTAACCAGGTTGAGCGCGAAGGTCGAAGCGAAGAAGGCGGCGATCGCGCCGGCCGAACTGAGCGGCCAGGCAAAGCGTTGCGCGAGAGCAATGTAGCTCAGGCCGAAAATGCAGTTCGAGATCTGTCCAGCGAGGTTGCCGACAGCCGAGTGCGCGGCGAAGGGGACGCCGTATTCGAGTGCAAGGATGAAGGAAATCGGGCCGGAGGTCAGCGGCAGGCCGATCAGGAAGCCGCTGACAATGCCGCCCCAGCGCCGGCCGGCGAGCGTCACCGCACCGATCAGCAGCGGTGTGATCAGCAGCTTGAAGGCGAGCAGCATGGCGACCGGCTCAGGAGAAGAACAATGTCCATGCGGCCGAGGTGGGCAGGATCAGCACCAGCGCGGGTAGCATGTTGACGATCGGGAAGACCTTGATGCCGCAGATACGGAGTCCGGTCGCGAGCAACACGACACCGCCGCAGGCCGAGAAATCGGCGAGCATTTCCGGCGTCGTCATCGGAATCAACAGCCGGGCACCGAGGAACAGACCGCCCTGGATCATCAGTTGGGGCAGGGCGACGACGGCGATGGAGAAGCCGAGATCGGTGGCGAAAAGCAAGGCGGTGAAGAAGTCGAGCACGGCTTTGGCAAGCAGGATTTCCGAATTTCCGGTCATGCCTTCGCGCATGGCGCCGAAAATGCCCATGCCGCTGGCGCAGAACAGCACCAGAATGCTGACGAATTTGGTGATGAATTTGTCGTTGACCGGCGCGCTTGGGCGCGCCGGTGAAAAGCGGGCGAATTGACTGCGCATCCAGCCGACGCTCAGTTCGAGGCCGCGCTCAAGGAAAAGCAGTTCGCCGATCAGTGAACCGCCGAGGAGTGCGAGCGTGACGGCGGGAAAAGCGTGCACCTTCTGGATCATGAAGGTGCCGATGCTGACCGCGAGGATGCCGCAGGTCATCGGCAGCGCCTCCTTGACGCGGTGCGGGACGACTTTGCCGAGCACGGCGCCGAGCGCGCCGCCGACGAAGAGGGCGGCACTATTTACGAACGGACCGAGCATGCGAAATTCTCCGGCGAATGAATCAAAAGACTGGAATGGTGCCGCTCGGCGCCGGACTTGTCCACCGCGGAAAAGAAAAAGGCGACCTGTCGGTCGCCCTTTTCAAGTCCTCGCAAACTATTTGAACACGGCCGGTAACCAGGTCGTCAGCGACGGCACGAAGGTGATGGCGACCAGCACGCTGACGAGAGGCCAGAGGAAAGGCAGCGATGCTTTACAGACCTTGTCGAAGGGCAGGTCGGCGACGCGCGCGGTGATGAACAGCACGATGCCGACCGGCGGTGTGATCGTGCCGATCATCAGGTTGAGCACGACGACGAGGCCGAACTGCGTCGGGTCGATGCCGAGCGCCATGGCGGGCGGCACGAGGATCGGGATCAGGATCAGCATCGCCGAGATCGCTTCCATGAAGCAGCCGACGATCAGCAATAACACATTGACCATCAGCAGGTAGGCGATCTGCGAACTGACCGTGCCGGTCAGCCAGCCGCCGAATTCCTGCGGCAGGCGCGACATTGAGAGGGCGTAGCCGAGCAGCGAAGCGCTCATCACCAGCGCCATCAGTACGCCGGTCGTCTCGACGGTTTCGAGCACGATGCGAGGAATCTGACGGATATCGATGTCGCGATAATAGAAACCGACGAGCAAGGCGTAGAAGGCCGCGACCCCGGCCGACTCGGTCGGCGTGAAGAAGCCGGTCATCATGCCGCCGAACAGCACGACCGGGCACATCAGCGCCGGGAAAGCGCCAACGAAAGCGCCCCAGATTTCCTGGCGTCCGGGAATAGGCGCGCTCGGCAAATTTTTGCGAATGGCCAGGGCGCGGACCATCACCATCAGCGCCGCGGCCATCAGCAGGCCGGGGATGACGCCGCCGAGGAAGAGATTGCCGATCGAGGTCTCGGCCGAGACGCCGTAGATGATCATCGGCAGCGAGGGCGGGATGATCGGACCGATGGTCGCCGACGCGGCGGTGATCGCAGCGGCGGTCTCGCCGTCGTAGCCGGCGTCCCGCATGGCCTTGATCTCGATGACGCCGATGCCGCCGGCGTCGGCCACGGCCGAACCGCTCATGCCGGCGAAGATGACGCTGCCGAGGATGTTAGCGTGGCAGAGGCCGCCTTTCCACCAGCCGACGCAGACGGTAGCGAAGCGGAAGATGCGCTCGGTGACGCCCGACGAATTCATCAGGCTGCCCATCAGGATGTACATCGGCGCGGCGAGCAGCGGGAAACTGTCGGCGGCCTTGGTGAATTTCTGCGGGATGACGATCAGGTTGATGTCGGTGACGTAGGCGAAGGCGGCACCGGCAAGCCCCATCAGCACATAGATCGGGGCGCCGGAAAAGAGCGCGACGAACCAGACGGCGAGGATGATGAGCATGACGCTGGTCATAGCACGATCTCCTTCTCGGCGTGATGTCCGCGCAGGAGCGCAATCGTGTCGGCGATCAGGACGACGATGGCGGCGGTTGCGGAGACCGGAATGATGGCGTAGACCAGCCAGAAGTCGAAGAACAGTGTGATCGTCTCGATGTCGAGGTTGTTCTCGACGAGCTTGATGCCTTTGATGACGAAGATCAGTGCGAAGACTGTCACGGCCAGGTTGGCGAACAGACCGAGCGCGAGCTTGAGGCGCGGACCGGCACGGTCGGTGATCAGTGAAATGCGGATGTGCGACTGGTTATGCGTGGCGATGACCCAGCCGATGAACGCGACCCAGATGAAGACATAGCGGGCGAGTTCCTCGCTCCAGACGAGCGGCTCGAAGAATTTGCGGGCGACGACCTGCGCCAGTACCAGCGACACCATGCCGATGAATAGCACGATCCCGGTTCCGTGCAGCAGCTTGAGCGCGGCACGCGAGAAAACTCCTGATGACATTCGACCTCCCAGCGGTGTTGCCGTGTGATGAGCGTTTGCAGGCCACCGCCGGGCGGAGGCGCCGGGGCGGCGACCTCCGTCCGAAAGAGGCCGGGCGTGCTTACTTCATGTTCAGGATGCTCTCGAAAGTTTCCTTGCCCCATTTGGCTTCGAACTTGGGCGGCACGACGGCCAGCGTGGCCTTGCGGAAGGCTTCCACGTCGGGCAGGAGGATCGTTACGCCGGCAGCCTTGAACTCATCGATCAACGCCGTTTCCTGCTTCTGGATCTGGTCGTCGGCCCAGGCCATGTGCGTCTTCAGCGCCTCTTCGACGATCTTGCGGTCGGCGGCCGGGATCTTCTGCCAGGCGGCTTCGTTGACGACGACGAGACGCGGCGTCAGCACGTGGCCGGTGAGGATGATGTACTTCTGGACCTCGTTGAACTTGCCGGACTTGATCGTCGGCAGCGGATTTTCCTGGGCATCGACCGTGCCGGTCTTCAGCGCGAGGTAGAGTTCATTGAAATTCATCGGCGTCGGCTTGGCCCCCCAACTTTCGGCCATCGCTTGAAGACGTCGTTTTCCGGAACGCGGACCTTCAGTCCCTTGGCGTCGGCGACCGTCTTGATGGCGCGATCGGAGGTGGTGAGATGACGGGTGCCGTAATAGACCGCGCCGAGGATGCGCATGCCGCGCGCCTTGATCAGCTGCTCGTTGTATTTTTCGAGCAGCGGGCCGTTCATCGCCTTGATCAGGTGCGCCGGATTGCGCCAGACGAAGGGCGCTTCGGTGACCGAGATCGACGGAATCCAGGCGCCGAAATTGGCGGCGCCTTCGGTGATCAGTTGCTGGGTGCCGTTGGCGACCGCTTCGATCATGTCGCGGGAGCTGCCCATCTGGCCGCCGGGGAAGCCCTGAATGTCGACCCGGCCATTGGTTTTTGCCTTCACTTCGGCGGCGACGCGATCGATCATGACGACCTGCGGATGGCCGCCGGCGACAACGTCGCCCCAGCGCAGGACGACGGGCTGCTGAGCCACGGCCAGGCCGCTCAGACCCAGACCAATGAGAAAGCCGATACAACGCTTCGTAGAGACCATGCTGAAGCCCTCCTTGTTATGGTGTTTCGGAATGGTGGTGAAACGATGCTAACTCGATGCAGCAATATAGATAAAGCCGGAATTAAAAGCAATGGCGACGGCATCGGTTCATGACATCCGTCTGACGCCATCTTAGCGGCTGCGAGGGGATCGCGGGCGCGCTTTGATGGCAGCGTCACGGGCGATTCGGGATACACTCACGCTTTTGCACTTTCCGACTGTCCGATGCGCGCCTTTCGTCTTGCCAAAATCCTGGGAATCGTCCGCCGCTACGGCATCGACGACATGATTCTCGAGCACGAGCCGAGCGGACGCTTCGCGGCTTTGTCGCGCCTGCTGCGCTTCGGCGGACACGCGCATCTGAGCGAGCCGCGCGCGGTACGCCTGCGTCAGGCGCTGGAGTCGCTGGGGCCGATCTTCGTCAAGTTCGGGCAGGTGCTGTCGACGCGTCGGGATCTGCTACCGCTCGATATCGCCGACGAACTCGCCAAGCTGCAGGACCGGGTGCCGCCGTTCGCACCGCCGCTCGTCCACGCCCAGATCGAGGCGGCCTATGGCCGTCCGGCCAGCGCGGTGTTTGCCGAGTTCGACGAGGTGCCGGTGGCGAGCGCGTCGGTGGCGCAGGTGCATTTCGCCCGTCTCAAGCCCGAGGATGGCGGCCATGAAGTCGCCGTCAAGATTCTCCGGCCCGACATGGAAAAGACCATCGCGCACGACCTGGCGCTGCTCGATTCGGCGGCCGCGCTGCTCGAATCGCTGTGGGCCGACGGTCGGCGCCTCAAGCCGCGCGAAGTGGTCGCCGAGTTCGCCAAGTATCTCTACGACGAACTCGACCTCATGCGCGAAGCAGCCAATGCCTCGCAGCTACGCCGTAATTTCGCCGGGTCGACGCTGCTGCTGGTGCCGGAAATCCATTGGGACTTCTGCACGACCGGCGTCATGGTCATGGAGCGCATGCGCGGCCTGCCGATCAGCCAGAAGGACATGCTGGTCGATGCTGGCGTCGATCTCAGGGCGCTGTCGCGCGCCGGTGTCGAGATCTTCTTCACGCAGGTCTTCCGCGACGGTTTTTTCCACGCCGACATGCATCCGGGCAACATCTTCGTGGCGATCGACGCGCAGCACCGCGGCAAATACATCGCGCTCGATTTCGGCATCGTCGGCACGCTCAGCGAGCGTGACAAAAATTACCTTGCGCAGAACTTCCTCGCCTTCTTCCGGCGCGATTACCGGCGTGTCGCCGAGGCCCACATCGAAGCCGGCTGGGCGCCGCCGGAGACGCGTGCCGACGAGTTCGAGGCGGCGATTCGTGCCGTCTGCGAGCCGATCTTCGACCGGCCCTTGCGTGAGATTTCCTTCGGCCGCGTACTCATGCGCCTGTTCCAGACCTCGCGCCGTTTCAACGTCGAAGTCCAGCCACAACTCGTCATGCTGCAAAAGACGCTGCTCAATATCGAAGGCCTCGGCCGCCAGCTCGATCCGGACCTCGATCTCTGGGACACCGCCAAACCCTTCCTCGAGCGCTGGATGAACGAACAGCTCGGCTGGCGCTCCCTGCTGCGAACGGTCAAGCAGGAGGCACCGACCTGGGCGCGAACCCTGCCGCAACTGCCGCGTCTCGTCCATCAGGCGCTGGCGCAGGCGCCGACGAGCGATCTGGCGCCGCTGCTGGCCGAACTCAACGCCACCCAGCGTCGCCAAAATCGCCTCTTGCTGGCGATCGTCGGGCTGCTGCTGGCGGCCCTGCTGACGCCGTTCTTTTGGTAGCCGGCGCCCGGCATTGTCCGGGGCGCCGCCGTTTCAACTGTTTGTCATTGCATTCCGATGTCCGCTGTCCTCAATCCCCCCCAACGCGAAGCCATTCGCTATCTTGACGGTCCCTTGCTGGTGCTTGCCGGCGCCGGTTCGGGCAAGACGCGCGTAATTACCCAGAAGATCGCCTACCTGGTCCAGGAGTGCGGCTTCTCGCCCTCGAATATCGCGGCGATCACTTTCACCAACAAGGCTGCCAAGGAAATGCAGGAGCGCGTCGCGCAACTGCTCGATGGCAAGCCCGACGGGCTGACGATCTCGACTTTTCACTCGCTCGGCATGCGCATCCTGCGCGAGGAGGCGAAGGTGCTGGGCTACAAGCCGCGCTTTTCGATCTTCGATTCGAACGACTGTTTCGCCATTCTCTCCGATCTCTCGGGCAGTGCTGACAAGGCGACGATCCGTCGTCTGCAGACGCTGATCTCCAACTGGAAGAACGGGCTGATCCAGCCCGACGCCGCGCTCGCCAATGCCGAGAGCGAGATCGAGAAACTGGCGGCACAGGCGTATGCCAGCTACGCGGCGACGCTGAAAGCCTATCAGGCCGTCGATTTCGATGATCTGATCGTGCTGCCAGTGTTGCTCTTCGACGCCCATCCCGAGGTGCTCGACAAGTGGCAGAACCGGTTGCGTTATCTGCTCGTCGATGAATACCAGGACACCAATGCCTGCCAGTATCGCCTGCTCAAGCAGATCGCCGGGCCGCGGGCGGCCTTTACCGCGGTTGGCGACGATGACCAGGCGATTTACGGTTGGCGCGGTGCCGACATCGAGAACCTGCGCGGCCTGCCGCGCGATTACCCGAACCTCAAACTGATCAAGCTCGAACAGAACTATCGTTCGACGGTGCGCATCCTCAAGGCTGCCAACGCGGTCATCTCGCACAACGAAAAACTGTTCGACAAGAAGCTTTGGTCGGATCTCGGGCACGGCGAGCCGATTTCGGTGACGGTCTGCCGCGACAGCGAGAAGGAAGCCGAGCACGTGGCGATGAAGCTTCAGGCGCACCGCTTCGAGCATCGCGGCAAGTTTTCCGATTACGCCATCCTCTACCGCGGCAATTTCCAGGCGCGCGTCATCGAGCAGCATCTGCGCGACCAGCGTGTGCCGTATCTGCTCTCGGGTGGGCAGTCCTTTTTCGACAAAGCCGAAATCAAGGATATCACCGCGTATTTGCGCCTGCTCGCCAACAACGACGACGATCCGGCTTTCATCCGGGCGGTGACGACACCGAAACGCGGTGTCGGCAGTTCGACGCTCGAAGCGCTCGGCACCTATGCGGGCGAACGCCACATCTCGCTCTTCGCCGCCGCCTTCGAGGAGGGTTTCGCCCGTCGCGTGCAGGCGCGCCAACTCGGTCCGCTGGTCGAATTCTGCGAATTCATCAATCGCGTCGAATACCGCGCCCAACGCGAACCGGCGGGCGCGGTGATGAACGACCTGCTCGGCGCCATCGGCTACGAAGCCTGGCTGATGAGCGAGGAAGAGCGCAAGGTGGCGATGGCGCGCTGGGAGAGCGTGCAGGAACTCGTCGGCTGGCTGACGCGGCGCGGCGAGGAGGACGGCAAGAACCTGATCGAGCTGACGCAGATGATCGCGCTCATCAACATGCTCGAAAAACGCGAGGACGCCGATGCGCCCGATGCCGTTCAGCTATCGACGCTGCACGCCTCGAAAGGACTGGAGTTCAAGCACGTTTTTCTGATCGGCGTCGAGGAGGGCGTGCTGCCGCACCGCGAATCGCTCGATCCGGTCAAGCTCGAGGAGGAGCGCCGGTTGATGTATGTCGGCATCACCCGCGCCCAGCGCTCGCTGCATGTGACCTATGCCGAACGGCGCAAACAGGGGCGCGATTTCTTCCCTTGCGAACCCTCGCGTTTCATCGCCGAAATGGGCGAGGATCTGCGTTTTTCCGGCGGCAAGACCGAGGCGCCGCCGGACAAGGCGAGCGGCGCCGCGCGTCTGGCGGCGATGCGCGCGATGCTGGCCGGGAAGGCTGGCTAGGCTCCGGAATGCACGAGAAACCCGGCGCCTGGTATGGCAGATGCCGTAGAATGCTGGGTTTGCGATTCGCATTTCATATACCGGAGGCATGAATGGCAACGCAGCGCTACAGCATCGAATCCCTGAAACAATTGTCGACCTCGCTTTTCGTCGCGGCCGGCCTCGAAGCCGACAAGGCCGAGGCGGTGACGACCGTGCTGGTGACCGGCGACATGGTCGGCCAGCGCACGCACGGCATGGCGCTGTGTCCGCAGTATCTCGACCAGATCGAGAAAGGGTTGATGACGACGGCGGGCGAGCCGGAAGTGATGCGCGACAGCGGCGCCGTTTTCGTCTGGGACGGTCGTTACCTGCCCGGTCCGTGGCTGGTATCGACAGCGCTGACGCAAGCCTGCGACCGTGTCGGCGAACACGGCGTCGTCACCGGCGTCATTCGTCGCAGTCACCATATCGCTTGCCTGGCGGCGCTAATCAAGCAGGTCACCGACCGCGGTCTCGTCGTCATGCTGGCGTCATCGGACCCGGCCTCGGGTTTCATCGCGCCGTATGGCGGAACGGAACCGATCTTCACGCCGAATCCGATCGCGATCGGCTACCCCGGAACCGAGCAGGCGGTGTGGATCGACGTCAGCACCTCGATCACCACGGTCGGCATGACCAAACAGAAGGCGGCCGCCAATGTCCAGTTCGAGCATCCCTGGCTGATCGATGCCAAGGGCATTCCAACGACTGATCCGCATGTCATCGATCCGGGCGTCGGCGGCACGCTGCTGCCGCTCGGTGGCCTCGAATACGGCCATAAGGGCTTCGGCTTGTCGTTGATGGTCGAGATGCTCACCCACGGCCTTGCCGGCTTCGGGCGTCCGGATGCCGAGAAGCGCTGGGGCGCTGGTGTCTTCCTGCAGGTCATGGATCCGGCGGCCTTTGGCGGCCGCGCCGATTTTCTCCGTCAGGCCGATTTCACGATCGACCGTTGCCATGCCAACGCGCCGATCGATCCGACCAAGCCCGTCCGCTTGCCGGGAGAAATGGCGCAGAAGCGCATGCGCGAGGCCGAGTTGAACGGTGTCGACGTTTCGCCGGCGGTGCTTGAGGCGTTGACGGCGAAAGCGGTCCGATACGGCGTGAGCTTGCCGCAACCGCTTTGATCGGGCGGGCCGGGGCGCGCCCCGGCCTGGTCACACGGCGTTACCCGACGTTACCCAAGCGCTGACATCCGCGGCGAATCTCCAGGCGTTACTGCTACCAAGGCCGGAACAGATTGCACGGTGCATCGAACCGACCGAGTTGCACAACTCACTTACTGGAGATTGATCATGCTCAAGAAAATTCTTGCTGTTGTCATTGCTGCGACGTTCGGTTCGATGGCTTTTGCTCAGGCGCCTGCCGCAGCTCCGGCGCAACCCGCCGAGGCGGCCAAGCCGGCCGTCGCCGCGACCCCCGCAGTTCCGGCGGCTGCTGCCAAGCCGACGGTGAAGGGCGAGGAAGGCAAGGGCCTGGCCAAGGCCAAGCACAAGGCCGCCAAGGCCGAAGGCAAGCATGCCATGCCGGCGGCACCGGCCACGCCGGCGACGCCTGCAACGCCTGCCGCAGCGAAGTAATCAAGAGATGGAAACGCCACCCGACGGGTGGCGTGATGTAAAAAGGGGCGCCCATATGGCGCCCCTTTTGTTGTTCAGGAATCCGTGACGAAGCGCCTATTTTGCCTTTCCGGTCAGATAGGTGACGGCGGCCTTGAGTTCGTCGTCGCTGAGATCGGGCGCGCCGCCGCGTGCGGGCATGGCGTTCTTGCCGTTGGTCGCCGACTTCAGCAGGGCAGCCATGCCGGTCGCGAGTCGTGGCGCCCACGCCGCCTTGTCGCCGGTCTTCGGTGCGCCGGCGACGCCAGCTTCGTGGCAGGCCTTGCAGACGCTGGCGTAAATCGCCTCGCCGCTGCGCGGCTTGCCGTCCGATTTGACGCTCTCCGCCTTCTGCATTTCGACGCGGGCGACCGGCTGGATGCGCAGTTCGGCTTCGTCGGCATCGGCAGGAGAGGCGCCGCCCTTGCCCAGCATCGAGAGCGGCCAGACCACCACGGTCAGGAGCACGCCGACGGCGACGGCGCCCAGAAAAATGGTTCGTGACGGATTCTTCTTGTCGGACATGGTGTTCCTCTTCGAGTGAGACCGATGGTTAGTATCGCGCAAACCGGCCGTTTGTGGCAGCGAAAATGCGATTAGAATGTTCGGCTGACTATGATTGGCCGTCGGCGCGGAAGTTCAAGAATACTGCATTGCGAACCATGCAAGACAGATCAGGACGTGCGCCGGAACTCGTTGCCGGCCTTGCGACCGTAGGGAATGGCGAGGCGTTTCATCAGGTTGCGCAAGGTGCTGGGGTTCATGTCCAGGGCTTCGGCTGCGCCGCCGCGTCCTTGAACCTTGCCACCGCACTGGTCGAGCGCGCCGAGAATGTACTCGCGTAGCATGCTGTCGAGCGGCAGGATCGTGTCGGTGGCCGGTTGTGGGGCGGCCGCTCGTAGAGTGTCGCCGGGGAAGAGGGTGTCGACGCCGATCGTCTTGCCGCGGGAGAGTATCAGCGCCCGTTCGATGATGTTCTCGAGTTCGCGGACGTTGCCGGGCCAATCGTATTCGGCCAGGCGCTTGATCGCTGACGAGGCGATCAGCGGCGTGCCGGGCAGGTTGAGTTCGCGGCTCTTCTTCGTCGCCATGTGGCTGACGAGTTCGGGGATGTCTTCCTTGCGCTGGCGCAGCGGGGGAATGAAGATCGGGAAGACGTTGAGGCGGAACCACAGATCTTCGCGAAACTCCTTCGCCGCGACCATCTGCTCGAGGTCACGGTGCGTCGCCGCGATGACACGGATATTGACGCGGATCGGGTCGCTGCCGCCGACGCGCTGGATTTCCTTGAACTGCAGCACGCGCAGCAGGCGGACTTGCACCGGCGGCGGCAGTTCGCCGATTTCGTCGAGGAAGATGGTGCCCTTGTCGGCGCGTTCAAAAAAGCCGAGCTTCTGATAGAAGGCGCCGGTAAACGCGCCCTTTTCGTGGCCGAAGAGTTCGGCATCGATCAACGCTTCGGGGATGGCACCGCAATTGACCTTGACGAAGGGGCCGTCACGGAAGGCCGACAGGCGGTGGATGGCGGTGGCGATCATGTCCTTGCCGGTGCCGGTCTCGCCGCGCAGCAGCACCGGGCTTGTCATCGTCGCCACCTGTCGCGCCATGTCGATGACGTTTTTCAGGCCGTATTCGCTGCCGATGATGCGATCGCCGGACGGGTTGCCGGCGCTCTGCCGGGCATGTGCCTGGTCTCCCGCCAGCGCGTTGCGGTGCTTGATCATTTCTTCGCGGTGCAGGGCATTGGCAGCCGCCAGCGTGAAAGGCTCGAGAAACTGCGCGAGCAGTTGCGCATGCGCTGCCTCGTAGCGTTGCGTCCCTTCGGCGCGGACAAAGAGCGTGCCGATGCGTTTGCCGTCGCTGTCGAGATACATGACCATCGACGAATAATCCTGTGGCATGAAGTATTTTTTCATGCTGCGCGCAACCGGGTCGGCATCCGGGTGGTTCACGATGCGCATGACGACCGGGTTAAGGCCGGTACGTTCGATGACGGTGTGGGGAATGTCCATGCGCAACAGCTTCGCCCGCGTCGCCGGATTCAGGCGCATGAGTTCGTTGCTGTCGTGTCCGCCGTCCTCGGAAGCCATGGCGATTTTACGCAGGCCGGATTGGGCGTCGTCATACACCCAGATGATCATCAGGTCGATCGGCATCCGCTCGCGCAAGGCCAGCAGGGCGCGATGCAAGGCGATGCCGATTTCGCTCGAACTGCAAATGGCGGTGGTGACGCTGCGGTAGAAGGCCGGGTCGAGGTCGTTCATTGGAACTGTCGTTGGCGATAGTTACGCTCGTATTCTATCCAATACGATAGTCGATCTGGCAAATACGGCGGATTATGTCGGATGGGAAATTTTGATAACACTGGTTTCTATAAAACAAATCGAAAAATCAATGGCATGACTTATTCCATGTTCTTGGCATGGGTATTGCAAACAGACCGGATGCAAGGTGCCGGCCATCGAACAAGGGAAAAGAACGGGCCGGTATCCCGTTTTGCGAGGGATGCACAGCTTTTTCCGTCTTATTCACTTCAGGAGTCATGCTATGAAACTCAGGGTCAGGGCGTTTGCTGCCATTGTTGCGTCGACGCTGGCGATTGCCGCGCAGGCGGACCAGACGATCAATACCGATGTTGTCGTGATCGGCGCCGGAGCGGCCGGCACTGCCGCCAGCTATGCCGCGGCGGAAAAGGGCGCCAAGGTCGTCGTGCTCGAAAAGCAGGCGCGCACGGGCGGCACTGGCCAGTTCTCGGAAGGCATATTTGCCGTCGAGAGTTCCTTGCAGCGCGAGATGAACTACACCCTGACGACCGACCAGGCCTTCAAGCTGATCATGGATTACAGCCACTGGCGTGCCAATCCGAAGCTGGTCCGGGCTTTCGTCGATAAGTCCGCCGATTCGATCGAGTGGTTGAAAGCCAACGGCGTGACCTTCGAAAAGCTGACCTCCAACTATCCGGGCGGTCTGTACACCTGGCACATCTATCACGGACGCGGCGCCGGCTGGATCAAGACGCTGCAGGACAAATTCACGGCGCTCGGTTACCCGATCATGACGGAAACATCGGCGACCGACCTGATCAAGGAAAACGGCAAGGTCGTCGGCGTGCTGGCAAAGAGCAAGGACGGCGAAAAGATCGAATTGCGCGCGAAGTCGGTCATCATCGCCACCGGCGGCTTCGGCAACAACAAGGAAATGCTGGAGAAATACGTGCGCTTCCCGAATGCGATGCCGGTCGCCAACATCGGCAAGACCGGCGACGGCATCCAGATGGCATGGGCCGCCGGCGCAGCGGCGGAGGGGACCGAAGTCGTGGCGTCGTACCGTCCGGGTCCGGTCGGCGAATCGACGACCTCGCATATCGGCGCTGCCGCCAAGCAGCCGCATTTGTGGCTCAATCCGCGTGGCGAGCGTTTTGCCGATGAAGGCATCATCTTCCAGTGGCCGTTCGCAGGCAACGCGCTCGAAAAGCAGGGCGGCACGATGTTCGTCGTCTTCGACCAGAATACGCTTGAGTACATGAAGACCAAGGGCATCGATGTCGGCGTTGGCGTGATGGTGCCGGTGACGGCCAAGCTCGACAAATTTGACGAGCATTTCCAGCGCGGGCAGAAGAACGGGATCGCCTTCAAAGCCAATTCGATCGACGAACTCGCCAAGTTGACCGGTATGCCGGTCGAGGCGCTCAAGAAGACGATCGTGCGTTACAACGAAAACGTCGCCGTACGCCATGATCGCGATTTCGCCAAGGATGCCAAATTCCTGCAAGCCGTCAGCAAGCCGCCGTTCTACGCGATCAAGAGCGTGGCGACCACCCTCGGCACGCTCGGCGGCGTCAAGGTCAACGAGAACCTGCAGGCGGTCAATCAACAGGAAGTGCCGGTGCCAGGACTGTATGTTGTCGGCAACGATGCTGGTGGCATGTATGGCGACAGCTATGACCTGCTGATGGCGGGCAGCACGATTGGCTTTGCCGTCAATTCCGGTCGCATCGCCGGCGAGCACGCCGCGCAGGCGGCCAAGGCGCGCTAGGCGGCGCCACCGGGCGCCGGGAATGCCTGCTTTTCCCGGCGCAGTCAGGCAACGTGGGCGGGCGTGCTAAGATCGTCCGCCCTGTTTGCCGATCAGTTCCATGCGTATTTCTTCGCCCGTTTCCTCCGCGATTCCTGCCGATCCCTCGTTCTCCCGTCGCCTGATCGACTGGCAGCGTCGTTGCGGGCGTCATCAGTTGCCCTGGCAGTCGACGCGTGATGCCTATCGGGTCTGGCTGTCGGAAATCATGCTGCAGCAGACGCAGGTATCGACGGTCATTCCCTATTTCGCGCGCTTTCTCGAGCGTTTTTCGACGGTGGACGCGCTGGCGCGGGCGCCGGTCGAATCCGTTCTCGAAAACTGGTCGGGCCTCGGCTATTACGCCCGGGCGCGTAACCTTCACCGCTGCGCGCAAACGGTCGTCGAGCACTACGGCGGCGAATTTCCGCAAGATCCCAAAGCGCTGGCGGCTCTGCCCGGGATCGGGCGCTCGACGGCCGCCGCGATTGCCGTCTTTGCCTTCGGCGTGCATGCGGCGATTCTTGACGGCAACGTCAAACGCGTATTGACCCGGCATTTCGGCATCGCCGGCTTTCCCGGCGCGCCAGCCATCGAGCGATCGCTCTGGGCGCTCGCCGAGTCCTTGCTGCCGGAGGACGGGATCGAGGCGTATACGCAGGGCCTGATGGATCTGGGCGCGACGCTGTGCACCCGGTCGACACCCGATTGCGCCGCCTGTCCGCTCAGAACCTCGTGCGGTGCGTTGGCCGAAGGTCGTGTCGACGAGCTGCCGGAAGCGCGGCAGCGCAAGCCTTTACCCGAACGCGAGACGACGATGTGGCTGCTGTCCGACGGCGAAAACGTCTTGCTGGAACAGCGTCCGGCGACGGGAATCTGGGGCGGCCTGCTCAGCCTGCCCGAACAGGGCGGTGGTTCCGGTTGGCAAGGCGCCGAGGCGCTGGCCGCCGCTTGCGGATGCCGCCTGGTTTCGCAAGAGCCCCTGCCGGCGCTGCGTCATGTGTTTACGCATTTTCGTCTGCTCATGCACGTGTCGTTCTGCCGTGTCGAGTCGCTGCCGCAATCAGGCACGCTGCCGGAACAGCTGCTCTGGCGTCCCTGGTCGGCCATGGCAAGCTCGGCGCTTCCCGCACCTGTACGGAAAATTCTGGAAGCGACGACTTCCCGGTAGTGCTCTTGTCGTACGACGTCAGTTCTGTATCGGCAGGTCGACCGGTGCGGAATTCTCGCTGGCGCGCTTGAGGCGTTCGCGGCTGTTGGTCAGGTGCATGCGCATGGCGGCGCTCGCTGCCTGCGGGTCCTGCCGGTAGATCGCGTCGAGGATCGCTTCGTGTTCGCGGTTCGTGCGCAGCAGGTAGTCCTGGCCGGGCTCGAGCGAGAGCTTGGAAATGTCGATGCGCGTGCGCGGGATGGTCGTCGGGCCGAGGTGTCGGTAGAACTCTTCGAAATACTTGTTGTGGGTAGCCAGTGCGATTTGCAGGTGGAACTGGAAATCGGCCTCGATCGAGCGTTCGCCGTTGCGGACGCCTTGTTCGAAGGCGGCGAGGGCTTCGCGCATCAGGCCGAGCTGCTCCTCGGTGCGCCGTTGCGCGGCCAGTCCGGCAGCCTCGGTTTCGAGGCTGATGCGCAACTCCAGCATGGCGAGCACATCGCGGATGGTGACGACGGTGGTGAGGTCGAGCTTCGGCGCCGACGGCGCGCGTGCGAAGGTGCCGACGCCGTGTCGCGTTTCGACGAGTCCGGCGGCTTGCAATCGTGACATCGCCTCGCGCACCACGGTCCGGCTGACGCCCTGTTCGACCATCAACTCGGGTTCCGTCGGTAGCTTGTCGCCGGGGCGATAACGGCCGGAACGAATCCGTTCCGCCAGGTCGTTCATCACTTCCTGCGCAAGGCTGACGGGGCGTCGGCGGGGCTGGACGGCGGTTTTTTCGTTGTTCATGGCGGCTGAGGTAAAAAGCGGCGGGTTGCCTATTGCAAATATTCTACATCACTTTATACTCCATGATACGACGTACGACGACGTATGACGAAGCGGCGCAAGACGGGGCGAAATGCGACCCGTCGGTACTTCCAGGCTGGGGAAATAATAAATTCGTGGAGGTTATCTTGGTTTCAGCAGGGCAAACTATCAGTGGCGCACCGAAGGTTACGGATCTGCAGGTCATTCCGGTCGCCGGGCAGGACAGCATGGAGCTCAACCTGTCGGGGGCGCATGGACCGTTCTTCACGCGCAATATCGTCATTCTCAAGGACAGCGCCGGCAATACCGGCCTCGGCGAAGTGCCGGGCGGCGAGAAGATCCGGCAGACGATCGAGGACGCACGGTCCCTGATCATCGGCAAGACGCTCGGCGAATACAACAATGTTCTCAACGCCATGCGCTCGGCCTTTGCTGATCGCGATGTCGGCGGTCGCGGCCTCCAGACCTTTGATTTGCGCACGACGATCCATGCGGTGACCGCGGTGGAATCGGCCTTCCTCGATCTGCTCGGCCAATTCATGAACGTGCCGGTGGCAGCGCTGCTCGGTGAGGGCATGCAACGCGAGGCGGTCGAAATTCTGGGTTACCTCTTCTACATTGGCGACCGCAAGAAGACCAATCTCAACTATCGCAGCGAAGAAAACGCCGACGACGCCTGGTTCCGCCTGCGCAACGAGGAGGCGCTGACTGCTGAATCGATCGTGCGATTGGCCGAGGCGACGCATGCGCGCTATGGCTTCAACGATTTCAAGCTCAAGGGTGGTGTGCTCTCGGGCGACGAGGAGATGGAGGCGATCATCGCCTTGCACGAACGCTTCCCTCAGGCGCGCATCACGCTCGACCCGAACGGCGCTTGGTCGCTGGCCGAGGCGATCCGCCTGTGTCGCGACAAGCACGGCATCCTCGCCTATGCCGAGGATCCGACCGGCGCCGAGGCCGGCTTCTCCGGCCGTGAAGTGATGGCTGAGTTCCGTCGTGCCACCGGCCTGCCGACGGCGACCAACATGATCGCCACCGACTGGCGCCAGATGGCGCATTCGATCCAGCTGCAGTCCGTCGATATTCCGCTCGCCGACCCGCATTTCTGGACGATGCAGGGGTCGGTCCGCGTCGCACAGTTGTGCGACATGTTCGGGCTGACCTGGGGGTCGCACTCGAACAATCACTTCGACATTTCGCTGGCGATGTTCACGCAGGTCGGTGCGGCGGCGCCGGGCAAGGTGACGGCGATCGACACGCACTGGATCTGGCAGGACGGACAGCGCCTGACCAAGGCGCCGTATCAGATCAAGGACGGCCTGATTCGCGTGCCCAAGAAGCCGGGTCTCGGTCTGGAAATCGACATGGCCGAAGTGGAAAAAGCGCATCGGGCCTACCTGGCGATGGGCTTGGGTGCGCGCGATGACGCGGTGGCCATGCAGTTCCTGATTCCCGGTTGGACTTTCAATAACAAGCGTCCCTGCCTTGTACGTTAAGGATGAAAATCATGAGTGAAATGCAGCCCTATACGGCCTTCCCGAATCGGTTTCGCCAGGATCTGATTGCCGGCAAACAGTTGATCGGCTGTTGGTGTTCGCTGGGTAGTCCGATCACCACCGAAGTGCTCGGATTGGCGGGCTTTGACTGGATATTGCTTGACGGCGAACATTCGCCGAACGATGTGCTGAGCTTTATTCCGCAGTTGATGGCCCTGAAGGATAGCCCCAGCGCACCGGTGGTGCGGCCGCAATGGAACGATACGGTTGAAATCAAGCGACTGCTCGATGCCGGATTCCACAATTTCCTGATTCCGTTTGTTCAGTCGGCGGATGAGGCCCGGGCAGCGGTGGCGGCAACGCGCTATCCGCCGGACGGCGTGCGCGGCCTGTCGGTTTCGCAACGCAACAACCGCTACGGGACGGTCAAGGATTACTTCAAGATCGTCAATGACAACATTACGGTGATGGTGCAGATCGAGAATCTGAAGTCGATCGACGCCATCGACGCGATCTGTCAGGTACCAGGGGTGGACGGCATCTTCATCGGTCCTGGCGACTTGTCGACGACCATGGGCCATATCGGCAATCCGTCGCATCCCGATGTTCAGGCGGCGATTCAGCGCGCATGCGGGGCGGCCAAAAAGCGCGGCAAGCCGGTCGGTATTCTGGCGCCGGTCGAGGCCGATGCCCGCCGCTATATCGAGATGGGCGCGACCTTCGTCGCCGTCGGCAGTGATCTCGGCGTTTTCCGGAACGCCACGCAAGCCTTGCGCGACAAGTTTCTTTGAGCATTGTCAGCACCAATGTCATTATTAACGCAGCTCGGGCTGCGCATCTTTGAACGGGAGAAGTGAAATGAGCAAGATCGGTTTTGTCGGTTTGGGGATCATGGGTTCGCCGATGGCAGGCCACCTGATTGCAGCGGGCCACGAGGTGTATCTCTTCAGCATTCCGAGCGTCCCGCAAGCCCTGATCGATGCAGGCGGTAAGCCCTGCTGCTGCGGCAAGGAAGTGGCGCAGAAGGCCGACATCATCATCACGATGGTGCCCGACACGCCCCACGTCGCCGCCGCCCTCTTCGATGCCAACGGGATCGCCGAGGGCTTGTCGGCCGGCAAGATCGTCGTCGACATGAGCTCGATCTCGCCGATCGAGACCAAGGAGTTCGCCAAAAAGATCAATGCGCTGGGCTGCGAATACCTCGATGCGCCGGTGTCCGGTGGCGAGGTCGGCGCCAAGAACGCGACGCTGTCGATCATGGTCGGCGGCAGCCAGGCGGCCTTCGACACCATCAAGCCCTTGTTCGATCTGATGGGCAAGAACATCACGCTGGTTGGCGGGAACGGTGACGGGCAGACGGCCAAGGTCGCCAACCAGATCATTGTTGCGCTGAACATCGAGGCGGTGGGAGAAGCGCTGCTCTTTGCCGCCAAGGCGGGTGCCGACCCGGCCAAGGTGCGCGAGGCGCTGATGGGCGGCTTCGCTTCGTCGAAGATCCTCGAAATCCACGGCGATCGCATGGTCAAGCGTACCTTCAACCCGGGCTTCCGCATCGAGTTGCATCAGAAGGACCTCAATCTGGCGCTTTCTTCGGCGCGCAAACTGGGCCTGTCCTTGCCCAATACGGCAACGGCACAGGAACTTTTCAACAGCTGCGCCGCGCATGGCGGCAGCGCCTGGGATCATTCGGGCATGGTGCGCGCGCTCGAACTGATGGCCAATTTCGAGATCGGGCAGAAAGCCTGATCGGGCCATTGCTTCGTCATCGTTCCGCTCAGGAGCGGTGACGGAGGGCATCATTCAAACTGAGTCAGGGACGGAATCGGCGAATGAGTACAGCAATCAATCCGCGTCAGTTGCTCGAGGACATGTTTCGGGCGGCGATCGAATCGGCGCAGCCGCATCACGGCATTCCGCGTCATTTGCCGGCGCCGCCGCGCGGCCGGCTGATCGTCATCGGTGCCGGCAAGGCCTCGGCGGCGATGGCGCGCGTGCTTGAGGACCATTATCCCGGTTCCCTCTCTGGGCTGGTCGTGACGCGCTACGGGTATGCGGTACCGTGCAGCAGGATCGAGATCGTCGAAGCGGCCCACCCGGTGCCGGATGCGGCGGGGCTGAAGGCAGCGCAGCGTATCCTCGATCTCGTCCAGGGACTGACCGCCGACGATCTCGTGCTCTGTCTGATTTCCGGTGGCGGCTCGGCCCTGATGCCCTTGCCCTTGCCGGGGATCAGTCTCGAGGACAAGCAGGCGGTCAATCGCGAACTGCTTAAATCGGGTGCCAGCATCAGCGAGATGAATTGCGTGCGGCGCCATCTGTCGGCGATCAAGGGCGGCCGCCTGGCCGCCGCCTGTCATCCGGCGAAGGTGGTGACGCTGCTGATTTCGGATGTGCCGGGCGACGGTCCATGTGACATCGCCTCGGGTCCGACGGTTGGCGACCCGACCTCGTGCGAGGACGCGCTGGCGATCGTTCGCCGCTACGGCATCCGGTTGCCGCCGGCGGTGCTCGAAACGCTCGAGAGTGGCCGCGGCGAATCGGTCAAGCCCGAGGATCCCCGTCTTGCCGGCTGTGAAACGCATTTCATCGCAACGCCGATGATGGCGCTCGAAGCCGCCGCAGCGGTAGCCCGCAAGGCCGGTATTCCGGCGCATGTTCTCGGCGATGCGATCGAAGGCGAAGCCCGCGACGTCGGCAAGGTGATGGCCGGGATCGCGCGCCAGGTCGTGCGTTTCCAGCAGCCCTTCCAGCCGCCGTGCGTGTTGCTGTCGGGCGGCGAGACGACGGTGACGGTGCGCGGCAAGGGCCGCGGTGGTCGCAACGTCGAATACCTGCTGTCGCTCGGCGTCGCGCTTGACGGCCTGCTCGGCGTTTACGCGATCGCCGGCGATACCGACGGCGTCGACGGGCAGGAAGAGATCGCCGGCGGCTATCTTGCGCCCGATTCGCTTACCCGTGCCTGGGCCCAGGGGGTTCGCCCGAAGGACGCGCTGGCCGACAACGACGGTCACGGCTTTTTCGGGGCGCTGGGCGATGCGGTTGTCACCGGGCCGACGCTGACCAACGTCAATGATTTCCGGGCGGTGCTGATTCTGTGACCTTAGGCGCGCCAGCCCAAACTGGCGTCCGCGTCTGAATGCGGACGTCCTGCAACAAAGTTCATAAACCACGGAGGAGAGGTTCACCATGAAAAAAACGATCCTGGCACTGCTCGCCACTGCGTTCGTCGCGACGGCAGCGCATGCCGCGTTTCCCGACAAGCCGGTGACGATCACCGTGCCGTTCCCGCCGGGCGGCTCGACTGACATGCTGGCGCGCATCATGACGCCGAAGATGAGCGAAAAGCTCGGCCAGCCAGTCATCGTCGAAAACAAGCCGGGTGCGACCGGTGCCATCGGCGCCGCGCAGATCAAGCGCGCTGCGCCGGACGGCTATAACGTGCTCTGCGCCTCGATTGGCGTCTGGGCGGCGAATCCCTTCCTGCAGAAGAACCTGGCCTACGATCCGGCCAAGGATTTCGATCTCCTGATGGTCGCCGTCAAGTCGCCCAACATCCTCGTCGTCAATCCGAACGTGCCAGCCAAGGACGTCAAGGAACTGATCGCCTATCTCAAGCAGAAGAACGGCAAGGTCACCTTCCCGTCGTCGGGTGCCGGTTCGTCGGACCACCTGTCGATCGCGCTGTTCTGGATGATCACCAATACCACCGGCATCCACGTGCCCTACAAGGGCGGTGGCCCGGCGATCGCCGATCTGGTGGCGGGTCACGCCGAAGTGTCCTTCCAGAACCTCAACAACGTGATCCAGCATATCAAGGCTGGCAAGCTGCGTGCGCTGGCGACGACGAGCGAGAAGCGCTCCGCCTTGCTGCCTGACGTGCCGACGATGGTCGAACTTGGTTATCGCGATATGGTGGTGACTTCCTGGCAGGCGCTGGGCGCGCCGAAGGGGCTGCCGGCCGACGTCAAGGCCAAGCTGCACGAATCGATGGTTGCCGCACTCAAGGATCCCGAAACGGCCAAGAAGCTGACCGATCCGGGCTTTGAAATTGTCGCCTCGACGCCCGACGAGTTTACGCGTTTCCTGAATGCCGAACTCGCCAAGTGGAAGACCGTCATCGAGGTCGGCAAGATCACGCTCGACTGATGCTGCAAGGCTTGGCAACACCAGAATGAAAAAGTAGCCCCGGCCGGGGCGGCGATCGTCGCCGCCCCGGCCGCGGACAGAGAGAGGCAGCAAAGCTGGCCGTACTGCGGGCAATGCCGGCAGTGTGGCAGGCGACGCAGGGAAGGGTGGAGGCAGGGGAATACGCATATGGGATCATTCATCAAGCATCCAAAGGATTTTTATGCAGGGCTGATGTACGCCCTGATCGGCGCCGGGGCGATTGCCGTCGCCAGCGGTTACAACATGGGGTCCAGCGTCCGCATGGGGCCCGGATACTTTCCGACGGTACTGGGCGGGCTGCTCGTACTGGTCGGCACCATTTCGATCTTTCGCTCGTTCACGCATTCGGGCGAGGCGATACGGCGCTTCTACTGGAAGGAAATTTTTCTCGTCCTCGGCAGCGTCGTGCTTTTCGGGTTGCTCGTACGCGGTGTCGGGCTCGCGCTGTCGCTGATCTTGCTGGTGGTCGCGAGCGCCTGGGCGAGCGACAAATTCCGCCTGCGGACGGCCTTGATCCTGGCCGTCATCACCAGTGCGTTCAGCGTGCTCGTCTTCGTCAAGGGACTCGGGCTGCCATTTCAAATCTTCGGCCCGTGGCTCGGTCTGTGAGGGGGTTCTGTGGAAATTCTGGCTAATCTCTCACTCGGTTTCAGCACGGCGTTCTCGCTGGCCAACCTGTTCTACTGTTTCGTCGGTGTTGTCCTCGGCACCCTGATCGGCGTCCTGCCCGGCCTTGGCCCGGTAGCAACGATCGCCATGCTGCTGCCGGTAACCTTCAGCTTCCAGCCGGTCACCGCGCTGATCATGCTGGCCGGGATCTTCTACGGTGCCCAATACGGCGGATCGACGACGGCGATTCTCGTCAATCTGCCGGGCGAGGCCTCCTCGGTGATTACCGCGCTCGACGGCCATGCCATGGCCAAGCGCGGTGACGCCGGCAAGGCGCTGGCGACGGCGGCGATCGGTTCCTTCATCGCCGGCACCATCGCCACTTTCCTCATCGCCCTGTTTGCGCCGCCGCTCGCCGACATGGCCTTGAAGTTCGGTCCGGCCGAATATTTCTCGTTGCTGGTTCTCGGCCTCGTCGTTTCGATCGTCCTTGCGCATGGGTCGCTGCTTCATGCGCTTGGCATGATATTCCTCGGCTTGCTGCTCGGCATCATTGGTACAGACGTCAATTCTGGCGCCGAGCGCTTCACCTTCGGTCAGCCGTGGCTCGCCGACGGTGTCAATTTCGTCGTGCTGGCGATGGGCATGTACGGCCTTGGCGAGATCATCAACAACCTCGAAAAAAAGGAAACCCGCGACGTCATGGCCAGGAAAGTATCGGGCTTGCGTCTGTCATGGGCAGACTTCAAGCAGATCCTGGCGCCGATCATGCGCGGCACGGTCGTCGGTTCCTTCCTCGGCATCCTGCCGGGCGGGGGCGCGGTGCTGTCGTCCTTCGCGTCCTACGCCGTCGAGAAAAAGCTGTCGAAGAATCCGATCCCGTTCGGTGAAGGGGCGATCGAGGGTGTCGCTGGGCCGGAGTCGGCCAATAACGCCGGTTCGCAGACCTCGTTCATCCCGATGCTGACGCTTGGCATCCCGTCCAACCCGACGATGGCGATCATGATCGGCGCGATGATGATCCACAGCATCCAGCCGGGACCGGCGGTGCTGACCGAGCAGCCGGCGCTGTTCTGGGGCCTGATCGCGTCGATGTGGATCGGCAACTTCTTCCTGATCGTGCTCAACCTGCCGATGATCGGTCTCTGGGTGCGCCTCATCACGGCGCCGTATCACCTGATGTTCCCGGTCATCATCGTTTTCTGCGCGATCGGTGTCATCAGCATCAACAACACCGAGTGGGATGTCTTCATGATGGCCTTCTTCGGCTTCGCCGGCTATCTCTTCAGCAAGCTCGAATGCGAGCCGGCGCCGATGCTGCTTGGCTTCATCCTCGGTCCGATGATGGAAGAGCACCTGCGCCGCGCGCTGCTGATGTCCTCAGGCGACTTCTCGGTGTTCGTGACGCGTCCGCTGTCGGCGACGCTGCTCGCCGTCTCGCTGGTGGCGATGGTTGTGGTGCTGCTGCCGGCGATCAGCAAGAAGCGCGAGGAAACCTTCAAGGAGTGAGGCCGGTCATACGGTGCCGCGCTGTGGTGAAAGGATGCAAGCAATGAAACACGTCAGTCTGCCGGCGGGCGAGTCCGTGCCCGCGCTGGGCATGGGCACCTGGATGATCGGCGAAAGCCGGGCGCGGCGTGCCGAGGAAATTGCGACCTTGCAGCACGGCATCGACCTCGGCATGACGCTGATCGATACCGCCGAGATGTACGGCGAAGGGGCGTCGGAAAAGCTTGTCGGCGAAGCGATCCGTGGTCGCCGCGAGCGCGTCTTCCTGGTCAGCAAGGTCTATCCGCACAATGCCGGCGTCAAGGCGGCGCAGGCCGCCTGCGAACGCAGCCTGCGCCGGCTCGGCGTCGACTGCCTCGATCTCTATCTGTTGCACTGGCGCGGCAGCGTACCCTTCGAGGAAACGATCGAAGCCTTCGAGGCGCTGAAAGCGGCCGGCAAGATCCGTCATTTTGGCGTCAGCAATCTTGATGCCGATGACCTGAATGAATGGTGCGATGTCACCGGCGGCGAGGCGCTGGCGGTCGATCAGGTGCTTTACAACCTGACGCGGCGCGGCATCGAATGGGATCTGCTGCCCTGGTGTCAGGAAAGGCGGATTCCGGTCATGGCCTATTCGCCGATCGAGCAGGCGCGCCTGTTGCGGCATCGCGGCTATTGCGAACTGGCGCAGGCCGCCGGCTGGCAACCGGCGCAGCTGGCGCTCGCCTGGCTGCTGCAGCGCGATGGCGTGATCGCTATCCCGAAAGCATCGACGCGCGCGCACCTCGAAGAGAATTTTTCGGCGCTGCAGTGTCAGCTTGACGCGCCGGTGCTGGCCGCGCTCGACCGCCTCTTCCCGCCGCCGAAGCGCGCCACCCCGCTGGAAATGCTGTGAACTCCTCTGGAATATCGGATATGAACGCAAAGAAGCCTGCCAAACCGCTCTACATCAAGGTGCATGACACCGACAACGTCGCGATCGTCGTCAACTCTGGCGGCCTGCCTGCCGGCACCGTCTTCGATGACGGTCTGACGCTGCGCGAG
This sequence comes from uncultured Propionivibrio sp., assembly GCF_963666255.1. Lineage (NCBI taxonomy): Bacteria > Pseudomonadati > Pseudomonadota > Betaproteobacteria > Rhodocyclales > Rhodocyclaceae > Propionivibrio > uncultured Propionivibrio sp. Next base: position 914,564 of record NZ_OY762656.1, on the reverse strand, counting down.
CATGTACCGCAAGGCCACAAGGTGGCGCTCGTCGACCTGGCGCAGGACGCGCCAATCCTGCGTTATGGCGAAGTCATCGGCTATGCCGAGAAGCCGATTGCGCGCGGGGCATGGATCGAGGAGTCGCTGGTGCGCCTGCCGGTCGCGCCGCCGCTCGAAACCCTGCCGCTGGCAACCAAGGTGCCGGCACCGCTGCCGCCGCTCGATGGCTATACCTTCGAGGGTTACCGCAATGCCGATGGCACCGTCGGTACCAAGAACATGCTGGCGATCACGACGACCGTGCAGTGTGTCGCCGGTGTCGTCGATTACGTCGTCAAGCGCATCAAGGCCGAGTTGCTGCCGAAATATCCCAATGTCGATGGCATTGTCGGACTCAACCACATCTACGGCTGCGGCGTCGCGATCAACGCGCCGGCGGCGGTGGTGCCGATCCGGACGATCCATAATCTGACGCTGAACCCGAATTTCGGCAACGAGGTGTTTGTCGTCAGCCTGGGCTGCGAGAAGCTGCCGCCGGACCGCCTGCTCAATCAGGGCGGCGAAGGGACGATACCGATCAAGGTCGTCAGCGACGACATTGTCTGCCTGCAGGACGAGAAATTCACCGGTTTTCAGTCGATGGTCGACAACATCATGAAGCAGGCGGAAGTGCATCTGGTGCGCCTCAACGCGCGCCGGCGCGAAACCTGCCCGGCCGCCGACCTGATCGTCGGCTTGCAATGCGGCGGCAGCGATGCCTTCTCCGGCGTCACCGCCAATCCGGCGGTCGGCTATGCCGCCGACCTGCTGGTGCGCGCCGGCGCGACGGTGATGTTCTCGGAAGTGACCGAAGTGCGAGATGCTATCCACCTCCTGACGCCGCGTTGCGCCAACGAGGAAGTCGGCAAGGCGCTGCTGCGCGAGATGGCCTGGTATGACGATTACCTGGCGCTCGGACAGACCGACCGGGCGGCCAACACGACGCCGGGCAACAAGAAGGGCGGTCTTGCGAACATTGTCGAGAAGGCCATGGGCTCGATCGCCAAGTCGGGCAAGAGCGCCATTTCGGGTGTCCTCGCGCCGGGCGAGAAGGTGAAGCAGAAAGGCCTGATCTATGCGGCAACGCCGGCCAGCGATTTCGTCTGCGGCACGCAGCAGCTTGCTTCCGGCATGACGCTGCAGGTGTTCACGACCGGGCGCGGCACGCCCTACGGACTTGAGGCGGCGCCGGTGATCAAGGTGGCGACGCGCCGCGACCTGGCGGCCCGCTGGCACGATCTGATGGAGATCGACGCCGGCACGATCGCTACCGGTGAAGCGACGATCGAGGATGTCGGCTGGGAGATCTTCCGCCTGATTCTCGATGTGGCGAGCGGGCGTAAGAAGACCTGGGCCGACCAGTGGGGGCTGTTCAATTCGCTTGCGGTGTTCAATCCGGCGCCGATTACCTGATGACCATGCCAAACGAATGTTGCGGTGGCGCCGGCGACTTTCGGCCGAGTCTGCGCTATCCCGATCCGGCTGTCGAGATCCTCGATCCGTCCTTTCTCAGATACCGGATCTACAGCAGCTCGCTGGAGCGGCTGGCGACCGGCATGCGCTGGGCCGAGGGCCCGGTGTACCTGCCCGACGAGGCCTGCCTGCTGGTCAGCGACATTCCGAACAACCGCATCATGAAATACAGCGAACGGGACGACAGCTTCACCGTCTTTCGCGAACCGGCGAACTTCGCCAACGGCAATACGCGCGACCGGCAGGGGCGGCTGATCACCTGCGAGCATTCGCTGACGCGGCGCGTGGTGCGGACCGAGCGCGACGGCCGCATCACGGTGCTGGCCGACAGCTACGCAGGGAAGCGGCTCAACGCGCCCAATGACGTCATCGTCAAGTCGGACGGTTCGGTCTGGTTTTCCGACCCGCTGTTCGGTATCAACGGCGAATGGGAAGGCTTCAAGGCGACGCCCGAGCAGGCTGCCTCCCATGTTTTTCGCATTGCGCCCGACGGCACGCTCAGCGCGGTGATTTCCGACCTCGTCAATCCGAACGGGCTGGCGTTCTCGCCGGACGAGACGAAGCTCTATGTCGTCGAGTGGAAAGGCACGCCAAACCGCAGCATCTGGTCCTATGACGTTCGTCCGGACGGCACGCTGGCCAACAAGACGAAGCTGATCGACGCCAGTGACCACGGCGCGCCGGATGGCTTCCGGGTCGATCGCGACGGCAATCTCTGGTGCGGTTGGGGCAGCGACGGCACGCTCGAAGCGGCGCCGGGCGAGGGCGCCGGCGGTCGTCGTGTTTATGCCCTTCGCGGCAAACCCGAGGAATTGGACGGCGTCAAGGTGTTCAATGCCGAGGGCATGCCGATCGGCTTCATCCGCTTGCCGGAGCGCTGCGCCAACCTGTGCTTCGGCGGGCCGAAAAACAACCGGCTCTACATGGCCGGCTCGCATTCCCTGTACGCCTTGTACGTCGAGGCTCAGGGCGCCGTCTGAGCGGCGCGGGCGCTTAAGCTTCCGATTTTTCGCCGCCGCTGCGGGTGCCGATGGGCGCGGTGGCGATCCCGTACTTGCGCGCGACGCGCTGGTAAAGTTCGCGCGCCGAAATGACCTTGGGATGGCGAGGCTCCTTCGCCTGGGCCTGCTCGATGAAGCGCAGGCCGAGATCGGCATAATCGTTGACCCAGCCGCGTTGTTCGATCAGCGTGAAGATGGCCTTGCTGGCATTGACGAGGAACTGCAGGTTCGGCACACGTTGTGCCGTTTCGATGAGCATCCTGACCGAGGCGTCGAGGTCGCCGCTGCGTGCCGCCAGTACGCCGCGGTTGTTGAGGTCGACGATTTCCCGGCTGATCTTGTCGAGCAGGGTCTGGCCGGCCTCGGCCATCCCGGCCTTGGTGAACACATCCCCGATGCGGGCGATCAGGTGACGGTCTTCGTAGTTTTCCGTCGCGACCTTGGAAAAAATCTCCTGCGCCTTGTCGGTTGCGTTATTTGTCAGGCAGGCATGGGCGAGATCGACGAGGATCTTCTGCGACAGTTGTGCCGCGGTGTCGTCGCCCTGAAGTTCCTCGTGCAGCGTCAGAGCCTTGTCGAGCGCCTCCTTGGCGCGGTCGGCGGCACCTTCGCTGTGGGCGCAGAGGCTGTCCATCACCAGCGCGGCCATTTCGCCGTGCTTGCTGCCGCGCCAATCGCGCCGCAGGTCGTCGACCACTTTCCTGGCCTCGTCGACATGCTCGTTGTCGATCATCACGCGCGAGAGATTGGTGTAGTCGTCGATACTGCGCAGCGATGATCCCTGGCGACGATCAAGCACGCGGCCGTAGGCGTCTTGGGCCGTATCGAGATCCTGATTGAGTATGGCGATGTCACCGACCAGGCGTTGGCGGATCGTGTTGTTGGGTGAAATGCCAGCGGCTTGCTGCAGAATGTCCTGCGCTTCGGGTAGCCGTCCCATTTCCTCGCGCACGCTGGCGACGAAATCGTAGGCGGCGAGAAACTCGGGAAAATCGTCGATCAGATCGGCGGCGAGCAACTCGGCCTGTTCGAGTTGCTCTTTGCCGCGCAGCGCAACTGCCATGCCCATGCGGGCCCAGGCCGGCGGTGTCGGCGTGTCGAGAACGCGCTGATAGATCAGTCTGGCGTCGTCGTAGCGCTCCAGCGTGTTGAGCGTCTCGCCCTTGAAGCGCAGGCAGTCGAAAACGAAAGGCGTGTTTTGCGCCAGCAGCGCGTCGCAGTGATCCAGGGCGCTGGCATAGGCGCCGCGGTCGAGTGCCTCGAGGAGGCGCGCGAAGTGCCGCTTCTTCTGAATGGCGCGGGCGAGCCGGCCCTGCAGTTGGTCAGCGGTGAATGGCTTGATCAGGTAATCGTCGGGGGACAGTTCGGCGAGAGAAACGACATTGTGATAGCCGCGTTCGGCGGTGATGACGATGAATACCGTCGATGACGAAATCAGGTGCTGCTGCCGCAACTCCTCGAGCAGTTGCTGCCCATCCCGGCCGTCATCGAGGTGATAATCGGAGAGGATGATGTCGAAATTATTGGCCTTGACCTGGCGGACGACCTCCGCCGCCGTTCCGGCGCCGTGGATCGATTTGACGCCGAGCGTCGACAGGAGGATGCGCAACGAGTTACGTGCGGCGATCTGGCCGTCGACAAGCAGGACGCGCATGCGCGCGAGATCCTTGCTGAGCGAAAACAGCAAGTCGGCGGTGAGGGCGGAATCGGGTTGGGCCATGTGGGCGCACCTTACGCGAGCCGGGTCTTCCGGGCAAGCGAGTATGACCATTGCAAGCAATGGCATGCCTTTGCATTCATTCGGAATTTTTCCGGATAATACTGGAAACCTGTTATTTTTCATGGAATTGGCGTAGAATCCGCAACCCTCCCGATTTGCCAGTGCTGGATATTTCCTCATGCAGTTTCCTGAACGTTTCGATGTGATCGTGGTCGGTGGCGGCCATGCCGGCACCGAGGCGGCGCTCGCCAGCGCCCGCATCGGCGTGAAGACGCTATTGCTTACGCATAATCTCGACACCCTTGGTGCCATGAGTTGCAACCCGTCGATCGGCGGCATCGGCAAGGGCCACCTCGTCAAGGAAGTCGACGCACTCGACGGCGCCATGGCCGCGGCAACCGACGAGGGGGGCATCCAGTTCCGCATTCTCAATTCGTCCAAGGGGCCAGCGGTGCGGGCGACGCGCGCGCAGGCCGACCGCGTGCTTTATCGGCAGGCGATCCGGACGCGTCTCGAGAACCAGCCGAATCTGACGCTCTTCGCGCTCTCGTGCGAAGACTTGATCGTCGAAGGCGACCGGGTTGTCGGCGCAGTGGCCCAGCACGGCATCCGCTTTTCGGCGAGTGCCGTGGTGCTGACGGCCGGAACCTTCCTCAACGGCAAGATCCACGTCGGCCTGTCGCAATCGACCGGCGGGCGCATGGGCGACATGCCCTCGATTTCCTTGGCCGCGCGTCTGCGCGAACTGCAGTTGCCGGCCGGCCGCCTGAAGACCGGTACGCCGCCGCGTCTCGACGGCAAGACCATCGACTTCTCGGTCATGACCGAGCAGCATTCCGACGATCCCTTGCCGGTGTTCTCCTTCCTCGGCGAAGCACGCCAGCATCCGCGTCAACTGCCGTGCTGGGTGACGAGCACCAACGAGCGGACGCACGAAATCATCCGCGGCGGCCTCGACCGTTCGCCGATGTATACCGGCGTCATCGAAGGGGTCGGGCCGCGCTACTGCCCGTCGATCGAAGACAAGATCCATCGTTTCGCGACCAAGAACAGCCACAACATCTTTCTCGAACCCGAAGGTCTGACGACGCACGAGATTTATCCGAACGGCATCTCGACGAGCTTGCCGTTCGATGTTCAGCTGGCGCTGGTGCGTTCGATGAAGGGGCTCGAGAATTGTCATATCCTGCGTCCCGGTTACGCCATCGAATATGATTATTTCGATCCGACCGGCTTGACCTCGACGCTCGAAACCAAGGCGATCCGCGGCCTCTTCTTCGCCGGTCAGATCAACGGCACGACCGGTTATGAGGAGGCAGCGGCGCAAGGACTGCTGGCCGGTGCCAACGCGGCGCTGTTCGCCCAGGAAAAGGAAGGCTGGTCGCCGCGACGCGACGAAGCCTATCTCGGCGTCCTCGTCGACGACCTGATCACGCGCGGCGTTGCCGAGCCGTATCGCATGTTCACGAGTCGTGCCGAATATCGCCTGAGCCTGCGCGAGGACAACGCCGACATGCGCCTGACAGAACAGGGGCGGGCGCTCGGGCTGGTTGGCGATGCCCGCTGGGCCGCCTTCTGTGCCAAGCGCGAGGCGATTGCGCGTGAGCAGGAGCGGCTGCGCTCGACCTGGGTGCATCCGGACAAGATTGATATGGCCACGGTGACGCAGGTGCTCGGCAAGCCGATCGAACATGAATACACGCTGCACGAACTCCTGCGCCGCCCCGACGTCACCTATGCCGACCTGATGACGCTTGGCGTCGGTGAGGCGCCGGGCAGCGTCGGCGTCAGCGATCCGCTGGTCGTTGAGCAGATCGAGATCCAGGCCAAGTATCAGGGTTACATCGATCGCCAGGCCGAGGAAGTCGAGCGCAACCAGGCCAACGAGGAAACGCGGCTGCCGGCCGCCATCGATTACAACAGCATCGGCGGGCTGTCGGCCGAAATTCGTCAGAAGCTGTTGCGGCACCGGCCCGAAACGATCGGCCAGGCCTCGCGCATCCAGGGCATGACGCCGGCGGCGATCTCGATCCTGCTGGTCTATCTCAAGCGCCAGGCGCTCGACGTCGGCCGGGAGAAGGCATGAGCCAGGCGGCACAACTGTCGGCGGGGCTGGTGGCGATGGGCGTCGATCTTGGCGCCGTCGCGCAGGAGCGTCTCCTTGCCTATCTGGCGCTGCTCTACAAATGGAATCGCACCTACAGCCTGACCGCCCTGCGCGAGCAGGAGCGGGCGGTGAGTCATCATCTGCTCGATTCGCTGGCCATCCTGCCCTTCGTGCCGGCCGGTCGTCTGCTCGATGTCGGTAGCGGCGGCGGCACGCCAGGCATTCCGCTGGCCATTGCCCGTCCCGATCTGTCGGTCACCTTGCTCGACAGCAACACGAAAAAGGCGGCTTTCCTGCAACAGGCGGCGATTGAACTGGGTTTGCGGAATATTTCCGTTCACGCCGGCCGGGTCGAACAGTATCATCCGGAGAGCGGCTTTACTGCGATCACATCGCGCGCCTTTGCCGAACTCGCCGATTTCGTGACCTTGTCTGCGCACCTCCTGGCGGAGGGTGGCGTCTGGCTGGCCATGAAGGGCGTCCATCCGCAGGGCGAACTCGATCGGCTGCCGGCGACGGTGGAGCTTGGCGCCATCCATCGGCTCGACGTGCCCGGTGTTGATGGCGATCGGCATCTGGTCGTTCTGAACAAGGCAGCGCATTAGTCAGGGGAGAAACGAGTTGGCGAAAATACTGGCGGTGACCAACCAGAAAGGCGGCGTCGGCAAGACCACGACAGCGGTCAATCTGTCGGCCTGTCTGGCGGCGCTGGATCAGCGCGTGCTGATGATCGACCTCGATCCGCAGGGGAACGGCACGACCGGCTGCGGCATCGTCAAGCGCGAAGCCCTGCCGACGGTGTATCAGATCCTGATCGGGCGATCGACCGTGCTCGATGCGCGGATCAGGACCGATTTCGGTTTCGACGTGCTGCCGGCCAACCGCGAGCTGGCCGGTGCCGAAGTCGATCTCATCGACATGAACGGCCGCGAGTACCGCTTGCGCGACGCGCTCGCGCCGGTGCTCGGTGAATATGATTTCGTCCTGATGGACTGTCCGCCGGCGCTCAACATGCTGACGGTCAACGGGTTGGCCGCGGCCGACGCGGTGATGATCCCGATGCAATGCGAATACTATGCGCTCGAAGGGCTGACCGATCTCGTCGCGACGCTCAAGAAGGTGCGTGCGCATCTCAACCCGCGTCTTGAAATCGAGGGCCTGCTGCGCACGATGTTCGATCCGCGGTCGACGCTGACGCAGCAGGTATCCGGCGAACTCGTCGAGCATTTCGGCAACAAGGTTTATCGCACCATCATTCCGCGCAACGTTCGTCTTGCCGAGGCGCCGTCCTACGGCAAGCCGGTGATCGCTTTTGATAAGCAGTCGCGCGGCGCGCAGGCCTATTCGGCCCTGGCGCAGGAATTACTCGATCGGCGTGACGGCATTGTCCGTGCGCCGACGGAACAAGGAGTGGAACAATGAAAATGAAAGGTCTCGGCCGCGGTCTCGATGCGTTGCTTGCCGGCAATGACAACAGCGGGCGCGATCAGCAGCGCGCGCTGCCGGTCGGCCAGATGCAGCCCGGCAAATACCAGCCGCGGACGCGGATGGACAGTGCCTCGCTGGAAACGTTGGCGGCGTCGATCCGTTCACAAGGGGTGATGCAGCCGATTCTCGTGCGCCCGCTCGGTGGCCTCGAAGAACGCTACGAGATCATTGCCGGCGAACGGCGCTGGCGTGCGGCGCAGATTGCCGGCCTGGCCGAAGTGCCGACGCTGATCCGGGAGATCCCGGACGAGGCGGCGCTGGCCATGGCGCTGATCGAAAACATCCAGCGCGAAAACCTGAATCCACTTGAAGAAGCGCAAGGCCTGCAACGCCTGATCGACGAATTCTCGATGACGCACCAGCAGGCGGCCGACGCGGTCGGTCGTTCGCGGCCGGCGGCGACGAATCTCCTGCGCCTGTTGCAACTCGTGCAGCCGGTCCAGGACCTGCTGATGAGCGGCGAACTTGATATGGGGCATGCCCGAGCCTTGCTGCCGTTGTCCGGCGCCTTGCAGGTGCAGCTGGCACAACGCATCGTGCAGAAAGGCCTGTCGGTGCGCGAGGCCGAGCGTCTGGCCCAGCAGGCACTCAAACCGCATAAGGCGGCCGAAGCCGCCAAGCCGGATCGCGACGTGCTCCGTTTGCAGGATGAATTGTCCGATGTGCTCGGTGCGGCGGTGGAGATTCGTACCAATAAGGCCGGCGGCGGGCGTATTCAGATTGAATTTTCCAATCTCGACCAGTTGGACGGCATCCTGCAGCGGATGCGCTGAACTTGTATTGCAGAAGCGGGCTGAGGGAAGTGCATTCGAAACAGTTGAGAGTGAGAATTATTGACATCAATTGTCGGAAATCCGAAATAGTGCAATTCGCTCGGCCTGTGATATAAAGTCGCATTGAAACAACGAAAAACAACAATCGGTCCGGTGGCTGGCAAGGACCGCCTTCTTTTTTTTGGGGTTGCACAATTGTTCAGAGTGGTCTTTCTGCAGTTGATGGCGACCGGAGTGGCGGTTGCGGTCGCGGGCGGATGGGCAGGGTTTCATGGAGCGGTTTCGGCAGGTTTGGGCGGCATCGTATGCGTGCTCCCCAATTTTCTGTTCGCGTTGCGCCTGAGCAGGGTCACGCAGCGTCCGAAGGCTTCGTACCCGGTCAATTTCTTTCTTGGTGAATTCATCAAGATGGCCCTGACGGTCGGGCTGCTGGTGTTGATCGTCAAGAATTATGCCGACCTGCATTGGTTCTCCTTGCTGGGCGGTTTGGTGCTTGCAGTGCAAGCGGGTTTTTTGGCTTTCTGGAAAAAGTCCTGATATGGCAACAACCGGTCACGAAGCGGCGGCTCATGTTCCGAGTGCGGGCGACTACATCGTCCACCATCTGGGGCACCTCAACACCACGGGGCATCCGCAGGCATCTGTCGTCGATTTCTCGGTCATCAACCTCGATACCCTTTTCTTCTCGGTGGCGATGGGCGTCATCGGCCTGCTCCTGATGTGGGTGGTGGCGCGCCGGGTGACCTCCGGGGTGCCCGGACGGGCGCAGGCGGCGGTCGAGATCCTGCTCGAAATGGTCGCCGGCCAGGCGCGTTCGATCATCCACAGCGAAGAGTCGCGCAAATTCGTCGCGCCGCTGGCGCTGACGGTGTTCGTCTGGGTCTTCCTGATGAATTCGATGGATTTCCTGCCGGTCGATTTGCTGCCGATGCTCTGGCAAGGCGCCACCGGCAACGAGCACGCCTATCTGCGCGTCGTGCCGACCGCCGATCTGAACGGCACCCTCGGCATGTCGATCGGCGTCCTCCTGCTCTGCTTCTGGTACAACATCAAGATCAAGGGCATGGGCGGCTGGGTGCATGAGCTCTTCACCGCGCCGTTCGGCAATCATCCGGCACTGTATCTGCCGAACTTCCTGATGCAGATGATCGAATTTCTGGCCAAGACGGTTTCGCACGGCATGCGGCTGTTCGGCAACATGTATGCGGGCGAACTGCTGTTCATGCTGATCGCGTTGATGGGCATGGGCTTCTCGAGCATGACTGGCGTGGGCGGCTCGCTGATGTGGGCAGGCCATGTGGTGGCGGGTACCTTCTGGGCGCTCTTCCACATCCTGATCGTCGTTCTGCAGGCTTTCATCTTCATGATGCTGACCCTGGTCTATATCGGCCAGGCGCACGAAGGGCACTGATTTTTGCTTTTATTGGTTCAATTGTTAACGCTGTAACTCATCAATCTGAAGGAGTAGTCATGGAAATTGTTCTCGGCAATGTGGCGCTGGCCTGCGGTCTGATCATCGGTCTGGGTGCTATCGGTGCGTGTATCGGCATCAGCCTGATGGGTGGCAAGTACATCGAAGCCTCGGCCCGTCAGCCCGAGTTGATGAACGAGCTGCAGACCAAGATGTTCATGCTGGCCGGTCTGATCGACGCGGCGTTCCTGATCGGTGTCGGTATCGCCATGATGTTTGCCTTCGCCAACCCGTTCGTCGTCAAGTAAGCGACGCTTCGATCCACCTCAGCGGAGGAAGATCACTGTGTATGTGAACGCAACTCTGGTCGCCCAGCTCGTTGTGTTTTTCATCTTGGCGTGGTTTACGATGAAATTCGTATGGCCTCCCATCGTGAAAGCGCTCGACGAACGTGCGACAAAGATTGCCGAGGGTTTGGCGGCGGCGGAACGAGGCAAGCAAAGCCTCGAGCTGGCATCCAAGCATTCGGCGGAGACGGTCCGGGAAGGCAAGGAAAAGGTCGTTGAGCTTCTTGTCCAGGCGGAAAAACAGTCGCAGCAGATCATCGAGGAAGCCAAGGCGCAGGCGCGCATCGAGGCTGACAAGGTGATAGCGGGCGCCAAGGCAGAAATCGAGCAGGAAGCGGCGCGAGCCAGGGAAGCGCTGCGCGAGCGCGTGGCCGACCTGGCCATCGCCGGCGCGGAGAAAATCCTGCGTCGTGAAGTCGATGCCAAGGCTCATGCCGATTTGCTGGCGCAAATCAAGCAGGACCTCTGACCCTTATGGCCGAGTCTGTCACCATCGCTCGTCCCTATGCGCAGGCAGTGTTTCGCCTGGCGCGGGAAACCGGGAAACAGTCCGTCTGGTCGGAACGCCTGGAGCGTCTTTCCGCGATTGTCGTTGATCCGGAAATGGCCAGAATCGTGGGCAATCCGAGGTTTTCTGCGGGCCAAGTGACCGAACTGTTCATTTCGCTCTTCGGTGAAGAGAAAGACCAGGATCTCGCGAAGTTTGTCGGATTGCTGGCGGAAAATGAGCGTCTTTCGGTCATGCCCGACATTCGGGATATCTACGAGCAACTCAAGAGCGCCGACGAGGGCATCCGGGAAGCGGAAATCACCAGCGCTTTCCCTCTCGACGACGCACAACTGGACAATCTGATGAAAGAGCTTGAAGCGCATTTTGCGACGCGCCTCGAACCTCGCGTCAGGGTCGATGCGCGCCTGATCGGCGGCGTCCGGGTCGCTGTGGGCGATCAGATTCTCGACGCTTCCGTTCGCGGCAAGCTCGACGCAATGGCCGCAGCGCTCAAGAACTAGGAGAAATGCATGCAATTGAATCCTTCCGAGATCAGTGAACTGATCAAGAGCAAGATTCAGAATCTGGACACGGGCTCGGAGACCCGGACGCAAGGCACGGTTGTGTCGGTGACCGACGGCATCTGCCGGATTCACGGTCTTGCCGATGTGATGCAAGGGGAAATGCTTGAGTTTCCCGGCGGTGTCTTCGGCATGGCGCTCAACCTCGAACGCGACTCCGTCGGCGCGGTCGTGCTCGGCGAGTACGAGCAGATCTCCGAAGGCGACATCGTGCGTTCGACGGGCCGTATTCTTGAAGTGCCGGTCGGTCCCGAGCTGCTCGGACGGGTCGTCAACTCGCTGGGTCAGCCGATCGACGGCAAGGGTCCGGTCAACGCCAAGCTGAGCGACAAGATCGAAAAGGTCGCGCCGGGCGTGATCTGGCGGAAGTCGGTGTCGCAGCCGGTGCAGACCGGTCTGAAGTCGATCGACTCGATGGTGCCGATCGGTCGCGGCCAGCGCGAACTGATCATCGGCGACCGGCAGACGGGCAAGACGGCGGTGGCGGTCGATACGATCATCAACCAGAAGGGCAAGGACCTGATCTGTATCTACGTGGCGATCGGGCAGAAGGCCTCGACCGTTGCCAACGTGGTTCGCCGGCTCGAAGAGCATGGCGCCATGGAATACACCATCATCGTCGCGGCGACGGCCTCCGAATCGGCGGCGCTCCAGTACATCGCGCCGTATGCCGGTTGCACGATGGGCGAATACTTCCGCGATCGCGGTCAGGATGCGCTGATCATTTATGACGATCTGACCAAGCAGGCCTGGGCCTACCGTCAGGTGTCGCTGTTGCTGCGCCGTCCGCCGGGCCGCGAAGCCTATCCGGGCGACGTTTTCTACCTGCACTCGCGCCTGCTCGAACGTGCCGCGCGCGTCAACGAGGAATATGTCGAGCGCTTCACCAATGGTGAGGTCAAGGGCAAGACCGGTTCGCTGACGGCGTTGCCGATCATCGAAACGCAGGCCGGCGACGTGTCCGCGTTCGTGCCGACCAACGTCATTTCGATTACTGACGGCCAGATCTTCCTGGATACCGACCTGTTCAACTCGGGCGTGCGTCCCGCTATCGATGCCGGTATTTCGGTGTCGCGGGTCGGCGGTGCGGCCCAGACCAAGGTCATCAAGAAGCTCGGCGGCGGTGTGCGTCTGGCGCTTGCCCAGTATCGTGAACTGGCTGCGTTTGCGCAGTTTGCTTCCGATCTTGACGAGGCGACCCGCAAACAGCTCGATCGCGGTCGCATGGTCACCGAGTTGATGAAGCAGCCACAGTACTCGCCGCTGGCGGTGTCGGAAATGGCCATCACGCTGCACGCGGTGAACCAGGGCTTCTTTGACGATGTCGAGGTCAAGAAGGCGCTCGAAATCGAACGCTTGATGCAAAGCTACATCAAGCAGCAGCATGCTGCTCTGGCCAATACCATCGAGGAGAAGAAGGAACTCGATGGCGAGGCCGAGAAGGCGCTGACCAAGGCGATCGAAGCGTTCAAGGCCACGCTGGTCTGAACGGGGGAATCGTCATGGCGAGCGGCAAGGAAATCCGCAACAAGATCAAGAGCGTCGAAAGCACGCGCAAGATCACCAAGGCGATGGAGATGGTCGCCGCATCGAAAATGCGCAAGGCGCAGGATCGGATGCGGGCGGCACGTCCCTATGGCGAGAAAATCCGGCGGGTGGCGGGCAATCTTTCGCACGCCCTGACGGACTATGCGCATCCGTTCCTCGAACGGCGCGAGGAGGTCAAGGGCGTTGGTTTGATCGTTGTCACCTCCGACAAGGGGTTGTGCGGCGGTCTCAATACCAATGTCCTGCGCCTGGCGCTCGGCAAGATGAAGGAATGGGATGCCGAGGGAAAATCCCTTCAGGTGTCGGCGGTCGGCAACAAGGGGTTCGGTTTCATGGTACGTGCCGGCGCAAATCTGGTGTCGCATCTGACCGGACTCGGCGATACGCCGCATCTCGAGAAACTGATCGGACCGACGAAGGTGCTCCTCGATGCCTATGTGAGCGGCGAGGTCGATGTCGTTTATATCGCCTATACCCGCTTCATCAACACGATGAAGCAGGAGCCGGTCATTGAGCAACTGCTGCCGCTTTCAGGCGATCTCGTCGGCAGCAAGACCGAGAATCGCTGGGATTATCTCTATGAGCCCGATGCCAAGTCGGTGATTGACAACCTGCTGATCCGCTACGTCGAAGCGCTGCTTTATCAATCGGTGGCCGAGAACATGGCTTCCGAACAAAGCGCGCGGATGGTGGCGATGAAGTCGGCCTCGGACAACGCCAAGAATGTCATCGGCGAACTCAAGCTGATGTACAACAAGGCGCGCCAGGCAGCCATCACCAAGGAACTTTCGGAAATCGTCGGCGGCGCAGCGGCCGTCTGATCTTGCGAACCGGTTAATTGATTGAGGATAGGACGATGAGTCAAGGAAATATTGTTCAGTGTATCGGCGCCGTGGTGGACATCCAGTTCCCGCGCGACGCAATACCGAATGTTTACGATGCCCTCGCGCTCGACAAGGCCGAGGAGCACGCCGGTTGCGAAGCCGACCTGGTGTTTGAGGTCCAGCAACAACTCGGTGATGGCGTGGTGCGCACGATTGCCCTGGGGTCTTCCGATGGCTTGCGTCGCGGCATGAAGGTCAGCAACACCGGAAAGCCGATTTCGGTGCCAGTCGGTGAGGCGACGATTGGTCGCATCATGAACGTGCTCGGCCGTCCGATCGACGAAGCGGGCCCGATCAAGACCGAAGAGCGTCGCGCCATTCACCAGCCGGCGCCGAAGTTCGACGAGCTGTCGCCGTCGGTCGAACTGCTGGAAACCGGCATCAAGGTTATCGATCTGGTCTGTCCGTTCGCCAAGGGCGGCAAGGTCGGCCTGTTCGGCGGTGCCGGCGTCGGCAAGACCGTCAACATGATGGAGCTCATCAACAACATCGCCAAGCAGCACTCCGGTCTGTCGGTGTTCGCCGGCGTCGGTGAGCGGACGCGCGAAGGGAACGACTTCTACCACGAGATGAAGGACTCCAACGTTCTCGACAAGGTGGCGATGGTCTTCGGTCAGATGAACGAGCCGCCGGGCAACCGTTTGCGCGTGGCGCTGACCGGTCTGACGATGGCTGAGCGTTTCCGTGATGACGGACGCGACATCCTCTTCTTCGTCGATAACATCTACCGCTATACGCTGGCCGGAACCGAAGTGTCCGCACTGCTCGGCCGGATGCCGTCCGCCGTGGGTTATCAGCCGACGCTGGCCGAGGAAATGGGCCGCCTGCAGGAACGGATTACCTCGACCAAGGTCGGTTCGATCACGTCGATTCAGGCCGTGTATGTGCCTGCGGATGACTTGACCGATCCGTCGCCGGCGACGACCTTCCTTCACCTTGACTCGACCGTCGTGCTTTCTCGCGATATCGCGGCGCTGGGTATCTATCCGGCCGTTGATCCGCTCGACTCGACCTCGCGTCAGCTCGATCCGCAGGTTGTTGGTGAAGAGCACTACAAAGTGGCGCGCGCGGTCCAGATGACGCTGCAGAAGTACAAGGAACTGCGTGACATCATCGCCATTCTGGGGATGGACGAACTTTCGCCGGAAGACAAGCTGTCGGTCTATCGTGCCCGGAAGATCCAGCGCTTCCTCTCGCAGCCGTTCCACGTCGCCGAAGTGTTCACCAACTCGCCCGGCAAGTACGTGCCGCTCAAGGACACGATCAAGGGCTTCAAGATGATTTGTGACGGCGAATGCGACAGCATTCCCGAACAGGCCTTCTACATGGTCGGCAGCATCGAAGAAGCTTTCGAGAAAGCCAAGACCCTCTAAGATCGAGTGCGTCGAGGCGCCCTTCTGTTCGAAGGACGTCTCGCGCAGGGGAATGAAAGATGCCACTGAGAGTACATGTCGATGTAGTCAGCGCCGAGGAATCTATTTTCTCGGGTGAGACCGACTTCGCCGTTTTTCCGGGTGAGTCGGGAGAGCTCGGGATCTATCCCCGGCACACGCCGTTGCTGACGCGTCTGCGGCCGGGCACGGTGCGGCTGAAAATTCCGGATCGCGACGATTACGAGCTGGTTTACGTTTCGGGCGGAATTCTTGAAGTCCAGCCGAACCTGATCACGTTGCTCGCCGATACGGCGATCCGTGCGCACGATCTGGACGAAGCCAAGGCCATCGAAGCGAAGAAGCGGGCCGAGGAAGCGCTGAAAAACCGCACGGGTGATATCAACTATGCGGCTGCCGAGGCGGAACTGGCAGAGGCGGTTGCGCAACTCAAGACGATCAAGCGCAAGAAGCACCACCCCCAGCACTAAGGTGTCAGGGTCAAAGAAAAACGGCCGGGCGATAGCGCCGGCCGTTTTTTTTGGCTACGCGGGTCGTTTCGTTGTCGTCGGTACGGTTTAGTTGGATTTCCCCCGGGCCTGCCGGAAACCGCTGATGAACCAGAGCCAGGCAGCGAGCTGGCAGGCAATCAGCATGATGAACGCGTAGCGGTGGGCGCTGGCGCCGGAGTGGCCGGCTGCACGCAGACCGTCGATCATGAGGCCCATGGCCCACTGGAACGCGAAGGCGCCGGCGAAACTCAGGAGGTTGTAGGTGGTGTTCACGCGGCCGGAAAGCGTGTTCGGGAAGTCGCTGGCGAGCACCGAATAAGACAAAGTGCCGAAGCTTGAAAACGCGCCATAAACGATCCACAGCACGTAGTGGTGTTCGCTTGCCTCGGCGACAATGGCGATGAGGGTCGTGAGCGCCAGTCCGAGTGCGCCGGCGAGCAGCATGCGCGGGCTGATACCGCGCTTGGCCAGCCGGGTGGACACCAGCCCGATGAGGACATAGGCGAAGATCATGGCGATGCTCATCGCAGCCAGGTGATCCGCCGCCTGCGAGCGTGAAAAACTATTGACCTGCATGAGCCAGGCGCTCGACCAGAGGCTCTGGATCGCCATGAATCCGCCGATCTGGGCAAACCCGATCGGGGCGATTCGCCAGAAATGCGCGCTACGCAGGACTTCCTTCAGCCCGGTCCAGAGAATGGCCATCGACTCGGGCTTTTGCGTGCCCGGCTTTTCGGGAACGCTGACGAATACCCAGGCCGACACGAGGAATGTGATCCCGGCCAGCAACCAGAAAACCTCGCGCCAGGTCAGCCATGACAACGCGATATCGAGGGGGGCCGTCGAAGCAAATGCGCCGAGTGTCCCGGCTGTCATGATCCAGCCCGTCATCGCGGCAAGCTTTTCCGGCGCAACCCACTGCGAGAATGCCTTGAACGAGGCCATCAGGCAGGCGGACACGCCGAGGCCGATGAGTCCGCGGCCGAGCGCCAAGCCGTCGATCGAGGTCGATGCGGCGAAGATTGCCGATCCGGCTGCGGCGAACAGCAGCAGCCCCGCTTCAATTTTCCGGGCGCCGTAGCGATCGAGCAGCAGGCCGAGCGGAAGCTGGGTGGCGCCAAACGCGACGAAATAGGTGCTTGTCAGCAAACCGAGATCGGCGGCGCCGAGCGATAGTTCGTTGCTCAGGATCGGCCCGACAACCGCATTGATCGTCCGGAAGTGATACGAAAGAAAGTAAGCGCCGGCGAAGGGCAGGAAAAGTCTGAACCAGGACATGGCAGATGAGCGGCGGGTCGCATCCGACCCCGGGCAAGAAGGCGCAATGGAAACGCGATTCTACCCCGCAAAGGGCGCTTCCAGCGGCTAGAATGAAATCAAAGAGATCGAGATCTGATTGGGTCGAACGAAGAGAGGCTGGGCCATGTTGGTGAGATTAACGTCAAGCACTTCCGGCGACATGGTGATGTTTGCCGAACACCTGCGTCGGTTATACGAAATTATCGGCAAGGAGTGCACGGCGCGGGGCGTTTTCATGAATGAGCAACTGCCCGAGGCGATCGCGCGACTGAAGGCGGCCATTACAGTAGAGAAGGAAGCGCTGCACCTGGCCGAATGCCGGCGGCGGGAAGAGGGCGTCGATCCGGACGATGAACCGGATGAGATCGGCAGCGATCGTCATGCCCTGCCTGTCCATCTGTGCCAGCGGGCGACGCCGCTTGTGCATCTGATGGAATGGACGCTCAAGGAAAAGGGCTTCATCCTCTGGGAAGCCGACCGGGACTTCTAGAAGCTGTCGCAAAAATGACGGCGCTTGCCCTATGGGCCTTGCGCGCGTTCGCTTTCTCCCGTATGACGTGCTCTGTTTCCCAAGGCCAGCGGTGCGCCGCCGCTGAACGCGACGGGCGGCGCTGGCCGTGCGTCAGATACGGAAGCGCACAACCGCCTGATTCAGCGTCTCGGCCAACTGGTGCAGGCGCTCCGCACCCTCGTTGTTCTGTTCACTGGCCTGCCGGTTGGCTTCCGCCATGCGTGCGATATTCTCGACGCCTTGGGCGATATCGTGCGTTGCGGCACTTTGCTCGCCGGTGCTGTTGGCGATCTCCTTGACCGCAGTCACGGCAATCTGACTTTCCCTTTCGATGTCATTCAGGGTGTCACCGGCGGCGCCGGCGGCACCGACGCCTTCAGTGATACGTTGGGCGAGATTGCCGATGCGCGTGACGATTTCCTGCGAGTCCTGTTGAACGGTGGTGATCGTGCCGGATATCTCCGTGGTTGATGCGGCCGTCCTTTCAGCGAGCTTGCGCACTTCGTCAGCAACGACGGCAAAGCCGCGTCCGGATTCGCCAGCGCGCGCCGCCTCGATTGCCGCATTGAGGGCCAGGAGGTTGGTCTGGTCGGCGATTTCCTTGATGATCTGGACGACCTGCGTGATGTTCGCGGTACGTTCGCCGAGTTGATGGACCACCGTTGCGGTTTCGCGGATGTCGCGTTCGATCCCGGTAAATTCGCTGACGACTTCGCCGACGCGCTGGTTGCCGAGATGCGCGGCCGCCGCCGATTCGGTGACCAACCGTTCGGCATCGCCGGCATTGGTGGATACGTGGGAGATGGATACCGACACTTCCTCGACCGCCGCGGCGAGGCTGGCAGCGGATTGGCTTTGCTGCTCGGAGCCGTTCATCACGCTTTGGGCGGTGCTGTTCATCGCTTCGGCGGCAACCGTCATGTCGGTCGTCGCAGCACCAATCTGGCCGATCATCTGCGTCAGGCCGTCACGCATGCGTTTCAGTGCGACTGCCAACTGCGCAGTTTCATCGCGGCTGTTCGGATCGCCTTCCGCGATGGCCCGGCGCAGATCGCCATCGCCCATGGCGGTCAGGGTCTCGGCCATCGTCGACAGCGGCGCGAGGCGCCGACTGGTGTAGAAGGCGGCGACAACGACCAGCAACGCGGCGGCGCCGACAAGTATGCCAATCGTGATGTTGCGGATCTTGCGGGCATCGAGCGTGAACTCATCCACCCAGGTGCCGGCGCCGACGATCCAGCCAGAGTCCTTCAGTTCCGCGAGTGCCGCAAGTTTGCGTCCCGACTTGCCGTCTTCTCCGGTCCAGTCGTAATACAGCGTGCCGCTACGCTTCTCAACCATGAGCTTGACGAACTCGGTGATAGCCGGATTCGCAAGTTCCTTGACCGATTTGCCGATGAGCCTTGCGTCGCGATGAGCGACGATGACCGCATCTTCCACCGTTTTTCCGGGCGCGACGATGAAGGCGTAACCGGTCTCCCCGACCTGGAACGCCTGAATGCTGTCCTTGACCCGCTTGAGGATGCTATCGACATTGACGCGAATTGACAGGGCGCCGACGACGGCGCCGTCGATGATGATCGGTTCGAAATGCGAGACGTAATAGACGCCATCCCGATTGACGAGGCCGCTGTAGGGCTTGCCATCCTTCACTGCGCGCGTTTCGGGACCCGCCGTGGGCAGCGGGACGCCGACCTGCGACTTGCCGGCGGGATTTTTCAGGAACGTGGTGACGCGGACGAATTGGTCACCGAGCTTGACCATGACTGCCGGGTCGGCGCGCAGCAGATCGCGGATCTTCGCCAGCAATTCGAGATTGTTGTTGAGGGTGACGCCGCCGGCCTTGAGCACGGGGACGGCGGCAACGTCGCCGGCTGGCGCCTTCTCGTCGGAAAGCGTGATGCTGCCGGGCAGCATCTTGTTGGCGATACTCATGCCGGATTTGGCCGTATCCTTGGCGTTGTCGAGACTGTCGGCGATGGCGGCGGCGAGCGCCGTGACACGCCCCTGAATGGCCGTCTCGGCCTGGCTTACGGCAGCCCGATTTGACAGAATGGAGAGCGTGGTGACCAGAACAGCGAAAACGAACACGGTGGTCAGCAGGATGACGATACTCAATTGCTGGGCCAGTGGCCGCTGGCGTACGTTCATGACTCCTCCTTGGCGGATGTTGTCGGTGTCCGGATGCGGCATACTCGAATTGATTATGGCATAGCCGTCGGCGCAACTCTAGGAAGCTAAAATGGGGGCTGGGATGAATCCTTGCCTTGATTGGGAAACGGAGGTCTTGCATGCCTGTAACGCTGGATAACAAGCTGGTCGTTGCGCTGTCGTCGAGGGCGCTCTTCGATTTCGAGGAGGAAAACCGCGTTTTCGAAGAAATGGATGACCGGGCGTACATGCAGCTACAGTCGGATCGGCTGGATCGCCCGGCGCCGCCGGGCGTTGCCTTCCCGCTGGCGAAGAAGCTCCTGGCGTTCAATGCCGACGGTGTGCATCGGGTTGAAATCGTCATTCTTTCCCGCAACGATCCGGTGTCGGGGCTGCGCGTCTTCCGTTCAGCGGATGAGAACGGCCTGGATCTCGGCCGCGGCGTCTTCACCCGGGGGCGGGCGCCGTATCGTTTTCTCGACCCGCTTGGCGCACATCTGTTCCTGTCGGCCAACGCCGATGATGTGCGCAAGGCGCTTGAAGCCGGCTTTCCCGCCGCCCAGGTATTTGCGCATTCGCATGTCGATACCGAGCGCCATGCCGATGAGTTGCGGATTGCGTTTGACGGTGATGCCGTCCTGTTCTCCGACGAGGCCGAGCGCATCTACCAGCAGGATGGCCTGGCACGCTTCCACGCCCATGAGCGGGCGCATGTGGCGCGTCCACTTCCTCCTGGTCCGTTCAAGCCGTTGCTGGAGGCGCTGCAAAGGCTTCAGCGCGCGACGGGGCCTTCGGTCCCGGTCCGCTTGCGTACGGCGCTGGTGACCGCCCGGAGCGCGCCGGCCCACGAGCGCGCCATCCGCACGCTTATCGATTGGGGCGTTTCTGTGGACGAGGCGATGTTCCTCGGCGGTCTGGAGAAAGGACCGTTTCTGGCGGAATTCGAACCGGATTTCTTCTTCGACGATCAGACCGGACATTGCGAGTCGGCGTCCAGGGCCGGGCCTGCCGGTCAGGTACTCAGCGGCGTTACCAACGCCTGATCCGAGGGCTGCATACGGTGAGCGTCTTCGCTCCGGCTCGCGCGCACGAGCCGGAGTCGTTCTGCGCCATCAGGCCAACGTCGATATCAGTGAGTTGCGCGTGCTGCTGTTACTCGTGCCATCGCCGTAGACCCGCAGGATATCCATCAACTGCCGGAACATCTGCGCATCGGCGTTTTGTGTGCCGGTGCTCGAAGTATTGCTCGAGGTGTCGGAACCGGTCGACGTCGATGATGAACTGCTGGTCGACGATGAGGTCGCGCTCGTCGTCGATTTCTGATAGGCCATGGCTTCCTCGAAAGTCACCTTGCCATTTCCGTTGGTGTCGGCCGCAGTGAAGTTGCTGACGATGTTGCTGATCAGGTCGGCACGTTGGCTGTCGTTGCTACTGCTGCCACTGCTAATTTCCGAGAGTTGTTGTTTCAGTTCGTCCTGGGTGAACCCGGTGTCGTTCTGCGGCGGAGGCGGAGGCGGCATCGATCCCGTCGCGTTCTGCATGCGCGATTGATTGAACTGGGCATCGAGCTGGTCGGCGAGTTTCGCCAGACTTGCCGACATCTCCGACTCCGTGACTTTTCCGTCACCGTCGGAGTCGAGCTGCGAGAAGAGTCCGCTGGCATTCGATGTCGTGCCGGATGTGGAACTGAGGCCCGACAGTGCGGATTCCAGGTCGCTCTCTTCGATATAGCCCTTGCCCGACCGGTCGAGTACGGAAAAGAGATCGCTGGCAATTTCGTCGCTGCTCGGCCGCTTCGTACTCGCCGTGCTCAAATAGCTGCTTGTGTTGTAGTAACTGCCAATGCCACTGATGGAACTCATCGCATTCTCCTCAATATGAATGAAAATGAATCGGCCGCAGCCGGTTCGACATGCCATAGGCAAGATATCGGCCAGAAACCGGCGTGCCGAAGGCGGTTCCGGGTTAAGCGGTGAAAAGTTCTGTAAAGAATTCGCTTGTCATTGACGGCGATTTCCGCAGGGAAGCGGCGATAGGGCGAAGATGACGTGTTAAGAACGTCTTTTGCGTCCGGATTTGTCGGAAAAATACGAATATAATCCGCGACATGCAGTGTTTTGCCGGTCGCCCGGCAAGATTTTTCCTATGACTGTAAATACGCGTAAAGAGCGCGTCCCGTCAACGATCGACTTGGTTATCATTCCGTCATGAATTCCACTGAAGCTCCCCATGTATTGCTGGTCGATGACGATGTCGAATTGGTATCGCTGCTGAATTTCTACCTGCGCAGCGATGGCTTTCGCGTGTCGCAGGCAAACGACGGCGAAACGGCGATTCAGATGCTGTTTGCCGGTCCCTTGCCTGATATCGCTGTCGTCGATGTGATGATGCCGGGGATAAGTGGTATCGAGGTGTTGCGGCGGATTCGGGCGAAAAGCAGCATCCCGGTGTTGATGCTGACCGGACGTGGCGACGATGAAAGTCGTATTCAGGGGTTGGAACTCGGCGCCGATGACTATGTGCCGAAGCCCTGCACGCCGCGCGAACTCAGCGCCCGCTTGCGGGCGATCCTGCGGCGTACGCTGGCTTTCGGCGAGACAGGCAGGCAGGGCGAGAGTGATACGGTCCGTGTTGGCGAGCTCGTCCTGAGATCGGCCCGGCGAAAAATCTCCTGGGGCGAACAGGATATCAACCTCACCAATGCCGAATTCAACCTGCTTGAGGTGCTGATTCAGCGGGCCGGGCAGGTGGTCAGCAAGGACACCCTCTCGGAACAAGGGCTTGGTCGCCCGCATCAGCGCTATGATCGCAGCATCGATGTGCATTTGAGCAGCATCCGGCGGAAGCTGCCGCCGCTGAACGACGGCCGCCCGCGCATCCAGGCCGTGCTGCGCAAGGGTTATCAGCTGTTGATCGATTGAGGGGAGGGCGGACATGCCCCGTTTCAGGCCCGGTCGTCTGTACTGGAAGTTCCTCTGTTTCTTTTTTCTGGCGCAGTTGCTTGCCGTGGTCGGGGTTGGCTTGGCGATCTGGGCGACCAAGCCGATTCACGGTTTCGATCATCCGCCGCCACCTCCCCCCGACGTCCGCTTTCACGGCCCTGAATCCGAGGGGGGGCCTTCGGGGCGGCCCGAGGGACCTCCACCGCCCGGCTTCATTCCGCGGCCAGCGAGACTCCCGATCGAACATCTCTTGGCCGGCGCGGTCGTCAGCCTGGTGTTCGCGGCGCTTTTGGCCAGCTATGTCGCCCGTCCGATTCGGCGTTTGAAAGACGCGTTGCGCGCGGCGGGCGGAGGCAAGCTGTCGCCCGGGCTTGCGGCGTCGATGGGGCGTCGTGAGGACGAATTGACCGAGCTGTGCGAGGAGTTCGATCATATGGCGACACGTCTGGCACACCTCATGGAAGGTCAGCGCCGTCTGCTTTTCGACGTGTCGCATGAGCTGCGGGCGCCGCTGGCGCGACTGACGGCGGTGATAGGCATTGCTCGCCAGCAGCCGGATCGTCTAGAGGATTGCTTGCAGCGATTGGAACGAGAGTCGGAACGGATGGATCGCCTCATCAGCGAGTTGTTGACGCTGTCGCGTCTCGAAGCCGGGATGGTTGAGCGTGTCGACGAGCCGGTCATTGTTGCCGAGGTGCTCGGCAATGTCGTTTCCGATGCCGAGCCGCAGGCGACTCAGCAGAGGTTTACCCTCGAATTCGAGGGGGGGGGACATGACGGCGGTTCGCGTCATGGGCGATCCCGAGTTATTGCACCGTGTCTTCGACAACTTGTTGCGCAATGCGATGACGCACGCAGCCGACGGGAAATGGGTTCGCCTGTCCCTGAGCGTTCGGGGCGATATCGCGTGCGTTCAGGTGGAAGACCGCGGCCCCGGCGTGCTGAGCAGCGAAACCGAGCAGATCTTTCAGCCCTTCTATCGTGGTGCGCGAACGAGTGGCGTGAGCGGCCATGGCTTGGGGCTCGTGATCGCGCGTCAGATCGTCGAAAACTATGGCGGCCAGATCAAGGCGGAGAACCGTCCGGAGGGCGGTTTGCGCGTCAGCGTCTATCTGCCTATGACAGCGCTATAACATCTGGTTGATCAGCCGGTCGGCGCGGATGCGGGCGAGGCGCCGAATCAGCCGTTGTACCGGTGGTGGATAGTGATCAACCGTCTCGAGTGCGTCGTAGCGGGCAAGGCGGACCGTATTGGTGAGGATGCGGTCGAGTTCGCTCTGATGCTGCCCTGCCAGCAGGTGGTTCGGGTCGTGGATCAGCAGGCCGTTTTCCAGGTCCAGTCGCCAGGCGCGCGGATTGAGATTGTTTCCTGTCAGCAGGATGCGCTCTTCATCGGCGATCATGCCTTTGAGATGGAAAGTATTGTCGCCGTCCTTCCAGATATGCACGTTGAGCATGCCGGTAGCAATGGCGCGCTGATGACGTTTGCAGAAACGGCGCAGGTTGGCTTCGTAAAGATAGGGCAGTGCGCCGATCGTCTTGAATGGTTCGGTCGGTGGAATGTAGAAGTCGTTGGCTGTCTTGTCGCCGAGCACGATCGTGATGCGGCACCCCGCGCGAATTGCCCGGCGCAGTGCGCGCTGCAGCGAGCCCGGGAGGTTGAAGTACGGGGTGAAGAGCGTCAGCTGGCTTCGCGCCTGCAGGACCAGTTGCAGGAGCACGCGATTCAGTTCGTTGTGCCGGAGTCCCAAGCCGATCAGGGGGGTGATGCTGACGTCCGAGTCGGCTGGCGTCGCTGCGTTGAATCGGTAGCGTGCCGCGGCAAGCGTTCGCCTCAGGTCGGCAATCGCCGGTTTCAAGCGTGCCGTCGCTGGCGTATCCGGCTTGTCGAGCGCGTGCACCGCCGGATGAGGGACGATCGTCTCTGTCAGCAGACGCGCCATGCAGTCCGCGAGTTCGCGGTGCTGGATCAGATGGTAGCGATCAAGCCGGTAACGCCCGTGTCGTTGCAGGTAAACGTCGTTGAGGCTGGCGCCGCTGTAGAGAACGGTGTCGTCGAAAACGAAGCCTTTCAGGTGGAGCACGCCGAGCAGTTCGCGCCGTTGGACGGGAACGCCGTAGACGGTGACGCCCGGGCCGAGTCGTTCGGCTTCGGCGCGGTATAAAGCGGCATTGCCGGCGGATTTCTTCTTGCCGATCAGCCCTCGTTGCGCACGGTGCCAGTCGACAAAGACCGCGATCTCGATCTCCGGGTGTGCGGCGCGGGCGGCGTAAAGTGCGGCCAGGATTTCCCGTCCGGCGTCGTCATCCTGCAGGTACAAGGCGGCGATCAGAATACGCTTCCGGGCGTTGGCGATTTGTGCCAGAAGCGTTTCACGGAACGCCGCCGGATCGGGCAGAATCGAAATGGCATCAGCCGGAACGACCATGCCGCGGATTTCTTCGAGCGCCGGAAGGTGGCGCGCGCGATCGCGCCAGCGTTTCAGGACGCTGGCAAGACGGGACGTCGGGGTTCGGTAAAGTTCATCGTGTTCCACGGAGGCGGATTATACCGGGGTCGGCTGAATCCGCGCCGTTTCTTGCGCCTTTGGGGGGTTTATGACGCTGTGCCGGTGCCCGGTGGTTGTCATGGACAATCAGCTCTGATAGCGTAGCGGCATGAAAACGCCCGATCCACATACCAGCCAGGCCATGCAGCGCATTTTGCGCGTGCTCGAAAAGAAACCGAATATGTCGGTGTCCGACATTTCGGCGGAGGCCTTTGTCGGCATGACGACGCTGGCATGCGGCGGATACATCAAGGCGCTCAGGGTACGCGGATGTCTCTTCATCAGCGGCTGGCGCCAGGTCAATGGCCGGTTCTCCACGCCACTCTACAGTCTCGGTGATCAGGAAGACGTCAAGCGGCCGCGTGTCGATGACAGCAACCGTGATGCTCCTGGCATGGTGCGCATCGCCGAGACCCTGCGCCGTTTCGGTCCGCTGACCTACCGCGAGATTGCGCAGTATTCCGGCCTGTCAATCAATACGGTCAAGAACAGCGGCTATCTGGCGGCGCTCGTCGCACAAGGCAAGATTCATGTCGGCGATTGGCGACGTTCCCATGGCGGGCCGATGATGCCGGTCTATCATCCCGGTGTCGGCGAGGCCGCCGAGAAGCCGCCGGCGGTGCCGGCCTGCGACAAGCTGCGGCAGTACCGCGAGCGCGCCCGGATTGCGGCGCGCGGGCACGGATTGAAGGCGCTCGTCGCGGACTTGCGTTGAGCATATGCCGCCAGGCGGCGGCGTGACCGGGCAGTCCATGTCACAGGCTGGTAAAATCCGCCTTCTTCGTTCACCGTCTTCTGGAACCTGCCATGGCCACGACTCCTATCGGTCCGCGTCTTCAACCTGTTACCGCGTTGGGGACGCCCTTGTCGCGTTCGGCAACCCGGGTCATGCTGCTGGGGGCCGGCGAGCTCGGCAAGGAAGTCATCATCGCGTTGCAGCGCCTGGGTATCGAGACGATTGCCGTCGATCGTTATGACAATGCACCTGGCATGCAAGTCGCACACCGTTCGCATGTCGTTTCGATGACCGATGCTGCCGCTTTGCGGGCGGTCATCGAGCTGGAGCGGCCGCATCTTGTGGTGCCGGAGATCGAGGCGATCGCAACCGATCTTCTGCTCGAGATTGAGCAAGAGGGCTTGGCGGAAGTCATCCCGACGGCGCGCGCGACGCGCCTGACAATGGATCGCGAAGGCATTCGCCGTCTGGTGGCTGAGGAGTTGGGGATGCCGACTTCGCCGTACGCCTTTGCCAGTTCGCTGGATGAACTGCAGGCGGCGATCGATGCTGGCATCGGCTATCCCTGTCTCGTCAAACCGACAATGTCTTCTTCGGGTAAGGGCCAGTCGCTGTTGCGCGGCCCGCAGGACGTGGCCAAAGCCTGGGACTACGCCATGCAGGGTGGGCGGGTGAGCCGCGGGCGCGTCATCGTCGAGGGCTTCATCGATTTCGAGTACGAAATTACCTTACTGACGGTACGAGCGGTCGGTGCCAGCGGTGCGATCGAGACGCATTTCTGTGCGCCGGTCGGTCATCTTCAGGTCAGCGGCGACTATGTCGAATCCTGGCAGCCGCAGGCGATGAGCCCGGTGGCGCTGGAGAAGGCGCGGGAAATCGCGGCGGCGGTCACGGCAAATCTGGGCGGACGCGGACTGTTCGGTGTCGAACTGTTCGTGCGAGGCGATCAGGTCTGGTTCTCCGAGGTCAGCCCGCGGCCGCATGACACCGGCCTGGTGACGCTTGCTTCGCAGCGTTTCTCCGAATTTGAATTGCATGCCCGCGCGATTCTCGGCCTGCCGGTGGATGTTTCGCTGCGCGCGCCGGGTGCTTCGGCGGTGATCTACGGCGGCGTCGATGCGACGGCGATTGCCTTCTCCGGGGTTGCCGAAGCGTTGGCTGTGCCGGACACCGATCTGCGCCTGTTCGGCAAGCCCGAAAGTTTCAAGAAGCGTCGCATGGGCGTTGCCGTGGCGACCGCGGTGACGACCGATGAAGCACGTCAGCGGGCAAAACTGGCGGCGAGCCGCGTCAAGCCGATTGAATCCTAGGCGCGGAGCCCTTAGAATAGCGGCTTCGCGGGCGTCGTATAATGGTAATACCCAAGCTTCCCAAGCTTGTGCCGTGGGTTCGATTCCCATCGCCCGCTCCAGTTTGAACACCAAGAAAGCCAACCGGAAACGGTTGGCTTTTTGTTATCCGCCAGAAGGCGGATGGGCTCGCCGTTGTTGTTATAGTGACAACGGTCTCCCGGGCCGATGTTTCGGTCTATGACATCTGATGCATTTCGACTAGGGCATTCCGGCTAGAATGAACGGCTGCGACGCGTTGGCACCATTCGACGGTGCGCAGGTCCGCGTCTCTTGTTCATTGATGAGGAGAGTCACCATGGTTCATGTCTTGGCGTCGTTGTACATCAAGGAAGGCTACCTGGCCGAGTTCATCGGGATATTCAAGGCCAACGTGCCAAACGTGCTTCAGGAGGATGGTTGCATCGAGTACGTGCCGGCGATCGACCTGGTGACCGATATTTCGACCCAGGACAAGAATGCGTGCGTCGTCACCGTGATCGAGAAATGGGAGAGCCTTGAGGCCCTCAAGGCCCACTCGGTGGCGCCGCACATGCTTGCCTACGGCGAACAGGTCAAGGGCATGCTGGAAAAGGTGTCGCTCAAGATTTTGCAAAACGCATAAGTCCGGAGGCTTGCGATGTTTAATGCGGCGAGTGGAGAGTCCTACAAATCGGCGCTGCCGGGGATACTTCTCAAGACGTTGGTATTCGGCGAGAAAACCTTGCTCTCCGAATTCAGGCTGACTGCCGGCGCCCAGTTGCCCGCGCATTCGCATATTCACGAACAAACGGGCTACCTGGTTTCCGGCAAGATTCGCCTGACTATCGGCGGCGACTCCTTTGTCGCCGGTCCCGGCGACAGTTGGTGCATTCCCGGAGACGTCGAACATCGGGCCGAAATTCTCGAAGATTCGGTGGCGATCGAGGTTTTTTCGCCGGTTCGCGACGACTACCTGCCGTCCGAAAAGTTGTAACGCATCGTCATTGCGCCGGGCTGCGCGCATCGCAAGGCGCCGTGCCAGCCATTCCGGCACGCCAGCACGTCGCCGTATCGGTGCCGGGGTGCGGTATTCCCTTGGCATCGATCCGGACCGGGTCGATCCGCCATGCCTGCGGTCCGTGTCGATCGACCTCGAGTCGGAGAATCCAGCCGGTATTGTTTTCGGGTCGGTCGAATCCGTCGAAAACGAAGTTGCCGAGACTGTAGAAAACGGGTTTGCCGCGATAAATTTCCGTGTCCTGGACGACATGCGGGTGGCCACCCACCACGGCGTCGGCGCCAGCGTCGATCATCAGGTGCGCCAGCGTGCGCTGCCGGTCATTGGCGACCGGCTCGTTCTCCCATCCCCAGTGCATGACCGGTATGACGACGTCAGCATGATGGCGTTGCCGGGCATCGGCGATGTCGAAGCGGACCTGCGCGTCTTCGCTCCAGGCGATGCCAGCCTTGTCTTCGTCGGCTTCGAAGCGGCGCGGCATGAATTCGTTGTAGCCGATAAAAGCGATGCGGATGCCGCGTCGCTCGACGATCAGCGGGCGATGGGCGTCGGCGAGGTTGCGTCCGCCGCCGAAAAAGCTGATGCCGGAGCGTTCCAGATGCCCGATCATCTCGGCGAACGCGGCCGGGCCGAAATCGCCGGAGTGATTGTTGGCGACGCTGACGCCGTCGAAATGGCGGCCAACTACCTTGAGCACGCGGGGGTGCGCGCGCAATGTCACGACCTTGCCGTCCACCGGCCGGCCACCTTGGGCGACCGTGCATTCGAGGTTTCCGATCCGGATATCCGCGGCGGTAAGTAGAGAGGCAACCGGGCCGAACGGGTCGCCGCCATGCCGTATGACTTTGCCGGGCGTGTCTGCCAGCATGATGTCGCCGACGAAGACGATGCTGACCCGGGTGTCGGCGGCGGTGTCGGCCGACGCCATTGACGGCAAGACGAGGACCGCCAGGGCAAGAAGGATGGATCGGATCACGGTTCGAGTTCCAGCAGTGCGCATTGATAACGCAGTTCGCGGCCGCGGCGCGGCGAGTAGACGGTTTGCGTGCCGGTCAGCGCATCGGGCTGAGCGTTGCGTTGCGGTGTCGGCCTGGTGTAGTTCGCTTCGTGGAGCAGTACGGGATATCCAGTGTCGAGGTCATGCACGTAAAGGCTGACGTCATCGATGCCGGAAGCATTGCCGATGACAACGGCCTTGAATCGGAAGCGGTCGTTGATGTTGACGGCCTTGACGCGATAGGGATCGGCGACGGGCGGAAACGCCAGTGTCTCGGTTTTTCCGCTGTAGGAAACGTCGCAACGGAGTTCGAAGTTCCCGCCGAGCGTGGAGAGCGGCCAGGAGGCGACGAGTAGGGACGCGGCAATGCGAACCAGAATCTGTCCGGTTCGATGTGGCGACGGATGCCGGCGGGAGCGCAGGAGAATATCGGGCATGAGGGTGATGACGTGTCCGCCGGATCCGGCGGCGACAGGTGTTGCCGAAGTCGCGAGTGTAGTATGGAAATGCCTTGGCCAGAATGACGATGTGTGTGCTCGGTTGTCCTCGACAGGCGCTACACTTCGGCCCTATGAAGGAGAGAGCGATGGAACGTTGTCCGTGGTGTGAAGGGTTTGATCTGTATCGCCGCTATCACGATGAGGAG
Source organism: uncultured Propionivibrio sp. (assembly GCF_963666255.1). Taxonomy (NCBI): domain Bacteria; kingdom Pseudomonadati; phylum Pseudomonadota; class Betaproteobacteria; order Rhodocyclales; family Rhodocyclaceae; genus Propionivibrio; species uncultured Propionivibrio sp. Next base: position 884,679 of record NZ_OY762656.1, on the reverse strand, counting down.
TGGGGTGTTCCCGTTCATGACGATCGGGAACTGTTCGAGTTGCTTGTGCTGGAAGGCGCGCAGGCGGGTCTGTCCTGGTCCACCGTGCTCAAGAAGCGGGAGCGTTACCGCGAGGTGTTCGACGGGTTCGAGCCGTCGCGTATCGCCGTTTATGACGAAGCGAAGTCCGCGTCCTTGCTGGCCGATCCCGGCATCATCCGCAATCGGGCCAAGGTGGCGGCGACGATCGGCAATGCGCGGGCGTATCTCGAACTGACGGCAGGCGGCGCGAGCTTCCGGGATTTCCTCTGGCGCTTCGTCGACGATGTGCCGATCCAGAACGCGTGGCGCGTGCCAGGCGAGGTGCCGGCGGCGACGCCCCGTTCGGATGCGATGAGCAAGGCACTGGCGCGCGCCGGCTTCAAGTTCGTCGGGACGACCATCTGTTATGCCTTCATGCAGGCGACTGGCATGGTCAACGATCATCTTGTTTCTTGCTTCCGTCATCAGGCGGTCAGGGCGCTCGCCCGTTGAGGGCGGTCGTGGCGCGCTACGGTAAAATCAGCCGCGTTGACGCAATTCAATTGGAGTACTGTCATGGATATCACCCAGGTGGCGCTGTCGCGCCGCACTTGCAAGGCCTACGATCCGAACCGGAAAGTGTCGCCGGCCGACATCGAGCAATTGAAGACCCTGCTGCGCTATGCGCCGTCGTCGGTCAATTCGCAACCCTGGCATTTTTTCATCGTTGCCACCGATGCCGCCAAGCAGCGACTCGCCAAGGCCGCCAAGGCGAGCACGTATGCGGCGAACGAACCCAAGATCCTCAATGCCTCGCATCTCATCGTCTTCTGCGCGCGCACCTCGATGGACGACGACCATCTGACGGCCGTGCTGGATCAGGAGGATCGCGACGGCCGTTTCCCCAGACCGGAGGGCAAGGAAACGCAGCGGCGTGGACGCAGCTTCTACGCCGGACTGCACCGCTATGATTTCAAGGACACGCAGCACTGGATGGAGAAGCAGGTCTATATCGCCCTCGGAACCCTGCTCTTTGGCGCCTCGGCCCTCGGCATTGATGCGACGCCGATCGAAGGTTTCGATCAGCGTATCGTCAACGAGGAACTCGATCTGCGTTCGCAGGGTCTGACCAGCGTGGTAATGGCTGCGCTGGGTTATCGTAGCCAGGACGATTTCAACGCCGATTTACCGAAATCCCGTCTGCCCGCCGAGACGCTTTTTACCGAAATCTAGCGTCGGGAAAACCGACAACCCGCACGGGGGCTTGGAAAACCGGCCGTTCTCCAGTATCCTCGCGCCCTTTTTTGAAGCCAAGGAGATGCAATGAACAAATCCGAACTGATTGAACTGATCGCCCAGGATGCCGACCTTTCGAAAGCAGCGGCGGCTCGCGCGCTCGATTCCGTCGTGGACAACATCACGAAGGCAGTAGCGGCTGGCGACAGCGTCACCTTGGTGGGATTTGGCGCGTTCAAGGCGACCAAGCGCGCCGCGCGTGAAGGCAAGAACCCGAAAACCGGCGAAAAGCTGGTCATCCCCGAGGCAACGGTGCCGAAGTTCTCCGCCGGTGCCGCGTTCAAGAGCGCCGTCGCCAAGAAATAAGGCCGGACGCGCTTCAATCCGGGGCCGAAATACCGACGATCCGGTTTCGGCCCTTTTCTTTTGCTTCGTACAGCGCCTTGTCGGCGCGCCCCATCAGCGTGTCGATGCTGTCGTCCTGAGCGCAGGTGGCGACACCGAACGAGGCCGTCACCGCGAGCGTCGGTTCGCCGTCAACAAGCCGCGCAGATGCCAGATCGCGACGCAGGCGCTCGGCGCAGGCGAGCGCTTCCTCGAAGCCTGTGTTGGGCAGGATGCAGAGAAACTCTTCGCCGCCCCAGCGGCCGACGTGATCGATTTCGCGGAGTCCGTCGAGAATTCTGGCGGTCGTCGCCTTGAGCACGAGATCGCCGGTTTGATGGCCGTAGAGGTCGTTGATCCCTTTGAAATGGTCGATGTCGAGCAGGATCAGCGAGAACTGATTGGCATACCGGTGGAAAGTCTGGAAATTACGTTCGAGTTCCTCGGCGAGGTGTCGACGATTGGCGACACCGGTCAGCGCATCCTGACGGGCCAGCACTTGCAGGCGCTCGTTCGCCGCGTTGAGTTTCTGGTTCGTCTCCTCGATCTGGCGTGACTGTGCCTGCAGGCTCTTGCGCAGGTCGAGTTCGCGCAGATGGCTTTCCCTGGCTTCGATCAGTGCCGCTTCCCGTTCCATCTCCTGCATCATGGCCTGTCGGGTCAGCCGTGCGGCGTTTCGGGCAATGGCGCACAGTACGATCGCATAGACGATGGCCCCGGTGACGAAGGCCATTCGTTGTGCCGGGGTCAGAAATGGGGTGGCGCCGGCCAGATAGGCAACCGTCAGGGCCATCTGCGAAAGCAGAAAACCGAGATAGACCGGCAGGATGACGCTGAGCGAATTCAGGGCGATGCCGGTGGTGCCCGCAATCGCGCCGAACTTGAACATGAACAGGAAATCGATACGGCCGGTATCGAGCATGAACCAGATTGCGCCCCAGCCGAGTCCGTTGAGCACATTGATGGCGACCTGGCCGTTGCGCCGCAGGCAAGCACTGCGCGTTTCCGCCAATCCCGGCGAGCGTATGCCGATGGCAGCGATGCGCATGATCTGCACGGCGCTCATGCAAATGATCCAGCCGATAACCAACGGCCTGTCGACGGCGTCCCAATGAACCCAGCCAATCATCGCGATGGCGGCGATCGAAAGGATGGCAGTGACGCGCTCGCGTTGTGCCAGTTCGTGCACTTGCGCGATCAACAGCCGCGTGTTCGGCATTTTCGCGAGTTTGCCCATCAGGCGTCGGGTCGGAGGGAAGGGGGGGTAAGCGGATCGAAGGCCGATATGGTATATGAATAAGGGCCGGGGCGGCCAGCACTATTGAGGAAGGATCGCGGTCACAAACAGCCGCAGGGCCGTAGCGCCAATCGGTCATGGACGGGCATGGTAAAATCGCGACCCGCGTCCGAGAGGGAACTTCGGAACGAGCGGAAATGAATGGACGAATTCCGGCGGTCGGCCGGAGAGGAACGAAAGCGTGAACGACAGCGATATCTCCGACAGCGAAAACGTGTACACGGCCGGGCGTGCCGGGCATATCCGCAGCTTTGTCCTGCGCCAGGGCCGGGTGTCCAATGCGCAGCAGCGTTATCACACGGAAATGATGGCCCGGATTGGCATTCCGTATGCGAACGCGCTGCTCGATTTCGACGCGGTGTTCGGTCGTTCGGCGCCACGCATTTTTGAAATCGGCTTCGGCATGGGGGAGACGTCGGCAACGATTGCCGAGGCCAATCCGCATCAGGATTACATCGGCGTTGAAGTGCATACGCCGGGCGTCGGCAGCCTTTGCAAGCTGATTGCCGAGAAGAATCTCGCGAATCTGCGGATCATCCAGCACGATGCCGTCGAAGTTCTGCGCGACATGATTCCCGAGGGCAGCCTCGACGGCGTGCACATCTTCTTTCCGGATCCCTGGCCGAAAGCGCGGCATCACAAACGTCGATTGATCCAGCCGCCGCTGATTGCGACGCTGGCGCGGCGGCTCAAGCCGGGCGGCTATCTGCATTGCGCCACCGACTGGGAGAATTATGCCGAGCAGATGCTTGCGGTGCTGGCCGGCGAAGCCTTGCTGCAAAATACGGCATCGGGTTTTGCGCCGCGTCCTGACTACCGTCCGCTGACCAAGTTCGAGCAGCGTGGCTTGCGCTTGGGCCACGGCGTCTGGGATGTGATCTTCCGGCGCCGCTAGTCGCCTCGCCTACTGCAGGCGGAAGATCACCGGCAGGATCAGTTCGCGCCCATTGCCGCCGGAGAGCTGGCCCATCGCATAGGCGGCACGGATGGCGGCATTGTCGAGGATGGCATGGCCGCTGCTCGCGGCAATGGCGACATCCTCGATCGCGCCGCTGGCAGACAGTCTGAGAATCAGCCGCACTTCGCCCTGGATGCCGCGGGCCACCGCTTCGGGCGGATAGAAAAGGTGCTGCGACAATTTGCGCTGGGCCGCCTGCACGTTTTGCCTCGCCGGCACTCTTGGCGTCGGCGATGCTTTCGGGGCGGGGGGCGGCGGTTCGGCTCGGGCCTTCTCGCCCGCGTCGTCGAGCGTGTTTTTCAATAGCGCATCGGCGGGAGGCGGCGTCACCGGCGGCATCCGCAGGGTAGCCTGCAAGGCAGCGGGGCGGGGCGGGGCGGCGAGGCGCTTGAAGACATCGGGCAGGAGCAGCACGCCGTGCAGGATGAAAGAGAGCGCGAAGGCGAGAGGAAGGCGGGACGGCATGACGCCCGTATTTTCCTACAAAACCTGGCGTAATATCGTGTTTTTGCAGCTTGGCAAGGACGGTTCGGATGCATCGATGGGTGAAATTTGGCAGGTGTGCAGTGATTTCGCTGGCCTTGGCCGGCTCGCTTGCCTGGGCGGCGGCGCCCGACCCCTTCACATTTTCCTTCACGGTCGAGCGGAGCGATCTCAATCGGGTCCGCACTTGGCTCGATGAGGGGCTGGATCCGGAGTTTGTCGGTGCCGAGATCGGTACCGGTCTCATGATCGCTGCCTGGAACGGCAACATCCCGATGATGGCGCTGTTCGTCGAGCGCGGCGCCAATCCGCGACGGGCCAACCGGAATGGCGAGCAGCCCTTGCAACTGGCGGCCTGGAACAATCATGTCGAGGCGGTCAAATGGCTGCTCGATCATGGTGCGGTGCTTAATCGTGAGGGGAATTACTGGGGGGCGCTGCATTACGCTGTGTTCAACGGCCATGCCGAATTGGCCAAATACCTGATCAGCCGTGGCGCCGAGGTGAACGCGAAGTCCCCGAACGGCTCGACGCCCCTGATGATGGCGGCGCGCGAAGGGCGTGAGGAACTGGCGAAGGTGCTGCTCGAGTCGGGCGCCGACCCGAGAAGCAAGAATGATTGGGGTGATACGCCCCTGACCCTGGCGATGCGCTATGACCACTACCGGCTGGGCAAGATGATTTCCTCGCCCGAAGAGTTCGCCATTGCCGTCAAGGCGCCGAAGGAAAATTTCGGCGAGCCGGTGCGTTCGGCGGCGGCGCCGAGCGAGATCGAGCAATTGCTGCGACAGATCCGCGAGGCCGAAGCGACCGGCCAGTCGTCCGAGGAATTGCGCAAGAAGCTGATGGAAGCAATCGCGGCGTTTCGCCGATCGTCGACGGTTGTCAGTCAGTCTCGCCGTCCGATGCCCTTGCCCTTCCAGCCGCGTTCGCTGGTGATTACTGCCAAACGCGGTGCGGTGGGGAGCGAGCGCGCGCAGGTGGTCGTCAATGGCAAGCCGGCCGCGCCGGCCGCCCCGGCCGGGACGATCAGCATCACGCCGAGTCAGCCGGCACGGGCGACGGCCGGCCAGGTAGCCGAACTGATGCGCCAGATCCGGCTGGCCGAAGCGCAGGGGCGACCGGCTGACGACCTGCGCAAGCAGTTGTTCGATGCTGTCGAGCAGATGAAGCAATAAGCGCCTGTTTCGGCAGGGCGCGCGGCCCACGATCCCTACCGAAATAGGCTCTTACTCTGTTTCGGCGATGAAGCCTTGCAGGAGCTGGTTGAGAAAACGCTGGCCACGCGCTGTCGGCGCGATGCGTTCGGCATTGCGTTCGAGCAGGCCGTTCTCGGTTGCCCGGCGCAACGGGGCTTCGATGCATTCGAGCGCAAGGCCCGTGCGTTCGCCGAACAGCGCCGGGGCGAAGCCCTGATTGAGGCGCAGGGCATTCATCATGAACTCGAAGGGCAGGTCTTCGGTGGCGACGGTGAATTCATCCTGGACCGGGGTGCCGGCGGCCACCTGGGCCAGATACTGTTTGGGTAGCTTCCAGCGCATCTGGCGCAGGACCGAGCGGCTTTCTTCGCCGGGAACGGTCAGCTTTCCGTGGGCGCCTGCGCCGATGCCGAGGTAGTCGCCGAAGGTCCAGTAATTGAGATTGTGCCGGCATTGACGGCCCGGGCGGGCGAAGGCCGAGGTCTCGTAGTGCTGGTAGCCGGCGTCGGCGAGGCGGGCCTCGATGGCCTCCTGCATGTCGGCGCACAGGTCGGCCTCGGGGACCGGCGGCGGCGCGGCGGCGAAGGCGGTGTTCGGTTCGAGCGTGAGCTGGTAGCACGACAGATGCGGCGGCGCGAAGCCGAGCGCCCGGTCAAGGTCGTCCAGCGCTTGCGTCAGGGTTTGACGCGGCAGACCGTACATCAGGTCGAGATTGAAATTATCGAAATGCGTGGCGGCGATCTCGATGGCGCGGCAGGCGTCGCGGTCGTCGTGGATGCGTCCGAGCGCGCGCAGGTGGGACGGGTTGAAGCTCTGGATGCCGAGCGAGAGACGATTGACGCCGGCGTCGCGGAAGGCGGCGAACTTGTCCGATTCGACGGTGCCGGGATTAGCTTCGAGCGTGATTTCGGCGCCGTGGATCAGCGGCAGGCGCGCGCGGAACGCGGCCAGCAGGGTGGCGATGCTGTCGCCCGAAAGCAGGCTTGGCGTGCCGCCGCCAAAGAAGACGCTGCTGATGCGTCGTCCCCAGACCAGCGGCAAGGCCGACTCAAGGTCGGCGATCAGCGCCGCCACATAGTCGGCTTCGGGCAGCGCGTCGCGCAATGTATGCGAGTTGAAGTCGCAATACGGGCACTTCTGTACGCACCAGGGAACATGCACGTACAGCGACAACGGTATCGGCGCAAAAGCCTCGGGAAGCGTCATGCGCGGCGGGCCTGCAGACGCTGGATCAGTGCTTGCAGGGCGAGACCGCGGTGCGAGCAGCGGTTTTTCTCGGCGGCGTCGAGTTCGGCGGCCGTCTTGCCGAACTCTGGAAGCAGGAAGTAGGGATCGTAGCCAAAGCCGCCGGCACCGCGTGGCGCGCTGACGATCTCGCCGTGCCATTCACCTTCGGCGATGATCGGTTGCGGATCGTCGGCATGGCGCACGAAAACCAGCACACAGACATAATGCCCGCGTTTGTCAGCGTGTGGCGCGAGTTCTGCGACGAGCTTCTGGTTGTTGCGCTCATCCGATTTCGGTTCGCCGGCATAGCGCGCCGAGTAGACGCCGGGCGCGCCGCCCAGCGCGTGAACGCAGAGGCCGGAATCGTCCGCCAATGCCGGCAGTCCGGTGACGCGCGAGGCATGGCGGGCTTTCTCCAGCGCATTCTCGACGAAGGTGTGATGCGGCTCCTCGCATTCGGGTACGCCGAGTTCTTTCTGCGCGATGGTTTCCCAGCCCAGCGGCGCGAGCAGTTGGCCGAATTCGCGCAGCTTGCCCGGGTTGTTGGAGGCGACGACGAGTTTCATGAGCCGATGGCCTCCTTTTGACGCAGGACGAGCTCGCGGATGCCGGCTTCGGCCAGGTCGACGAGTGCGTCCATCTGCGCCCGCGTGAAGGGTTCGCCTTCGGCCGTGCCCTGGATTTCGACGAGACCGCCGCGGCCGGTCATGACGACGTTCATGTCGGTGTCGCAGTCCGAATCTTCGGGATAGTCGAGGTCAAGGACCTGTTCGCCCTCGAAGATGCCGACCGAGACGGCGGCGACGTGATCGCGCAGCGGGTTGGCGGCGAGTCTGCCGGCCTTGACCAGGCCTTCGCAGGCGTCATGCAGGGCGATCCAGGCGCCGGTGATCGAGGCGCAGCGGGTGCCGCCGTCGGCCTGCAGCACGTCGCAATCGAGCGTGATCTGGCGTTCGCCGAGCGCGGCGAGGTCGGTGACGGCACGCAGCGAGCGGCCGATCAGGCGCTGAATTTCCTGGGTGCGACCGGTTTGCTTGCCCTTGGCCGCCTCGCGCGCGCTGCGGGTGTGCGTCGAGCGGGGCAGCATGCCGTATTCGGCGGTCACCCAGCCCTGGCCCTTGCCGCGCAGAAAAGAGGGAACGGATTCTTCGACGCTGGCGGTGCACAAGACCCGCGTGTTGCCCATTTCGATGAGGACGGAACCTTCGGCATGGCAGGTGAAATTGCGGGTGATGCGGACGGGGCGAAGCGCGTTGGCTTGACGTTGGCTGGGACGCATAGAGTTACCTGTATTGAAAACAATTAAACGGGATGATTTTGTCGGGAAGTCGGCTGGGACATGTTCCGGCGTTGCCGTCCGTGAGATGGCGGAACGGCGACCGGATCACGCCGCCAGGATGTCGGCGGCGATTGCCGACGCGGCGCCGGGATCCTGAGAGTCTGCCGGCTTGGGTTGTTGCACGGTCGGAATCGAAGCTATCATGGCACTTTGGCATTGTCGGGGTTTGCTCTCGGGCTGTAAAGCCGACGGCTAACGGCTTTTCCCTTTTCCTTCTGTCCAGGACTTCCATGATCTACAGTATGACCGGCTACGCGGTGCGCACGCTTGATGTCGAGTGTGGCACCTTGCATCTTGAGCTCAAGAGCGTTAACTCGCGCTATCTTGATTTCCAGTTCCGCATTTGTGAGGAGTTGCGCGCGGCCGAACTGCCCTTGCGCGAGATGTTCAGCGCCAAATTGTCGCGCGGCAAGATCGAATGCCGTGTCGGTTTTGCGGCCAAGGCGTCGACGCAGCAGGCGTTGGCCGTCAATGCCGATCTCTTGCAGTGCCTTAAAGGCCTGGAAGCGCAGGTGTTGGCCGAGTTGCCCGGCGCCCGCGCGCTGTCGGTGGCCGAAGTGCTGCGCTGGCCGGGCATGTTCGGCGACGACGCGCTCGATACCGACACTCTGGTGCCGCAAGCGCTGGCGCTGGCCAAGCAGGTGCTCGACGATTTTGCCGCGAGTCGTGCGCGCGAAGGTCAGAAGCTTGCCGATGTCATCCTTGAACGCGTTGCCCGGATTCGCGATCTGGTGCGCGAGGTGACGCCGCGGATTCCGGCGGCCCAGGCCGCTTTCCAGGAAAAGCTCAAGCAGCGTCTCGTCGATGCGCTCGGCAGTGCCGATGACGAACGGATTCGCCAGGAGGTCGCTGTCTTTGCTGTGCGCATCGATGTTGCCGAGGAACTGGCGCGCCTGTCGACGCATCTGGACGAGGTCGAGCGCGTCATCAAGTCGGGCGGCGCCTGCGGCAAGCGTCTCGATTTCCTGATGCAGGAACTCAATCGCGAGGCCAATACCCTGGGGTCGAAATCAGTGGTGGCCGAGGTGTCGCAGACGGCGATGGATCTCAAGCTGCTGATCGAGCAAATGCGGGAGCAGATCCAGAATCTGGAGTAAACGACGGCCGGATTCCTGCGCGCGCCGATCTACCAGCGCCGGAATCCGTGGTCGTGGTGGGAGAAGCCGCGATACGGTGCGGGCGCCGGGACGTAGACGCGGTAGGAGGTGTAAGCCGGGGTCGGCGCGTAGTAGGGTCCGTGTGACGGATAGACGGCGCAGCCTGACAGCATCGCGATGCCGGCGGCCAGAAATACAGTTTTGAGTGAGGTGCTCATGAACGTCTCCTTGCGTGTGTTCATGAGTCCTTAACGCGTTGGCATTGTCTCCCGGCGACGGCGCCTGGCAGCAAAGTTGTTGCCAAATATTACCTGCTCCCCCGGTTGCCCGGCGTGGCCGGGGAAATCCTATTTGAACAGTGCGTCGAGCGGGTTGGCGCCGGGCTTCGGCGTCGTATTGCCGGCGACCTTGCGGCCGGTGTATTCCTCTTCGATGCTGTCGCGATAGACGCTCCAGGCCGACGACGAGGTCGAGAGTCGGCGCCACAGTTCGCTGCCGATGCCGGTGTATTCGATCAGGCTGCCATCGTCGAGTTCGACGCGCAGCAGTCGCTCGCGCGCGTCATAACCGGCGCTGCGCAGACGGCCGGACTGGATGCGTTTCATTTCCATGGCAAGCTCCTTGTCGGGAGGCGTTCAGTTGGCCTGCGCATCGGCAGGTGCCGCGGCAATTTGCCGCAAGGCCTGGACGAAGGTAGACACCGGCTGGGCGCCGGAAATCAGATGGCGTTCGTTGATGATGATGGCCGGTACCGAGTGGATGCCGGCGTCGGTGTACAGGTTCTCGATCTGTCGGACGTCGTCGGCATAATCGTTGCCTTCGAGGATGGCGCCGGCACGGGTAACGTCGAGTCCCGCATCGGCGATGGTGCGCAGCAGGACCGCGTGCGAGGCCGGGCTTTCGCCGTCGGTGAAATAGGCGCCGAACAGGCGCTTCTTGAGCGTGTGCTGCAAACCGCCGGGGTGGGTGGACGATAAGCCGGCCCAGTGCAGCAGGCGATGCGCGTCGAAGGTGTTGTAGATGCGGTCGCGGCCTTCGCGCCGGAAGACGAAACCGAGGCCGGCGCCGCGCTGCCGGATGGCTTCGCGCGCCTGCGCCTGCTGTTCCGGTGTCGTGCCGTATTTTTGCGTCAGGTGTTCGGTGATGTCCTGGCCTTCAGGCGGCATGCCGGGATTCAGTTCGAAGGGCTGGAAGTGGAGTTCGGCAGTGATTTCCGGGCCGACCTCGGCCAGCGCCTGTTCGAGTGCGGCTAGGCCAATGGCGCACCAGGGGCAGGAAATGTCGGAAACGAAATCGATTCTGAGGGTGGCAGTCATCGGGATGTCCTCGCGGTGGGATCGGTTCACTGTCCGGCGGGAAAATCGGTGCCGAGCGTCAGTTCGCGCCACTGTTCGATTTCACCGCGCAGCGCCTGCAGCTTGTCGTTGACGGTGTCATGGGCGGGCCGTCCAAGCAGCAGATGGCGCGGCGGTTCCGGCGCTTCTACGGCGGCGATGATGGCGGTGGCGGCACGTGCAGGATCGCCCGGTTGCTTGCCGTTGTAGCCGCGTGTGGCAGTGCGCCGGGCACCGGCGGTGTCGGCGTAGTCGGCGATGGCGCGCTGCGTCATGCGCAACCCGGCGCCGGCCCAGTCGGTGCGGAACGGCCCCGGTTCGACCGCCGTTACCCGGATGCCGAGCGGTTCGACCTCCTTGGCCAGCGCTTCGGTCAAGCCTTCGACGGCGAATTTCGTCGCGTTGTAGTAACCGACGCCGGCGAATCCGACGAGTCCGCCCATCGACGAGATATTGACGATGTGGCCGCTGCGCCGTTGGCGCATGCCGGGCAGTACGGCGCGGGTCATCGCCGCGAGTCCGAAGACATTGGTATCGAACATCGCGCGGATCTCAGCCTCCTCGCCTTCCTCGATCGCAGCCAGATAGCCGTAGCCGGCGTTATTGACGAGCACGTCGATGCGCCCGAAGCGGGCTTCGGCACGCTGGACGACGTCGGCGATCTGTTGCGGTGCGTTGACGTCAAGCGCGGCGATCAGCAGTCCGTCACTCGCCGGGAATTCGGCCAGGGTTTCGGGTTTTCGCGCGGTCGCTACCACGCGGTGTCCGCGCGCCAGCAGCGCGCGAACGAGTTCGCGGCCGAAACCGCTGGAACATCCGGTGATCAGCCAGACGGGCCGGTCGTTTTGCATGGCAGTGCTCCCAGTCAAAGAGGATCCGATGCGACATGATGCCAAAAATCCGGGTGGCGAGTCATAGCGCCGTCATCGCGGACCGGCATCGGTCATCCTGCCGAACAGACTCTCTTCGCTTCCGTTGGTTCGCTCCCGGTGAAGAACCGGTGCGCCGCCGTCGAAATCGATCGGTATAATTTCCCGATTGATCCTTCCCCAGGCGTTTTCGCCGTGACTCCTTCCTCAACGCCGGACCAGGACGGCCTGCCCGTTCCGACCCGTTATGCCGCCATGGTGGTGGTGATCCTCGGGATCACGATGTCGGTACTCGACAGTTCCGTCGTCAATCTCGCCTTGCCGACCATCGCGCACGAACTCGAGGCGTCCGCCGCGCAATCGGTATGGGTGATCAACGCCTATCAGGTCTGCATCCTCGCGCTGTTGCTGCCGTGCGCGACGCTGGGCGACCTGATCGGCTATCGGCGCGTCTATCTCTGCGGACTCGTCCTGTTCACGCTGGCGTCCTTCGCCTGCACGCTGGCCGGATCGCTGCCGCTGCTGGTGGCGGCGCGCGCGTTGCAGGGATTGGGCGCGGCAGGGATCATGTCGGTCAATCCGGCGCTGGTCCGGCTCATCTATCCGCGTCATCTGCTCGGACGCGGTGTCGCGATCAACTCCGTGGCGGTGGCGACGGCCTCGGTCGCCGGGCCTTCGCTGGCGGCGCTGATCCTCTCGCTGGCGTCCTGGCCCTGGCTGTTTGCGATCAACCTGCCAATTGGCGCCATCGTGTTGTGGCTGGGTTTTCGCGTAGTGCCGAAAAACCGGACGCCGCCCTTGCCGGGGGCGCGCTTGTCCCTCATTGATGTGCTGCTCAACGTCGCCACCTTCGTTCTCATCTTCTTCGGCGCGCACGGTCTTGGCACGCGCGGGGAGAGTGCGATGACGACCCACAGCCTGATGACCGGAGCGGCTTTGCTGGGAATCGGCGTGTGTGTCGGCGTGGTCTATCTGCGACGTCAGTGGCGTCTGCCAGTACCGATTTTCCCCGTGGATTTGCTGCGCATCCCGGTCTTCGCGCTGTCGATGTGCACGTCGGTGACGGCTTTTGCCGCGCAAACGCTGACGTCGATTTCCCTGCCTTTCCTGCTGATCGTGGCGTATCGCCATTCGCCTGCGCAGGCGGGTTTGCTGATCACCGCCTGGCCGCTCGCCGTGGTGGTCACGGCGCCCCTGGCGGGTCTCCTGATCGGCCGCTATCCCGATGGCCTGCTCAGCGGAATCGGCCTCGCGCTGTTAGCCTCGGGCCTTGCGTTGCTGGCCGCCTTGCCGGCGGCGCCGGGCGATGTCGATATCATCTGGCGGCTGGCGCTGAGCGGTGCCGGTTTCGGGCTCTTCCAGTCGCCCAACAATCACACGATCGTCACCTCGGCGCCGCTTCATCGCGCCGGTGGGGCTAGCGGCATGCTGGCGACGGCGCGGCTGACCGGGCAGACTTGCGGCGCCATGACGATGGCGATCGTGTTCACGCTGACGAGCCTTCACGATGGCGCCGGGCCGAGCGTTGCCTTGACGCTGGCGGCCGGATTGGCGGGCGCAGCAGCGATCTTCAGCCTTCTGCGTTTGCGGCACGCGTCGGCCGGGCGCTGACCGGTGCGTGCTATGCTCTTGCGTTTTTGCGCGGCCGATGCCGCCTGGCTGAAGTGAGATGACCATGCGAGAAATACGCGCAGTATTGTTCGACAGCGACGGGACTCTGGTGGATAGCGAGGTGCCGGCGATGGACGTGCTGCACCAGATGGCGGTGGCGGAGGGGCTGCAATTCACGCGCGAGGAAGCGCACCGCCAGTTTCGCGGCGTGCGCATGTCCAGGATTGCCGCCTGGATTGCCGAGCGCGTGCCACAGGCCGGCGACAATTTCGAGCACGACTTCACCCAGCGCTACCGGGAAGCCAGCGTCCGCCGTTTCAAGGAAGATCTCGCGCCGATGCCGGGTGCGCTGGAGTTGTTGCAACGTCTGCATATTCCGTTTGGCGTCGTCACCAACGGTCCCATGGAGAAGGTGCAGCTGACGCTCGATCTGACCGGTTTGCTGCCTTACGTTGGCGACCGGATTTACAGCGCCTACGATCATGGCTGTTTCAAGCCCGATCCTGCCTTGTTCCTGATCGCCGCGCGTGATCTCGGGACCGATCCGGCGCATTGCGCCGTGGTCGAGGACAGCGTTCCCGGCCTGTTGGCCGGTGTTGCGGCGGGGATGCGGGTATTCTCGCTGCATCCGCGCGAAGGCGTTCCGGAGGCGATTGCCGACAAGATTACCTATATTGGCGGCTTGTCCGAACTGATCGATCACCTCTAGCAAGCATCCCGGGGCCGGCGCCGCGGGACGCCCTCAATTCGGCGTGGCCGGCGACAACGGCGCCCGCCACCGCTTGGATATCCTCTGTTCGAGCTGCCCGGTCGTCTCGTGATTCCTGCAGAGCAATGCGCCGACGAGTGTCAATGTGTCAGGGGTCTTGTCGGCGGCCCAGGCCAGGCGGTGCCCGACAAATTCTTCTGTCATGGTGCTGACGTCGAAGCCGAGCGACTCCAGTGAATAGCGCATCCGGGTCGGCGAACAACAGGCTGCGCCGCGTCCGCGGACGCAGTCCGAACAGCCGAAGCACTGGCCGGCGATGACGGCAGTGCTTCCCAGGGATTCGTAATCGATCAGGATTTCGCCGAGCTGGCGGCGGGCCGCCTGGAATTGTTCGATCAGGGCGTTCAAGTCGTCGGGAATGTGCACCGGCGTCTGCCACATGACCAGAACTGCATGTGTCCATTCCGGCAAGGCGGTCAACGGCTGATGGTCAAAGGGCGGACATGACCAGAATTTTCCGTACATGCCGCAGTCGCGACAGTAGCCCTGGATGCGATCGATATCATGGTGCCGCATGAGGTCGGTCTTGCCGACGACGGCGGTCAATAGTTTTGCGGGAATGGACATGTGTAACGTTGCGGGCTGCTCGATTGTCGCTGGGGTTGTGGCAAATTTCCGTCAGCGCGGAAAATATGGCAATTGCAAATCCGGTGCAAAAGGATCAACATGCTGCAAAAAAAACTGGCAGGGGAGACGGAATGAGTCACCAGTTGGCGTGGGAACCGGAAGGCATTCTGGTTTGCTATTACGGACATCTGACGATCGCCGAGGTCGCGCGAGTCACCCAATTGTATCAAGCGGATGAGCGCTATGAGTCTCTCCACTATATTGTGCATGATTGCCTGCAATGCACCGGAGCGTCCTATTCCACCGAGATCCTGATGGAACTGGCTGCAACCGATGGCGTTGCCTCTCAGCAGAACCCAAACACCCGCATCGCCATCGTTGCCACCCATCCCGAGGTCGTCGCGATCGCTCGGGAATATATCGCGACCGGCATGAACCGGCATGAGGTCCGCCTGTTTTCCTCTGTCGACGACGCACGGCAGTGGGCGATGGCGGAGAGCAGACCCCGGCATCACTGGGGCGTCCGCCAGTAATCGTGCCGTCGTGAATCGCGCCGGGTCCCGGCGGAGACGGCAGTAGCAGCGGAAGTCGGAGACTTGCGGCGCCCGAATGACTTGCAATATTCGCAAGTGGTAATATTAGAATTCAATTACTTCATGGTCCGCTGGGTCCGTGCCAGGGACCGATAACAAGATCATTCAGGAGGGCTTATGTGGAAAGCATGGTATCGGAACGCGGGGAGCCGGTTGCTGACCGGCGTCGTACTGGCGGCAGTCGGCCTCAACGTTGCAGCCGCCGATCTCAAGATCCAGCCGCGTGAGGGTTGGTACGTCAAGGGGCTGGTCGGCTTCGACGATGTGCGCGGCAAGGTGGATATCCCGCCGGTGAAGGATGTCATGATCATCGATTCGCGTCCGGCAGCGCGACAATTCGATCCGGGGCATATTCCCGGGGCGATCAATATTCCTGACAGCCAGTTCGACAAGCTCGCCGACAAACTGCCGGCAGACAAGTCCTCGCTGCTGATCTTCTACTGCGGCGGCGTCGATTGCATGCTTAGCCATAACTCCGCCTTCAAGGCCGAAAAGCTTGGTTACAGCAAGGTCTCGGTCTATGCCGAAGGCATGCCGGACTGGAAGGAGCGGGGCGAGATGGTGTCGGTTTCAGCGGCCTATCTCAAGAAACTGATGGACGACAAGGCCGCGTATGCGCTGATCGATGCCCGGCCGCGGCGCGTTGCCGACAAGGGAATGATCCCGACCGCCATCAACATTCCCGACAGCGAGTTCGACAAGCACATCGACAAGTTGCCCGCCGACAAGGCAACGCAACTGATCTACTACTGCGGTGGCCTTGATTGTGTGCTCTCCGACAAGTCTGCGGCGAAGGCGAAGAAACTCGGCTATGCGAACGTCGTGACGTATCCGGAAGGTTATCCCGAATGGGAGAAGCTGGCCGGTGCGACCGCCGCCAAGGCGGCGTCGTCGGCAGCGGCGGCGCCGGCCGATGGCGCGGTGCTGGCCTACGGCAAGGAAAAGGGCACGGTGACGGTCGAATCGTTCGAGAAGGTCTGGAAGAGCGCGCCGCAGTCGCTTCTTCTCGTGGATGTGCGCGACCTGCGCGAATTCAATGCCGGGACGATCAAGGGCGCCGTCAATATCCCGGTTGACGATCTCGACGCCAAGCTTGCGACGCTGCCGACCGACAAGCCCGTCGTCTTCTTCTGCGCCACCGGCGCCCGTTCTGGCGAAGCCTACGATACGGTGAAGGCGGCGCGTGCCGACGTCAAGGCGTTCTTCCTCGATGCGAACATCAAGTTCGCGCCGGACGGCAGCTATACGATGAAGCAGAAATAGGAACCGCTTTCGCGGTCGCAGGCGCCATGCCCCATGCATCGGGCATGGCGCGCCGCTTCGGTGGTCAGGGCGCCGACAGTTTGATTTCGGCGGTCAGGCTGGTGTTTTCCCAGGGCGTCTGGCGGCCGTTGGTTTCGTTGACGACCGACTTGCGTACGTCGCGGAAGATGGCTTCGAGGGCGCTGTTCTGCTTGTCGAGGCGGGCAATCAACGCCTTGGTATAGGGGCTGTTGGAACCGCTGCCGTCTTCGGCGACCTTGCCCGGCGAGGTCGAGAACGCGATGAAGGTTTCGACCGGCGCCTCGATCTGGGCAAGGCCATGCGCCTGCCGCCGGAAACGCTCCGGGAAGGGATTGTCGCGACAGGCATCGAGAATCAGTATCTTGGCCCCCGGGGTGGCGATACCTAATGCCGAAAGCATTTCAGTGGCGTCGATGCTGTGTGCCAGCACCTGCTGCGGCGAACTCATGTCTACATCGGTGCCGACCAGATAATTGCGGCCGTTGATCTCGATACCGTGGCCGGCGTAATAAACGAGCGCGATGGCGCTGGAGCGGGCCTGTTCCATGAAGGCCCGCAGGCCGCTTTCCATCAGGTCGTGATTGGCGTCGATCAGCACCGTCTGCCGGAACCCGAGCGCCTTCAGCGACGCCGCCATCGATCTGGCATCGTTGCGGGTATTCTGAAGCGGCGAGCTCTTGTAGCCGGCGTTGCCGATGACCAGCGCGACCTTGTCGCCTTCGGGCTGCGGCGCGGTCGCCGGGGCTGGCGTATCGGCGGCGGTGAGGCGGTTCGTGGCGTTGGTCTTGATCAGCGTGTCGAGCTCTTGCAGCGTGTTGAAGTCGAGTCGCCCGTCGGGAATGCGCAGCGCCGCATAACCGCTGCCGGCACCGTTGCCGGTGCCAGTTGTGGCGAGCGAATAGTAGCCAGTGACGAGCCGGTCGTTCAGATCGATGCGGTCGATGACCATCGAGAACGAGGTGAAGACGTTTCCGACCAGCGCCCAGTTGCAGAAATGCGGCGCGAATTCGAGCACGACCTTGCCGGTGCTGCTCAGTGTCAGCGTGCCGTCGGCATGCGAGCAGACGAGCGGCGTGCCGATGAAGGTTTCGCGCAGGGCGATGCGCAAGTTGAGGCTGTTGGCCACCGGGCCATCGGTGACCGAGAGGAAACTCGCCGACTTGAGCGCGCCGCGCCCCGGAATCGGACCGCCGAGAACGAACATGCCGAGGTCATTGGACGTGCAGGGGCTGTTCGGTCCGCCGGCTTCGCAGGCGGTGAACTCGCGTGACAGGCCGTCATAGATCAGCTTCTTGATCGACTGGATCGAGCGCGTCGCGTTGTTGGCGTCGATCGGCGTGCAGACGCGGTTGCTGCACAGGACCGTTACCTGGACGCGGTCGACCGGCGGGGCGGAAACGCAGCCCGTCAGCATGGCCAGCAGCGCGGTACAGCTTGTCGCGAGGAACCGATTCATGCTGTCTCCCCTTCGGGTTGCCACGAAAAGCCTTTACGCGCTCGTTCCGTGCGTAAGGGTGTCCTAATACTCTAGCATATGGAGTACGAGGGCGCGATGCTGGGGCGACGCAGAGCGATGGTGGCTGGGCACAACCGCTCTATTGGCGCTATTTCAGGGGTAGGTAGATGTCGGTTATCAATTCGGCTTCCGATGTTTCGGGCAGAAGATTCAGGTAGTGGAAATACAACGGGAAGTCACGCAACTCTTCGCCGCTGCCAGGCAGCCATTCCCGATACAGCGGGTAAATGCTCTCGCCGATGCGCGTATGCGGGCCGAGGTGTCGCACTCTGGCGCAGCGACCGCCGGGGATTGTTTTCATGACGATGCCCTGGGCGTTGGCGGGTAGTTCGGTCTTGATCTCTCCGGCGATATCGAAACGGAATTGCGCGGGAGGCGTGGTGTCGGGGTTGTCGTAGGCGATGCCGAAGGTTCGGTGGCTGTCCTTGGGGGACAGACCGGATTCCTTTCGCCAGGCGATGAATTCACCGACGGCATGGTTCAGTTTCTCGGTGGGGCCGAGGTGTTCCTTCACCGCGATCCGGGTTGTTTCAAAATCGACGATATCGACCTGCACAATCAGCTTCCTTTCAGGGAGTCGGAATCGATAGACCGCGTGCCAGGCATCCCAGTCGGGGGCTTTCCTGAAGGCCGACGGCGTCTGGCCAAAGGTATTGCCGAAGGCTCGCGTGAACGATTCCGGTGTTTCAAAGCCGGCATCAAGGGCGATGTCGATGATTCTGGTGCCGTGATCGAAGGCGAGCCGATAGGACGCCTGACGAAAACGAAGCAGCAGAATGTAGCGCGCCACGGTGATGCCGATGTAATCGGCGAACTGCCGGTGAAAATGAAACCGGGAGAAATTGGCGAGTTGGCACAGTTGCTCGACGCCGAGCGGTTTGTCGAGGTGTTGTTCGATGTAATCGAGGACCCGGTCAAATCGTGCGGCATAGGCGCTGGCTTTGCTCTTGTTCATTCCTGTTTCATTCTTCACGGGCCGCACTATGCGTGTTTTCCGGTGTACTAACCTGACAAAAATTGCTCACTTCGCGTCGCTGCGGGGCTGGTGACTGATGTTCCCGCCGAGCCATCGCCGGTTGCGATGACGATGGTCGAACTCTACCGGAGAAATGTGATGACCCAGTGAAATGATGTTCCGGCATCAGGCAGACGGGTGATCACGATATGCCCGGCCGATCGGGCTGACGCGCGCAAACCTTTGTTGGCGCCTGAATGCCGTGTTTGCGCAGACGACGGCGGAAATGAAAAAGGGCACTTCAGAAGAAGTGCCCAGTTCCATGTTCGCGTGGCGCGCCCGGAGCGATTCGAACGCCCGACCCCTTGGTTCGTAGCCAAGTACTCTATCCAACTGAGCTACGGGCGCTACGCGTTTTTTGAAGCGCGCATTGTACAGGGCGGCTCGACAAGAGTCCATGGCCCGACGGCTTTTATTGAGCCGCAACGAAATACCCGCCCCGCCGCCTTGCCGGCGTGACGCATGCACAGCCTTCAGCCGCCGCCAATGGCGGGAAAAACCGAAACGACGTCACCCGGCTGCAGGACCCGCGTCGCCAGGTCGGGCTTGAGCACGTGCCGGCCATTGACGAAGGCGATATGCGCAAGATTGAGCGGCACGCCGAGCGCCGTCAGCGCATCGGCCACCGTTGCCGTCTCGGGCAGTTCGAGCGGGACTTCCATGCTCGCGCCTGGCGGCAGGTAATTCCGGAGTGTCGCAAAGAGTCTCAGCCTGATATTCATCGCCGCCATCGAAGAAAAATCCGGCGTGGAAAAAATCCACGCCGGCTCAAAACGCCCTTTCAGGCGTATCAGGATGCCATCAGAAATCCCAGAACGCGTCGAGTTCCTCCGGCGTGAAGTCCCACTTCACGTTATGCGGCGCGATCGCCTCGTAGTTGAAAAACTCGGGCAGGCGGTCATGCTCCTTGGAAAGACCGGCCGCAAGGTTGAACTGACGTTCGAGCTTGAGCACCGACTTGCCCAGCGCCGTTACGTCGTCACCGGTCAGGGCGATCCCGTAGCGGGCGTTGATCATGTCGATCAGTGAACTCAGGCACTCCGGAATGTCCAGCGCCGGGAAGGCGATGAACAGGCACATGCCGGTCGAGTCGATGGCCGCCGTGGCGATCTGCAGGTTGCGCGCCAGTTCCACCTGGCCGACCTTCGACAGGGGATCGACGTGTCCGCCGACGTTGAGGATGTTGGTGGCGATCGAATAGCCGGAGGTGTGGTCGGCGCCCATCGTCCCCATCGCATAGGTGACGCCGATACCCTTGACCGAACGCGGGTCGTAGGCCGGAATGCCCTGGTTCTTGACGACCGGTACCCGCACGACGCCATACGCGCGACCGACCTGCGCCGCACCGCCGCCGAGCACGCGCCCCAGCGGCGTGCCCTTGCCGATCTCGTCGCGCAGGATGCGCACGACTTCCTTGCCGTCGCCGAACTTCAGCACGCCCGCTTCCATCGCGACGCCGAACATGACGGCAGTCTCGATGCTGTCGGCGCCGATATCGTCCATGACGTGGTCGGCTTCGGCAATGTCGTCGAGTTCCTCGATGCAGCAGTTGGCGCCCATCCCCCAGATCGTCTCGTATTCGAAACCGGAGGTCAGGTATTTGCCTTCCTTGTCGAGATAGATCTGCGAGCACTGGATCTGGCAACCGGCGTGACACCCGTGCGTCGGCGAACCGCCGCGGGCGACGATCGTGGCATGCATCGTTTCGCCGGAAATCTTGTCATGCCCGTCGAATTGGCCGCTGGTGAAATTGCGCGTCGGCAAGCCACCGGCTTCGTTGAGGATATTCACCAGTACGTCGGTGCCATAAGTCGGCAGGCCCTGACCGCTGACCGGGTGATCGAGCAGCGTCTTGGCGAAGAGGCGCGCGGCCTCCTTGAATTTCGGACCGTCCTTGGGCATCACCGGCGGCGTGCCGGTATCGTCGATCGAAATGAACTTGATCCGTTTCGAGCCCATCACCGCGCCCAGCCCGCCGCGGCCGATACTGCGGATGCGCGAATCCGGGTCGGCAACCGAAATGTTCGCGGAAAGCATCTTCATTTCGCCGACCGGACCGATCGATATGACGCCGACCGCCAGGCCGTGGCGCGCCTGCACCTGATTGATGAGGCAGTAGTTGCCGGCGCCGACCAGCTCCTTCTCTTCCGTAATCGTGATGGCATTTTTCGTGACATGCACGCTGTACCACCCGTCGTCCTTCGGCTGACCCTCGATGATCAGCGCCTGGATGCCGAGCTTGGCGAGCATCTTGGCCGCGGTGCCGCCGGCGTTCGACTCCTTGATGCCGCCGGTCAGCGGGCTCTTGGCGCCTGCGGAAATGCGGCCTGAATTGGCCGCTGCCGTCCCGGACAGCAGGCCGGGCGCAAACACCAGCTTGTTGTTTGGTCCCAGCGCGTGGCAGCTCGGCGGAACCTCCTTGGCGACGATGGTCGAGGTCAGGGCCCTCCCGCCCAGACCAGCCCACGCCTCGGGAACGGACTCTATCCGGGTGGAACGATCCGTCATGTTGATGCGAACGATTTTATCCATGTTTTTCTCCGGGGGATTGACGCAACACCAGCCAGACGGACGAAATAAAACGACAACTCCCATGCGCCGTGCTCGACTCTGCGGACAGTATTCGACCGGGCGAAAACGGATACAAGCAAACCCGGCACATTCGTTTCCGGGTGTCCCGTTTTGCAACACTTTTTCATTCCCCCGGCTCAGGCACATTCCGGGCATGGCGCAACGCCGGCGGCGATGCCCGTGTAGGCCCTTCCGGGGAAACGTCCGAACTCGGGTACCCGACGCACGGGACGGTTCCGCCTGCATTCGCTTACAAGTAGAATGACTCCGCGCCGACACATCGAACGCGCATGACAACATCAAAGGGCCGGCTGTCCATTATTGCGTCACGGGGGAACATGGGGTCTCCGAACAAACTCGATCGCGCCAGTCTGCGCCGCGCCCGCGACCTGATGCTGAAGCAGGGCGAGATACCCATGGGCTATCTCGTCAGCACTGTCCTGACGCGCTCGTGGCGCCGTAGCGTCGATGCCGGTCTGGTGCCGGACGGCCGCCTGCCTGACCCCGGCCGGCTTTCCGACAGCGAACTCGCCCGCATCACCGAGCGTCAGCATGAGCTGATCGCCCATGCCCGTCCGGTGATGGAATACCTGCATGCCCAGACGCGCAATTCCGGCAGCATGATCATCCTCTCGGATGACAAGGGCGTGCTGCTGCAGGCGCTCGGCGACCCCGACTTCCTGACCCGCGCCGAGCGTGTGACGCTGTCCCCCGGCGCCTCCTGGAACGAGCGTCATCGCGGCACCAACGCCATCGGTACCGCGCTCGCCGAAGGCCAGCCGGTCGTCGTGCATGGCGGCGAGCATTTCCTCGAGCGCAATGGCTTCCTGTCGTGCGCGTCGGCGCCGCTCACCGCCCCGGACGGCCGCATTCTCGGCGTCCTCGACATTTCCGGCGACGAACGCCAACACCACCCGCATACCTTCGGCCTCATCCGTGCCGCCGCGCACATGGTCGAGAACCGCCTGTTCGATGCGCACCACGCCCGCAGCCTGCGCCTCCGCCTGCATCCGATGGCCGAGGGTATCGGCACCTTTGCCGAGGGCATCGTGGCGCTCACCGAGGACGGCTGGCTGGTCGGCGCCAATCCGGCCGGCCTCGCACTGCTCGGCCTGCATGCCGCAGATCTGCGCATCACGCCGCTGGAACGACTCCTGCAACCGCGACTGGCCGACCTGCTCGACTG
This sequence comes from uncultured Propionivibrio sp., assembly GCF_963666255.1. NCBI lineage: Bacteria > Pseudomonadati > Pseudomonadota > Betaproteobacteria > Rhodocyclales > Rhodocyclaceae > Propionivibrio > uncultured Propionivibrio sp. The sequence continues at coordinate 862,144 of NZ_OY762656.1, read as the reverse complement.
GAACCGCCGCTGTCCCGGCGAACCGATGCTGGTGTCGCGCACCGACGGCGAACGCCTGTTCGTGCGCGTCGATCCTCCGCTGGTCGTGCGCAGCGGAACACCGGCGCCCATCGCCAGCCCCGCTGCGAGCGAACCGCCGCGCAGTGCGCTCAAAGCGCTCGATACCGGCGATGAACGCGTGAGTGCGGCGATCGAGAAGGCACAAAAGCTGATCGGCAAGCCGATCTCGCTGCTGCTGCAAGGCGAACCCGGCGTCGGCAAGGAGCGTTTCGCGCGCGCCGTCCACGCCTCGGGTCCGCGCCAGGACGGCCCGTTCATCTCAGTCAACCTGGCGGCGTTGCAGCAAGACCTGATCGAGACCTCGCTGTTCGGTTTCGCGCCCACCCTGTGCCGCGAAGGCGCGCCCGGCTACATCCGCGAAGCGAACAACGGCACGCTGTTTCTCGACCGCATCGAGGCGATTCCCAAATCGATCCAGGCCCGCTTTCTCAAGGTCCTGCTCGACCGGCGCGTGACGCCGCTCGGCGGCGAAACGGAACCGGTCGATTTCGTGCTGATTTCCGCGACACACGCCAACCTCAAGGCCGAGATCGAGGCCGGACGCTTCGATGCCGATCTCTACTACCGGATCAACGGACTGACCCTGCAGCTGGCACCGCTTCGCCAGCGCAAGGATCTCGCCGCCATTGTCGTCCGGATGCTCGAAGAACTTGCGCCCGGCCGTCCCCTCACGCTCGAGCCGGCGGTCGCCACCGCATTCGCCGAATACGCCTGGCCGGGCAATCTTCGCCAGATGACGAACGCATTGAGCGCGGCGATCGCACTGCTCGATGCCGACGAGACACGGATTGGCTGGAACCATCTTGCCGACGACCTCGTCGAGGAAATGCGCTGGCGGGTGCCATCGACATCGACGGCGGCGGGAGAAGCGACCGAGAACCTGCGCGAACTCTCGCAGGCAACCATCCGCCGGGCGATTGCCCTGAGCCATGGCAACATGTCGGAAGCTGCCCGGCGGCTCGGCATCAGCCGCAACACGCTGTACCGGCGCATGCAGAACGAGTAAGCACGCATCGATCAAAACGTTTTTATTGCCGCCAATGACAGATCAGCAATCAAGGAAAAGGAAGCCGGATCATGGCCGGAACCATTGAACTGCATGCCTTCATGGGCCTGGCCGATGTCTTCCGCCAGCGGCAGTGGTCGAACCCGCACGCCTATTGTCTCGACTCAGATCTGACGGGGATGGCGCTGCTGGCGGCACTCGACATCGACGCGTCGAATGTCGAAGTCATGTTCATCAATCGCAAGGCGATCTCCGTCGACAGCGCCCTGATTCATCCGGGCGACCGCGTCGCGCTGGTCCCACCGGGTGTTCCCGGACCGCATCGCTTCCTGCTCGGCTTCAAGAACCGGTAGTCGTCGGGGGGCGAGGCCGAGCGATGCCCAGCGTCAGGGAAAACGCGGACGTCATTTGAGCCGGGGCGCATGCGGTTGGCGCCCGCGCAACATCAGGCGGCGAGACAGGTTTGCGAAATGCTTGGTGGCGTTATGCAAAAGTAATAGACTCTGCGGGATTCCTCCGATTACGAATTGGTGACCTCAAATGACGCGTCTTGCCGATCCGCTCGTTATATCGTGTCCTCACTGTCATGAACCGCTGCGTGAGCGTCAGCTCGCCTCGTTCAGCAACTTTGGATCGGTGACCTGGTCCGACGGGCACGTCGGCATGCTCACTTTCTGTCATACCGGGTCGATTGCCAAGTGCGAAGAATGCAACAGGCTATTCTGGCGGGAAGATGCCGAGGAGCTTGGTCGGATGGTTCAAAAGCCGGTCACCTTGGAATTCTCGTGGATCAAGCGGATTGTGCACCGCTGCCTCGGAGGTTTTGAAAGACATTTTCAGAACGAAAAAGCCTGGCTCGAACTGCCTGCGTCCTGGAAAAGGGCGATCGAAGTCGTTCCGCCCGAGCAGAAAGATCTCGTCGCCGCCCTGGATTCCGGCTTCGCCGACACGCCGAAGCGCGAACGTTATCTGCGTACTCAACTCTGGTGGGCGAGCAATGATCCGGACCGCGGGTACACAGGAGAACGCCCACTGACACCGGAGCAGGCAATCGAAAACATGAAGCGGCTGCTTGCCCTGTATCGCGAATTACCGGAGGCGAACCGGAAAACAATGGTGGAGGGCGAACTGTTAAGGGAACTCGGTCGATTTGAAGAGGCTGCCGAGATCCTGGAACCGTTGACGGAAGAAAGCCCGGAGGCGGCGATTATCCGGGACGAAGCACTACGGAATAATCGCTTGGTATGCAAAGTCAGGGTAGTTGAGATGACGCTTTGGTAAAGGAATCTTGCTCAATTATCTGGACGCTGTTTGGGGACGATTTTACGGTAGGCCGATATGCCGAAAACATGTCGGCTTTCTGGACTTTAGTCTGAATAAGTCCGGCGTGGATTGCTACAAGTTTTTCACGCAAGATAGAAAGACCGCCTTGTTGGCGGTCTTTTTGTTTGATTTCATGGCACGCCCGGAGCGATGAAACAGGGCGCTGGCTCATGCATATTTCTGTCGCCCATCTCTAAACTATCGGAGATACGGGACGTTTAACCTCAACCGTTTCAGCCAACTGACGCAATGATTCTGTCAGATCAGCGTGACTCAAAGTACTCGAGTCTACGTTGTATTCCAATACCCTCAAGTTCATTGACTCGTGCAATATGGTTTTTAGTCCGGCGTCAATTGCATCATTTGCGGCAACAAAATAATGCTCGCGGGCATGCCCTGCACTGAAATGAACATCTTCAAGAAGAAGTCGAATATCTGGATCATCGGTTCCGCAACCAATGAATATGAAGGTATGTGTCAGAATCAGGGAGCGCAAAATGTCGTAGAACCAGCTATGTTTTACACGTGCCTCCGCGTAGTCTTTTCTGCCAAAAACCATGTGTTCTGGGGAGTCCACGGAGCCGTGAATTTTAATCACAACACGTTGATCACCCCTAATATATCTGGCTAACCCATCGTCATAATACTGTTTGACAAGTACAGTCCCTCTTGACTTGTGGCGAGAGTAGATATCATAAATTGCGTCGAAATTTGGAGAAAGAACGATGTTCGCCCCAATTCGGTATAAATGGTGATGTATTGGCGCGTCCTCATACTGAGGCTCCAGATATTCTTCTGTCACTAGTCGAGAATACTGATCTCTAGTCATCTTATTACGGATCAAGTCCAGTGCGGTTAGGTAGTCTCTTCGACCAAGGTAAGGCTCTACCTCGTTCGTCATATTGAGAGAGTTAGCCGCGTGCACTAGGAAGTCATGCCATCCTTTGGGTTGTCTTCCGTCATTTCCCCGAGAGTTTCTTGATACCCCTGAGCCGATGAATAACACTGCGCGTTGACTCACAAGGTCGTTGACCAACTCGTCTGGCCAATCGATCATTTCGGGGCCTCTTCAAACATGCTCAGTCGCTTAAGCAAACGAACTGATATTTCTTCGAACATCGTTGCGGCACTGTCAACCATCGAAAAATGTGCGCCCACGACCCCGTCCGACGCCTGAAGCCCAAAGACAGGAGCATGAGCAGTTTGCGACATAGGAATCAAGCTGAAAAGCGAGGGAAACTCCCCCAGTTTTGCACTTCCGATATCACCAAGGCCAAATTGGTTTTCGAGTTCATCTAATTCATCAGGGAATCTTTTAATAATCTCATCGTAGGCCTTAACTGGTCGTTTCTTACCGGCAATTGTCTGCATCTTGTATTGCTGCATGACATAGCCGAGAAAGGACACCGACCATTTAACTTCGACGTCATCAAGGACATATTCCTGCTGATTGTTTTTTTGGTAGTAGCCAAGCCCCATGTTGATGTCACTATTCCAAGTCGCCAACGACAAGAGAATGTTTTCAACGGCCATTAAACTAAACAGATCCGCCGACATTGGGGTCAAGAAATGATTGGTTGCTAGCAAAATCGACCTGTTAATTGCACCTAGGGATGGCCCCATATCAACGAGGATAAGGTCGTAGTTTGGCGCCATTGTGTTTAACAAATGCCTAAAAGCGTACGTGGTTTGTAACCCTCGATCTTTTCCGGTAAGAGTTTCTGACCAGTCACGTGCTAACAAATCCTCTCGGAGTGCAAAACGCGGATGGCCCGGGAGTAAGTCGACGCAAAATCTAGGCGACTTAGTTACAAAAGGAATTTCATCGGAATATCCCTTTCCTCGCTCCACTGACTCGTAGTACCCGTAAAGACTCTTCTCGAGTCCACCGCTATAAATCTCTGCAATCTTTGCCTCATCAAGCAGATATGCAGTTGCATTGCTTTGCGGGTCTGCGTCAATTACCAAAATTCGTAGATCTTTACGGGTTCCTAAATATCCAGCTAAATTGCAGAGTAAAGTGGTTTTTCCAACACCACCTTTATTGTTGAAAAATGCAATGCTCTTCATATCTTGACCTTAATTCTCCCCGACAAAGTAACACGGGGGGTTATGGATACATGGGAGACAAAAATAACGGTATAAGCGCGGCGCCAATACTACGAATGGAAATCGAAGAGCCATGGCGGTAACGGGGAATCGAGCCACCGAGGCTACCTCGCGGGTAACCCGCGACTCCCTAGTTCAACACAGTACAGATAAAAATAGCCCAACCGCAGTACAGTCTGTAGAGACAGGGGTTGAAGTTGGTGACGGCCAGGACTGCTGTGAGGCCTATAAAAAATGGATGCGCCCGGACTCAAGTAATGTCACTGATCGCCAATCGAGATGAATAGGTCGAGTTTCGTATTACGAGCAGGGATTTGCATTTCAAGAATATGGGCGGGCGCGTGAAGTTACGGTCGCCTGAAAATTCAGGGGAAATTTACAATGAACAAAGACCGTCGAACACCGACAACCGCGTGGAAAAAAGGGCAAAGTGGTAATCCAAAAGGCAAGCCGCGTGGCGCTCGCAATTACGCAACACGCCTTGTCATGGGGCTTCTTGAGGACGGTGCGGCAGAAATCGCCAAAGTTATCGTTGAAGCCGCGAAAGGCGGCGACTTGGCCGCTGCGAGACTCGTAATAGAGCGTCTTGCACCTCCGATCCGGGAGCGCCCAATTGACCTTTCATTGCCCGATACCGCGACGGCAGAAGGGATCAGTCAGGCCCAGCAAATCATCTTGGAAGCTGTCGGTAATGGAACGCTGCTGCCCGGTGAGGCCACGACGCTTGCAGGTATCGTCGAAACGCGCCGAAAGGCACTTGAAACTCAAGAATTGGAAGCACGAATCACCTTGCTTGAGGAGATGAAATCATGAGCGATTCGCAAAAAAAGCGGGTGCGTAACCTTGAAACCATGCAAAAGGAAGAGTTCGGGATTGAGAAGATTTTGGAATACTTTTGGGAAGATCGACCACTCCCCGATTTCGCGCCGGGCGAAAACAAAATTATTGATTGTCTGAACGAGATTTGGGAAAGAGAAAAAGAAAGTTTTACGCTTGAATCAGAAGGGCAATAAAGCCGCGAAATCCTAAATTGGCAAGATTTCTTGGCGTTATTCCTTGAGTTCTTTGTGCGACTCGCCTCCGTGCAGAATCAGGCCACGACGTAAATCAAATTCGAGTTCCTATTCTCGAGACAGGGATGGCACGGTTGGCAAGATCGGTCGGTGTTCGTCACGTCGATTCGGGGGCCTGCCAGTCCGTCAAGGATAGCGGCCAGTTTGCGTAATACTCCGGGCAGGCCTCGTGTGGTCGAGTTCTCCCTACAGGACGAAGCGATAGCCAATTCCTGATTCTGTGATGATATGTTTAGGCATCGATGCGTCGTGTTCGATTTTCTTGCGCAGGTTGGCCATGTGAACCCGAACGTAATGCAAGTCTTCCATGTGACCCGGCCCCCAAACACTGGTGAGCAACTGCCGATGCGTGATCACCCGATCTGGTTGGGCAGCCAAACAGGTTAGTAGCCGATACTCGATCGGTGTAAGGTGCAGTGGCTCATTGTTGCGCTTTACCAAGCGACGAGACAGATCAATGGTGATATCGCTGAAACTTACCAGCGGCTGCCCTGCGTCCGAATAGGCGCTGCGCCGCATTTGAGAGCGTACGCGTGCAAGTAGTTCGCCGGCCCCAAAGGGTTTGACGAGATAATCGTCTGCACCGGCATCAAGCGCGGCAATCTTGTCGTTCTCGGCACTGCGCGCTGAAAGAACAATCACGGGCATCGCAGACCAAGCGCGCAATTCACGAATTAAATCGACTCCATCACCATCTGGCAAGCCAAGATCGAGAATAACGAGTTCCGGCCGCCGCGTGCCTGCTTCAATCAAGCCACGCTTCATGGTATCGGCTTCATAGGCTTCGTATCCTTCGCTTTCGAGCGCCATGCGGACGAAACGGCGGATGGTCTCCTCGTCCTCGACTATCAATACCCGTGTCTTGTTTTCGCTCATGGATTCTCGTTCGGTAATTCATTTGCACCGTTATCAAGGGGAGGCTTGCCGCGTGGTAGCGTGATGACAAAACTGGCTCCGCCTTCCTTGCGCGTTTCACCCCGAATCGTTCCGCCATGTGCCTGCACTATCGCGCGGCAAATAGCCAAGCCCAAACCGACGCCAGGTGTCGCGCTTTCCCGCTGCCCACGTTCGAACTTGTCGAAAATGGCCTCTTCGCGTCCTGCTGGCAAGCCCGGACCGTGGTCGTCAATGCGCAGGACCACGCTATCGGTTTCGGCATGCGCGTGAATGTCGATCGCCGATCCCTCCGGGGTGTATTTGCAGGCGTTCTCCAACACGTTTGCCAGCACGCGCTCCATCAATACCGTATCGAACTGTAGCAGAGGCAAATCGTCCGGCAGGTCAGCCTTTATCGGACGCCCGTCGAGGAGTGAAGAACAGGCGCCCAAGGCACTCCCGACCACTTCTTCCAGCGGTTGCCATTGCCGGTTCAACTGAACAGCCCCTGACTCAAGACGCGCCATATCAAGCAGGTTGCCAACCAAAGCATTCATCCGCATTGCCGAATTGCGCATTGCCTGGATGACCTCGGCCTGCTGCCCCATCGGCACAGGCTGGATCATCTGTAACGTATCGGCGAGACCGACCAACGAGGCAAGCGGTGTCCGCAAATCATGCGAAATGGCCGACAACAGCGAGTTACGAAGGCGCTCGGATTCCATCTGCACCATCGTTTTTTGCGCAATATCGAAATAATGAATGCGCTCGATGGATATCGCCATCAGCGAGGCGCAGGTGTCTAGGACTCGCCTGTGTTCCGGATCAAGCAGACCACTGCCGGCGGGTTCCACAGCAAGCACGCCCCGTAACCGCATCGTGGCCTTGAGTGGCAGTACCAGACATTTGCTAGCTGGCAGCGTATCCGTCCCACGGCCTGCCGCAACGCCTCGCTCAAAGGACCACTGAGCCACTCCCATGTCGACATCGGTAGTCGCACCGGCGACAGCCCGAAGCCGGTCGGCGTCGTCAGCGATGAGCAGTGCCGAAGGCACACTTAATTCGGTTGCGAGGAATCGAGCGCCAATCTCGGCGACCTGCTCGGGCAAGAGGGTTGCCGAAAGCTCGCGTGACATCTCGTACAGCGCCCGGACGCGTCGTTCGCGCTCCGTTACCGCAGCCACCTGAACACGCAACCCGGCCGTCAATTGCCCGACGACAAGGGCAACCACCAGCATGACCGCGAACGTCATCAGGTACTGGATATCGCTGACCGCGAAGGAAAAACGGGGAGGAACGAAAAAAAAGTCGAACAAGCCGACGCCAACAAAAGCGGCGAGTACCGCCGGGCCACGCCCGAACACAAGCGCCACAACGACCACCGCGAGCAGGAACAGCATGACGATGTTGGTCAGTTCGATCATGCCTAGCAGAGGGGTCGCCAGCAAAGCCGTTACAGCGCAGATAGCGATCGCCGCCGCGTAGCCTTTCCAGCGCACAGGCGCGTCTCGACGGCGCGGTTTGTTCGTGCCATCGCCTTCTGATTTGGTCTTGCGTGGCAGTGCAACCCGCAGGATATCCAAATCGCTCGCTTCCGCTTCAACCGCTTCGCCGATGGTCTTCCGCCATGGCCAGCGCCAACGCCGATGCGATCGCCCCATGACCAGGCGCGACAGATTGTGTTCGCGTGCGTAGCGCACCAACGCTGGCGCGGCCTCGGGCGCCGACAGCGTCGTGGTGGTTGCACCGAGATCCTGGGCAAGCTTGAGGACGCGCAGCATCGACTGACGCTGCTTTTCATCCGGGTAGCCGCTTTGCGTCTCCACGTGAACGGCATGCCACGGCACGTCGAATTGGGCCGCCAGGCGGGCGCAACTGCGCACAATCTTTTCTCCACGCTCGCCCGAATCGATGCATGCTAACAGCGACTCCCGCGTCGGCCACACCGGCGCCGTCGAACTGCGGCGCCGATAATGTTGCATTTCATCATCGACACGGTTCGCTGTCCGGCGCAGGGCGAGTTCGCGCAGGGCAAGAAGATTTCCCTTGCGGAAGAAATTCTTCGACGCGGTTCGCGCCTGTTCTGGGAGATAGACCTTTCCCTGACGCAGGCGTTCGAGCAGCTCGTCCGGCGGAAAGTCAACCACGACCACCTCGTCGGCATCGTCGAAGACGCGATCAGGAACTGTCTCCCATACGTGAATGCCGGTAATGCCGCTGACAATATCGTTCAGGCTTTCGAGGTGCTGCACGTTGATCGTCGAGTAGACATTAACGCCCACATCGAGCAGTTCCTGCACATCCTGCCAGCGCTTCGGGTGACGTGACCCGGCAACGTTGGAGTGCGCCAGTTCATCCATCAGGATGATGGCCGGTCTACGCGCAAGGGCCGCGTCAAGGTCGAACTCCTTGAGTACATGTCCGCGATAAGGCACGTCACTCAATGGCAAGCGATCAATGCCATCGGCCATCGCCTCGGTCTCTGTACGTCCATGCGTTTCGACCACGCCGATGACAACATCGACCCCGTTCAGCAACTGCTGTCGCGCATCGCCAAGCATCGCGTAGGTCTTGCCCACGCCAGCCGATGCGCCGAAGAAGATCTTTAGTTTTCCTCGGCGCGCTTTCGCCTCTTCCGCGTGGACTTGGTCAAGCAGCTTGTCGGGATCGGGACGTTCGATATCCATGCTCGTTTTCTATTGGTCAGATATTCAGAACGTCCGGCTGATCGACAAGACCGCCGTCGCCTTGCCTGCATCCCTGGACTTGGAGCCCAGCGTGCCAGTATCCGACATGGAATTCGACAGGCAGTACGGCTGAGTTGTTGCGCAGCTACCCTTGGCGCTGGTGTCGATGTACGACAAACCGAGCACCCAGCCACTGAGGTCCTTGGTGACACCGAGCTTCCAGTCGGTATAGCTGCCGTTGGTGTAGTTCTTGAAGTCGAGGTGGCCGACGTGTCCAACCACACCCCAGCCGCTACCCAGGTCATGGGTTCCGGTCAGGTCGAGATAATTGGAACCTCGTGTCCGCTCGCCATTCGTACCTCGCGCGGCAAAGTAGTCATCCAGTGCATACGACCACTTGAGGCTGATCGTCTTCCACGAACCGGCGATGTAGAGTTCCTTGTTGTCGACCGTACCGGAGTTCCTGCTCCCCGATACCGGGCGGGCTTCCGAACCGGGATAGTAGTAATAGAGCGCGCCGACATCGATGCCAAAGTCACCGAAGGCTTTCTTGAAACCACCGTAAAAATCCATTTCCAGATTGCCGCCGGGATAGCCGGCGCCCGAACTCACGTTCGAGTTCCAGTTACCGACATAAAAGCCACTGTCATGTGCATAATCAAAACCGCCTTGCAGCGCCGGCTTACCGTAAGTCTGGTCAATGCCGCGGAACCGGTAGCTCGAAAACAGCCCGATGTTTGCCGTTAGCGGTGCGGAAACCGGCGCCGCTTCGGGCGCTGCCGGGGGCGTCTGAGCCATTGCCGGAGCGGCAAAGGCAGAAATCAAAGCCAGCAGAGTTAGCGAGGCTGGGAGGGTCAATATTCTTTTCACGAGTGTTTGCTCCAGTTATTTACGAGAAGAATCAAGCGCGATATTCAGTTCAAGTACATTCACTCGAAGCTCCCCAAAGATACCCCACTGGCGTCCTTCGGTATATTGCGCCACGAGTCTTTTGAGTTGGGCTGGGTCAAGCTGACGTGAACGAGCCACACGTTCAATTTGGTACTCGGCAGCGAGCGGACTGATGTGTGGGTCAAGACCACTGCCAGAGGCCGTAACCAGATCAGCGGGAATCGACTTCGTATTTGTCGGATCTGCCGCCTTCAAGGCTTCGATTCGTCCTTTCACCGCATCGACCAAGGCTGGATTGAGCGGCCCCTGGTTGGAACCGCCCGAGGCTGATGCGTTGTACGGCATCGGGGCGGTTGCCGACGGACGCCCCCAGAAATATTTCGGGTCGCCGAAGTTCTGACCGATCAAGCTGGAACCCACCGTCTTTCCTTCCTTAACGATCAAGCTGCCGCCTGCCTGAAAGGGAAAGGCAAGCTGGGCGATACCCGTGACAAGGAGTGGATAGACCAGGCCGGTAACGACGCTAAGCACGATGAAGAGGCTAATGGCGGGACGTAACAGGGTTTTCATGAATTCTCTCCTTCTCAGGCCATGCCTGCGGCGGCAATCAGCATGTCGATCAGCTTGATGCCGACAAAAGGTGCAACGATGCCGCCAAGGCCATAGATGGCCATGTTCTGGCGGAGCAGGGTTGCTGCACCAAGGGGGCGGTACTTGACGCCCTTGAGCGCCAGTGGAATGAGGAAGACGATAATCAGGGCGTTGAAAATGACAGCCGAGAGGATCGCCGATGACGGACTCGCCAAGCCCATGACGTTGAGTGCCGAGAGTTGTGGGTAGGTGCTGACGAACGCTGCCGGGATAATCGCGAAGTATTTGGCGATGTCGTTGGCGATCGAGAATGTCGTCAGCGAACCTCGCGTCATCAACATCTGCTTGCCGGTTTCCACGACCTCGATCAGCTTGGTCGGGTTGGAATCCAGGTCGACCATGTTGCCGGCTTCCTTGGCGGCCTGCGTACCGCTGTTCATGGCTACGGCAACATCGGCCTGCGCCAGTGCAGGCGCATCGTTAGTGCCGTCGCCGGTCATCGCCACCAGGCGCCCCTCGGACTGATACTGCCGGATCAGCTTGAGCTTGGCCTCCGGTGTGGCCTCGGCGAGAAAGTCGTCGACGCCAGCCTCGGCGGCAATGGCAGCAGCGGTCATGCGATTGTCGCCCGTAACCATGACCGTCTTGATGCCCATCTTGCGCAATTCGGCGAAACGCTCCCTGATTCCGCCCTTGACGATGTCTTTCAGTTCGATGACACCCAGAACGCGCACCTTGCCGTTGTTCGATTCGGCGACTACCAGTGGCGTACTCCCACGACGGGCGACATCATCGACCTTGCTGCTCAGAGATTTTGGGAAATGGCCGCCCTCGGCTTCAACAAAGGCACGAACCGCCTCTGCTGCGCCCTTGCGAATCTGGCGTTCACCCAGATCAACCCCGCTCATGCGGGTCTGCGCCGTGAAGTGCACAAAACGGGCATTGAGCGCGCGAATATCACGTTCGCGTAACTGAAAACGCTGCTTGGCGAGAACGACAATACTGCGCCCTTCCGGCGTTTCGTCGGCCAGCGAGGAAAGCTGTGCCGCATCGGCGAGATCGGCTTCGGCGACCCCATCGGCCGGCAAGAAAGCCGAGGCCTGGCGATTGCCGAGCGTGATGGTTCCCGTTTTGTCGAGCAGCAGCACGTCAACGTCACCAGCCGCTTCCACGGCTCGACCGGAAGTCGCGATGACGTTCGCCTGCATCATCCTGCTCATGCCGGCAACGCCGATGGCCGAGAGCAACCCGGCGATGGTCGTCGGGATCAGGCAGACGAGCAGCGCAATCAACACGGTGATGGACACAGGCGTCCCCGCCTGGGCAATATCGACGCTGAAAATCGAGAACGGCAAGAGCGTGACCGTCACCACGAGGAAGACAATCGTCAGCGCAACGAGCAGGATGGTCAGTGCAATCTCGTTCGGTGTCTTCTGACGCTTGGCATTCTCCACCATGGCGATCATGCGATCGACGAAGGTTTCACCGGGATTGACGGTAACGCGCACGATAATCCAGTCGGATAGAACGCGCGTGCCGCCAGTGACCGAGGAGAAGTCGCCTCCGGACTCGCGGATGACTGGCGCCGATTCGCCGGTGATCGCCGATTCATCCACCGAGGCGACACCTTCGATTACCTCGCCGTCTGCCGGGATGAATTCATGCGCGGCAACGAGAAGGATGTCGCCTTTGCGCAGATCGGCGGCAGGGATCATCTGCCATTTGGCGTCGAGTCTTGGTTCGACGAGTTTCTTCGCCCAGGTTTCCTTCTTTAGCCCGCGCAATGACGCTGCTTGGGCTTTGCTGCGCCCTTCGGCCAGCGCTTCGGCAAAATTGGCGAAGAGCACGGTAAACCAAAGCCACAGCGTAATGGCGAGAATGAATCCGGCGGGCGCCTCTCCTTTTCCGCCGAGTGCCTGAATCCAGAGAACAGTCGTCAGCAGGCTGCCGATATAGACGACGAACATCACCGGATTGCGCCACTGTACGGCCGGATTGAGCTTGCGAAAGGCATCGGCAATCGCTGGAACAGCCAGTTTCGTATCGAAGAGCGTAAAGGTTTTTCGGGTCATTTTTTTCTCCTCCGGCTCAGTGGGTCAAGCCTAGCAACAGATGCTCGATCATCGGACCCAGTGCCAGTGCAGGAACGTAATTGAGCAAGCCGACCAGCAACACGATCCCGATCAGCAGCACGACGAACAGCGGCCCGTGTGTCGGCAAGGTACCCTCGGTTACAGCCAGTCGCTTCTTGGCCGCCAGCGAACCGGCAATCGCCAGCACCGGAACGATGACACCGAAGCGGCCGAACCACATGGCCAGACCGAGCAGGATGTTGTAAAACGGCGTGTTTGCGGAAAGTCCGGCAAAGGCGCTGCCGTTGTTGTTGGCCGCAGACGTGAAGGCATAGAGGATTTCGGAAAAACCGTGGGCGCCGGGATTGGCGATACCCACGCGACCATCGGTAGCGATGACGGCAATCGCCGTGCCAATCAAGACGACAAGCGGCGTCACAAGAATCGCGATCGACGTCATTTTCATTTCGTAGGATTCGACCTTCTTGCCAAGGTACTCAGGCGTACGGCCAATCATCAGCCCGGAAATGAACACGGCTAGGATGGCAAACACCAACATGCCGTACAGCCCTGTACCGACACCGCCGAACACGACTTCGCCGAGTTGCATGGCAATCAAGGGAATCATGCCGCCGAGCGGCGTGAAGGAATCGTGCATGGCGTTAACCGCCCCGCACGATGCCGCCGTCGTAATTGCTGCGAAGAGTCCTGACTCGGCGATGCCGAAACGCGTTTCCTTGCCTTCCATGTTGCCGGCGATCGGATCGACGCCGAGTTGGGTCAGCAGAGGATTGGCCTGCTGTTCGAAGACCATCGCGGCGGTGGCGAGACCGATGAACATCACTGCCATGGCAACGAATATTGCCCAGCCTTGTCGGTTGTCTCCGACCATCCTACCGAAAGTGACGCACAAGGCGCTGGGGATCAGGAAAATCGCCAGCATTTGCACGAAGTTCGCCAGTGGCGTCGGATTCTCATAGGGGTGCGCCGAATTGGCGTTGAAGAATCCGCCGCCGTTGGTTCCCACCATTTTGATGGCTTCCTGTGAGGCGACCGGTCCCATGGCCAGCGCCTGCGTCTTTGTCTCGGCCAGTTCCGTCACTAGGTCACCTTTCTCGTTCTTGAGCGGCTGACCTGCTGCATCGAGCTTGGGACTGTCGTATCGGATGGCTTCTAGTGTCGTTACATCTTTGTAGCCGTCGAAGTTCTGAATGACGCCCTGACCGACCAGGAAGACGGCGAAGACGAGTGAAATCGGCAGCAGCACGTAAACCGTGGCCCGTGTCAGGTCGACCCAGGCGTTGCCGATGGTTGCGGCACTGTGGCGGACGAAACCGCGGATCAAGGCAATGACGACAGCAATCCCGGTCGCTGCGGAAAGGAAATTCTGAACCGTGAGTGCCAGCATCTGCGTCAGATAGCTCATCGTCGATTCGCCGGCGTAGCCTTGCCAATTGGTATTGGTGACGAACGAGATCGCCGTGTTGAATGCCGAATCCGGGCTGACGTTACCGAAAGCCTGGGGATTGAGCGGCAGCCAGATTTGCAGACGCTGCAATCCATAGACTGCAAGTACGCCGATCGCATTGAATAACAGGATGGCAAAACTGTATTTCAGCCAGCCCATTTCCTCATCGGATCGAATCCCGCATAAGCGGTACAGCGGTGACTCGGTTTTGCGAACGACGGCGAACTCACCTGCCATTACCTTGGCGATATAGACGCCGAGCGGCCTTGCCGAAAACGCCAGGACCGTCATATACAAACCGAGGAGAATCCAGGCATGTGAGGTCATGAGAAATCCTCCGGATTAAGCAGCGCGGCAATCAGATAGACAAGCAATCCGACAGCGACGATGCCGCTGAGTATGTAAAGCCAGGTCATTTGCCACCTCTCAGCCGGGCGCAGCCGGCAGCCAAACCGATCATCTGGACGAACAACAGCCCGATGAGTGTTAATAAGACGATATCCATGAGCGAACTCCCTCGATCCATTTCGACGATTCCATGTTAAGAAGGGGCTCGTCAAAAAGGCCGAAAGATATGGGTTGCCGCCATCAAGAAAATATAAAGACAACGTAGCGCTGCTATCCGAAATAGGTAGTGTCGATAACTCTCGGTGTTTCTTGGGGCGCAACGGAATTGGAGTGTCTCGAACGCTCTCGGCATACGACGACAGGCAATCGCTTAGTTGCCGCGCACAAAACACCAAAGACAAACACGGCGACTGCCACCATTGTCAGGCGTAGAAGCAGTGGTTGTGTTGCGATGAAAAATAGGTAGCTTTGGATTGTCATGATGCGTCTCCTTGATTGACGCAATCATGCTATGTGGCCACGTGTTAAAGCGTTGGCAAGACTTGGGTCCTGAGTATCAAGATAGTGAAAAGATATACGTCATCAAAATCGACTACTTCCAAGGCGTCCTGTTGGCCACTGTGATATTCAAATCGCATTGTTTGAGTAGGTGTACGGCGAGAAGCGGAAGTTGTTCTAAGCCGTATCGCTGCCATTCAGACGGCAGGTTCGCGCTGAGAGTTGACGGAGCGCCTATTCTTGGAAAACGGCCGCAATCGCCGTACGACAAAATGCCCCCCTCCGCAAAATGCAAAATCACTTCAATATTGACAGCAAAGTACCTATAAAGCGCCGATTATCCTTGACTGTAAGAACCAGCTGATTTCAGCCAACTGCTAGGAAATGTGGTGCGGACACCTGGGACAGATAAGCGAGAACCCTTGGCGATTAGGTTGTTTACACAATTTTTATACGGTGTTGCCCAGAATCGCATTATCTCGATTGGTGTATCGAAAAAATCTGTTTCAGCATGCGCCTGGAATCTCATAGCATTCGAGTCTTTTTTCTGAGCCCGATGGGCCAAGAGGAGCAAACATGAAAAACATCTCGGTATCTGGTCGAATTATCCTGATGCTCGTTGTTTCCCTCGTGTCGTTGGTGATTGTTGGTACCTTTGGCCTGTTTGAGCAACGGGCCGAATATGATCGCTTTGAATTCGTCTTTGAGAACAGCATCCCCAGCGTCAAGGTCTTGGAAGAAGCTGTTCAGAAAGCACAGCAAATCCAAATTTTGGTTCGGGACCACGCCCAGACGGACAACGCGGACGAGAAAAAACAGTTGGACGCGAAAGTGCTCGATCAAAAAATAGAAATCGAGAAATTGTTGGCCAAATACGAGAAAGAACTAATTGCCGACGATACTGACAAGGAGATGACGCAAGTCGACATCGATTCGGTAAAGAAATATATGTCGGCTGTTGGTGAGTTTCTCGACAAATCGAACGCTAATAATCGAGCCGTGATTACGAAAGCGCTCCTAGATGTTGGTGCATACGGAACAGAACTCACAAAGGCTCTTGTCGATCATCAGAACTACAACTGGAAACTGGCAGACGGCATGCGCACGGACAATGCCAAAGACTACCGCCAAGCCATTTGGCTCGAAGTTACAACGATTATCGCGGTTGTTCTGATTACTGCAATATTGGGTTTTTTCGTTATCCGCGATATTCGTAGCAGACTCAACCAACTCTCTGAACTCATGGACCGAGTTAATCGGTCTTTGGATTTCACGGTCCGAATTCCTGTTCTCAAGAGAGACGAGCTTGGAACCTGCGCCAATGCGTTCAACAACTTGCTTGACCGTCTGCAAGCGAATCTTAAATCAATTGCGACGGGGGCACGTTCGGTCTCTGCTGCCGCCAATGGCATGACTACTTCTGCGAAAGAAGTGGCCACGGCATCCTTTCAGCAGAGCGAGGCAGCTTCCAATATGGCCGCCACCGTGGAAGAAATGACAGTCAGTATCAACCATGTGGCCGATCGGGCCAAGGAAGCGAACAGGGTATCTGCCGAATCTGGCCGGCTGGCTATTTCAGGCGGACGAATAATCACTAAGACGGCCGTCGACATTGAACAAGTGGCAAGCAGTGTGAATACGGCAGCCGAATTCATTCGTGGTCTGGAGCAACACAGTCAACAGGTCTCGTCAGTAGTTGCAGTAATCAAGGAAGTGGCTGACCAGACAAATTTGCTTGCGCTGAATGCAGCGATTGAGGCAGCCCGAGCCGGAGAGCAAGGGCGTGGGTTCGCGGTGGTGGCAGACGAAGTGCGTAAGCTGGCAGAACGTACAGCGGCCTCGACTCAAGAAATTTCCTCGACGATGGATTCCATGCGCGAAGAAGCAAGCAAGGCTGTCTCCAGTATGGAGGAGGTCGTCGGCAGCGTAGCCACCGGAGTCGACAGCGCAAAGGAAGCCAATACGGCTATCCATGAGATTGGTGAAGGTAGCACGCATGCGGTCACTATGGTTCAAGAAATTGCCGAAGCAATTACAGAACAAGGCGCAGCCACCAACAATATCGCCATTCAAGTGGAACGCATCGCCCAAATGTCCGAAGAAAGCAGTGCTGCTGCTGGCAACAGTGCCCAGTCAGCGGAAGAGTTGGATCGTGTGGCGAAGGAAATGGAAGCCATCGTTAGCGCCTACCGCCTTTAGCGGCAGAATAGGTTTGTGAATTCAGGGTTTGTCCGGTGTACTTCAATAGATGTCCTGAGTTTTGGCAAGCCAGCGGAATTACTCCCTCCATTTCTAAGAACCATTATCTGGAAGACGTTACTGGCGGATGACTTGCCAGTAATGTCTCTCCGCGGGTGAGCGCTACGCTCTGTTAGCCGTCCTGCGATCCATAAAGTGGCGAAAGGCCGTCTTGGGTCGATTCCAGCCAATTCAGTTTTGTTGACCATCAGGATATTCAAAGCGCATCATCCGTGGCTGTGTTCGGGCAATAGCCGTCATTAGGCCTGATGCCCGAAAGCGGTCTTTTGCTGCGCAAAAAGCTGAAATTTGAATCGATAGGTGTGCAAGCGCATGCTCGGCTTGTTGCCGGTCGCTGGTCTTGAGCGAGACGAAGAATTCTCGTCGCCGGTAGTGGTCGACGAGGTCGCGTGGAACGCGGCCGCGGTAGTAGTAGGTGGCCCCTCGGCGGACCAGATTGGTGAGTCCTGGCATTGCTGACGCGCCCTTCGTGTGTAGCAGTGACGTGTAGCAATTTCAGCCGACCCAAAAACAAAAAGGCCGATTCCTTGAGGAATCAGCCTTTTCCTGAATGCTGGCGCGCCCGAAACGATTCGAACGTTCGACCCCTGCCTTCGGAGGGCGATAAATCAACTAAAATTCATAAGAATTAACTGTCTATAAAACAACATATTAATAATTAAAGCCTAAGATATACAGGCCGAATTTTGATTTTTGCCACATTATTGCCACACCACGAAAATTCTGCCACTATCGCCTCATGTCATATTTCGCAGAATAGTCATGGCAACATTTCGCAAGCGGGGTGAATACCAGTGGGAGGCCCAGATTCGCAAAAAGGGCTTCCCTCCTCAAAGCAAAACATTCAACACCAAGGCTCAGGCCGAGGCTTGGGCTTCGGTGATTGAATCCGAGATGGTGCGCGGGGTGTTCATTAGTCGCGCCGCCGCCGAACGCACGACGCTTGGTGAAATCATGAACCGCTACCGTGTTGAGGTCACCCCTCTGCATCGCGGTAGTGCGACCGAAACACTCCGGCTCAAAGCGATGCAGAGACATACGCTCGCGTCGCGCCCGCTCGCCACCCTCTCCGCCTACGATTTCGCCAAGTACCGTGACGAGCGCTTGAAAGGCGATCCGACCAAGCCCTGCAAGCCAGTCAAGCCCGCGACCGTTCACAGAGAGCTTGGTATTTTTCGCCAAATAATCGAGCATGCACGCCGCGAATGGGGAATCTCCATGCCGGAAAATCCCCTGGCATTGGTTAGTCGGCCCAAGGTTCAGAATGCACGTGACAGACGGCTAGAGCCGCACGAAGAAGCTTACCTACTCGCAGCCCTAGAGGTCGGTAGCGTCGGTGATGCCACAAAACGTAACCGCTGGATGCTGCCCCTCGTCAAGTTGGCCCTCGAGACCGCAATGCGGCAGGGCGAACTCATCTCCCTTACGTGGAACAATATCGACTTCAAAAAATCAACGGCCTATTTGCCGCTCACAAAGAACGGGGACGCTCGGGAAATACCGCTTTCCAGCAAGGCATTAGCAATCTTGACAGAGATGCCGCGATCCATCGACGGACAGGTATTCCCGATCACGCAAAATGCCTTACAAATGGCATGGGAACGCGCGCTGGAACGTGCAATAAAGGCCTACAAGACGGATTGCGCGGCGAGCGGAAAAAAGCTTCCGCCGATCTTTCTTACCAACTTGCGTTTTCACGACTTACGGCACGAAGCCACCAGTCGGCTTGCAGAAAAGTTATCGAATATTTTGGAGCTGGCAAGCGTCACCGGGCACAAGGATCTGCAAATGTTAAAGCGCTACTACCACCCGAGGGCATCAGACCTAGCCAAGAAACTTGGCTGAACCTTTGATTATGAGTTTGCCATTAATACCGCATATCTAGAAAATCTGGGCGAAGTCGGGCGCATCTAATGTCTGTACCGCTCTGCACCGCGGACTGGGGAATCTCGCTCCCCAGTCATAGGTAAACACACGCTATTTCGCCGGTTTTAGGCGGCGCCTACTTCGACCGATACCTTGGTCACGTTGTAGAGTGTCACGCCCCCGCCAATCGCCTGCTCGGGGTTGAACAACGCAAGGTTTATGCCGTCGCTGACGGAGCTACGATAGACTACGCCATCAAAGCCGCTCTTCTTAATAAATTCACACAGGTACTGGCTCGGAATATAGTCGATCGCTGCCCCGGCCGGCTGCACTGGTCGAGTCAGCTCTTCCCCCAAGCGTTCGAGAAAAGGCAAGTCGGCTCGTAGTTGTCCAATCTCGCTCGCGTCGGTCAAGATGAAAGGTGAAACCAGCTTGCGTGGGTTGCGTAAGTCCACTGCCTTGATCTCGGGGATCGTAAAATCAGCGACACAAGCAACTTCACCGGTATGGGGCCTAATCTCGGCTGCTGCCGTATCGGGAAGCGACCCCAGATAGAGATACGGGATACCGGCAGGATTGGCCCTACCATGTGACGAGCGACGTCTGGGCGGAGCTCCCATCTTCTCTATCGGAAAAGCCTCATCGTCGGTGCGGATGCGAGCGCGATACCATTGTCGAGGTAATGGCGGCGCAATCAGCATGTCGAGCAACTGGCGGAGACGGTCCAGGTCGATGGCGACGTCGAGAAACCAGCGGTTGGCATACATCATCTCGTCGCGCAGTTTGTCCCACTGCGCAAGGCCTTCGCTGATGTAGCTTGCCGAAGGGGCAAAGCAGCTTCTTACGATTTCTCCGTCATCAAGAATCTCGCTAAGCAATTCCTTCGCGTGGGCAATATCCATTCGATGATGGCTGAAAAGCTGCCAGTCGTCCTTCATCCATTCGACCAGCGACTTCCCCTCATCACTCAGTTCATAGACGTTAACAAGTAGCTCGAAATAATTCGCGAGCTTGCTTGGTTCAACGAGTTGAGTATCAGTGGTCCCGCAGAAATCGCAAGTTCCTTGATCGGGATTAAGCGATGGAAAGAGTTCATCACGCAAGGCTCGATCGTCGAAGCACGCCGGACAGCAAAAACGCCGTACCATCGGTACTCAGCCAAGATAGTCGACAAGCGTCTCGATGTGATGCTTCATCGAGAGCTTTTTGACGTAGCCGAGGCCCGGAAAGTGGCCTTTGGCATGGAGGTCGCGATACTCTTTGATCGCTTCTGTTTCAAGAATATTGGAAGTGCCGCTGTCTAGTTTCGCAATCAGCTTCGCCAACGCTTGGGCAAACTTGCCGGCAGGGTCGGTCGGCGTGTCCTTCGTGTCCGAGACGAAATGATAGATGTACATCACATCGTCCTTCTCCGGATCGATGAAGGTCAGATGAATCGCAACAGCATATGCTGGGCCTCCGCCCTCGCTGTAAACGTCGCCGACCATTAAGAAATCGCCAAAGCCAGCCATGCCGAAATCGCTATAAGTGACATGAAGGTCAGAGAACTCCTCCATCTCGGGGTAATCGGCATTACGTTGTCGCCTGAAGCCATCCCGCACGAGTATGCGCGAGCTTTGGTCGAAGTGTTTTCGATAGAGCAGCTTTGCGTGGTCTTCCACAAAGACGTTAGTAAGGTCAGGCATGGATTGCTCCAGCGAGGCCGCTAGCGCCTTGGGTGCAGTAAAACCTGCGTGGACCAAAACAGGGTGATGATCGGTGTGGTCGTTATAGCAGTTCATAACTTCGTCAACCGTCATGTCGCTACGCAGCAAAATTCCGGCGGAGATATTCTCGACATCGAGAAATTCTTTCTTAAGGAGTGCGGTAATGCTCGTCCCATCTTCCCGATGATCGCCGTGATAGGGGTTCACGATAGCAATCGCTTTCCCACCGGCATCACATACCGCGCTTAAGGTCTTTTTGAGGCCGCCGAGCGACTCGCGCACCGGCTCAATCACTGGCACGAAATTGTTACTAGCGAGCAACTTCGCCATCTCGCGTATTGTGATGAGCTCGAATTGCTTTCCGCGGAAATAGGGATGGTACATACGTCGGTTAACTCCAGCGCATAGCCGAGTTCAGCGGGGTCGCGACCGCGTCGATCAGTCTCGGATAATCAGAACGGCGTACCGATACCAACAACGCCGCCGCTTGCAAGGACTTAGGCAAACAATCGACGAAGTCGCTAAGCGGCGCTAAATCGCGCATCCGCTTGAGCGTCCGCACCATCTCGATATGCAATGCAACCGGGGCCAGTGTAGCGAAGAGATCGCGCATCACAGTGTGTCTCTGCGTATTGGGAACCTCAGGCACCTTTACGCCCATCGCCTTCAAAATTGCGGCGGCTTCTGCCATGCGCAAGGACTCAAACACAGTTACAGGACAGATTCGCGCTGGGCAGTCTACCGCTTCGCGCACCGTTGTGATCCGGTAGTGTTTGGAAAGGCACATTACCCCTACATCGTCCGGGACCGTTTCCAGTACGCCCTCGATATGGTCTTCACTTGCGATTACATTCACTTTGGCAAAAACGCGCTTGTAGTTCTCGACCTGGCTGGCGAGCCGTGCAAGTGAATCGCGCTCCGACTTTATTTCATATACGGTCGCAGTGCCATTCAAAATAACGAGATCGGCCTTGCTGCTTCCCGCACGAAACTCACTGAGCATCGCGGCAGTTCGGAGAGAGTGCGTGCCCATCAACACTTTCTGGGTTATTGCCGCTCGATAGATGTATTCGTCGCGGCGCCCCTCGACTTTCAAAATCTCGAACGCGGAATCAAATGTGTCGCCGACAGTCGCGCGTGGACCGGCAAGCTCAATCAGATTGGTCTGCCCAAGAAGCCGACGGAACAAGCCAGATCGGCCTTTCTTCGCCATTTCACGAAAAACGGCAGCGGAAAACAGCCGAGTCAAAGCAGACAGTTGCGCTGCGCTGTAGATTTTCGTCCCCCCCATTAAATCACCCCAAGTTCCGCGGAGGCTATTCGGAAAAATAAACAAGTATCGCCGACAGACATGCCCATCTAATTTTAGCAGTTTGAGTCAACCTAGGCTGATGAGAAATTGCCGAGGACCACGAACAATGCCATGACTGAGTCTTACAACCGCGCTTACGAGACCCCCCCAATCACTCCGGCGGCCTCGGACCTGCGGGATAACGAACCACCAGATCGCCAACAATCCTCTCAGCCTCCTGTGGATTAGCGTAGATGACCTGTTGCTCCACCGGACGAAGTTGCTGGTCCAACACGACCCAGCGGGATTCCTCCATCGATTGCTGCGCAAGGATGTTGGAGATGGCAGTGATCGCCGAAAGCGGCACAAGCGCGGTGACGAAATTCCCGCTCATGAGGTCGCGTGTGCGCCGGTTCTGCAGGAAGTAGTTGAGTGCCCATCCCAGCTTTCCGCGCTCTGGCTGGGTTGGGTCGTATACAAAAGCAAGAACTGAACAGCCGCGGCGCTTCGCTTCGATCGCGGCAGCCTGAAGCGATCCCAAAGGCTTGGTCTCCCGGAAAGCATCGGCTTCATGAGGAAGCGCACTGGGATCACCCAGAGCGGTACGGAGCCGTGATGCCAGCCAAGCAGTAACCGAGCGCTGAAACTCTCGGCCATACACCGGTGCGGCAAAGTCGGTGCGATACACGGTCTCGCCCGACATGCGCACGAGAAGTTCCTCACCAGCAGGGACGGCTTCATAGGTGACCGAGAGAACGCGATCAACCGAGCCTTGCCTCGTCCAAAACAGCGTGTTTTGACCGCTGTCCCTGGTCACGGACCACCCAGTCTGACTGATCAAGAGATTGCTGCTGAGGCTCTGCTGCATCCGGTTGAAAACCTGATGCACCTCATGCAGCGCATTCGTCAAGTTTTCTACTGTCGCAGCCACTTGACGATTGACAGACGTATCGAGCAATTCACGAATAGCTTGTAGGTCATCTTCTGCTGACGCTCCAGGGGGATGATCTTGCATGATTTTTTCCATTCGTCCGCGCATCGCCTGCACACTAGCGAATCGATTCACTATTCGGGTGGCAAAAGCGTCATCGAACAAGGTGAGGAGTAGTGCGAGCCGGTGCGGTGCTGCGTTCTGAAGCTTCGCCAGTGCATCTGTTCGCTGGTGAGGCAATCGGCCGTCGCTGTCTTCGAGAACATCAGGATGATCGCCAGTCAGCACATAAAACAGAATGCCAGCGGCAAAGCAGACGTCCGATCTTGGATCCTGCTTTAACCGACTTCCAGCCGACAATTCGGGAAGTCGGAGAAACCGGTTGCCCACCTCTTGCCAATGTTCCGTCTGAAAGTCGATGTCGGCAAGATTATGATAGCTGATTCCGAAATCGAGTAGCCAGACGCGATCCGGAGAACCACCTTCCAGGATGATGTTATCGGGCTTGATATCTCGATGTACGCACCCCTGCGCGTGGCAGGCCTCCAGGATGTCGAGCAGGCGTGAGGTGAACGTTATCGCTTTCTCAATCGAGACAGTTTGTTGGGATTCGCGCCACGCCCGTAACGTGCGTCCGCCGATGAACTCGGTGGCGATGAAAGGAGTGACGGTCCCATCTGCGTGAAGTTGCGCGTTACTCTCGATGAGTCTCGGAATTCCGGCAATGCCGAAACTGTCGTAGGCCGTTGCTTCGCGAAAAAAACGAGCACGGCGCTCAGGATCGTTCTTCGATTTGATGATCTTGAGAAACCCGATCTTGCCGTCGGAGCGACGGCGCGCCTGATACGCTTCACCTTGGCCGCCGCCCTCTAGTTCTTCAACCTTCTCCCAGCGTGTTTTCCAGTTCTGGTCTTGAATCCAGACCGGACTAAGGTCGGCTGGGAGCGAATCAACCTCGGTTTCGTTATCGGTTGGATTCATTTCTCCTCCAAGGGGGGCAGCGGTGACAGCAGCTGAATCTGCTCCCCTTTGCCTTCACTTTCCGTGCGCCGCTCATCTGCGGGATCCGGAACAGTTTCTGGCGTTGCCGCCAGTAGCCCGATGATGGTCCGGGAAAAACTGATTTCGAGCGCGTTGCTATTAACGAAAAGAGCGAGCATGTCGGACGCCATCTTCACCGAGAGATTCGAGTCACTTCCGCTCAAATGGCGAGGTAGAGATCCAGCGCCAGCGGCAAAGTAGTGCAGCGCCAAATCGGTGATACGAATGGCATCGTTCAGCGCGTAGCGTCGGACCAATAGTCGGTTGACCTCTTCGAGCAGCCGCGGGAATTCCTTGTGATCGATAGCTTGCTCGGAATCGGCCTCGCCAGTGAGCCGGTGGATGGCATCTGCAAAACGCACCTTTTGGGCCAGCGACTCTACCCCGCCATGAAGCTCTTCACGCAGTCGAGCTTCGATTTTGAGCACGTCCAGTACGTTCAGCTCGCTTATCAATAGGCCGAGACTGATGGCAAGTGCACGAGTGGCGAGAAGGACAAGGCAGACGTGAGCCCGGTCATCCGGTCGGAGCTTTCGATGCAGTTGATTCTGCTGCCCTAGGTTTAACAGGGTTAAGACCCTGTGCGCAGGTTTCAGCGTCCAAATACCCGTGGTGAGAAACTGCACCAAAGCGCGGTACTCGCTAGCCTTTGGAAAAGTGAGCAAAGCGTTGATGCTGTCGTATCCCATCCCATCGAAATAGGGTCCTTTCAAGCGACTCAACCCGAGTCGGGTATCTAGTTCATGCAGTTCCGCTTCGTCGATGCAATTCACCTTCAGTTCGTGCGCAAGCCATCGTGCACTTTCAGGGATATTCTTCTTGAAGAGGTAGAGCTCCTCCAGGTGGAGAACATCTTGCAGGCCTCTGACCCACAAGACACGGTCAACCGCACGGCCGCTGGCTGTCTTGCAGTCGACCAAAAGCCTAGACACACCTCCGCTCGGGCTAAAGCGGAATCCAAGCACGTCTGCATCAGTCAAGTCCGTGCCCGCGCGGGAGTTCGTGCCCGCAGGAAGGGTTACAGGCACATTAAGCAGGGGCACATAGCCCAGGGCCCAAGCCATGCGTTTGCCCAACAACTTATAGGAATGATCTTGATCACTTGATGACACGATGAATTCCTCGCAGGTCGTCGAGCAGCTCACGGCCAAGACGGGCGGCGGTGCGCGTGGTGGGGTCCAATTTGCGCGTGGCAATCACGTCGCGGGCGCGCTTCCGATTTGCTTCTGGGAGAAGCAATCCGCCAGGCTCTGACCTACTGAAATAGCCCTTCACCTCGGCTGGCAACAACAGCGACGACGCGACGTCCTCACTCTGGCCCGCGCACATGGCGATCGCCAGGTCTACCGCGGCCAGGTTGTCTTCGGTATCGTAGAGACGGAACCGGAAGCGCCCATTTTCTGGCTCGATCCACCCGACGCCCATGTTGGCCGCAGCGGCGTATTGCGACTGAATGTTCGAATGTGGCGTTCGCCCGATCATCTTCCTTTCCCTCAGCCCCCTCAGGATGGCGCTCGGGTCAGAAATCTTGGTGATCGACGAATAGCCTTCGCCGTAGCGAACGCACGCAAGGATGATCCGCGCCTTTTCCAAGATGGCACGAGGGTGCGTCGTCTTGAATGGCGCGAACGCAAAGGACTGCGCCCCACCCGATGACACGATGGCGGGGGCCCGCAAAATGTTCTCATTGACTAGTTCGAGAACCAGGGGCGTGCTTTGTTCCAGTGCGCTGATGGGTGCGCCAGGGTGCAATTTGGCTGCTCGGAAGACTGCCTCGATCTCCTGGTGCGTCCCTGGATTCTTCGCAATGAAATTCAGCAACGTCTCAGGGTTCTCTTCGGTGAAGAGGGGGGCGTACAGAATCGGAACCCGGTCCTTAGGCGAGTCGTATTGGCGAAGGTAGCCACCAAGGTCGCCGATGTCCACGACTGTTTGGATATCTGCCGCCTTCAGGCCCAACTCGGAAGCCAATGTTTCAAGCGGCACTGGCGCGACACTGAGTCGATCTATGATAGCCATCGTCGCTTGCTCAAGCTCACCGGGTTTGCGCAGCGACCACTGCTCGCCTAGCGCGCCGTAGACTTCTTGAAAGTACGGTACGGTCTCTTCGATGCGGGTCGGCGCATAGACATTCGGAGCAACGCGTATCCAGCCGATCTGTTCCAGCGTCCCTAGCACAGTAGGCAGGGAATCCGATGAAATGCCCAGATTGCTACAGAAGCCGTGGAACCCAACGATGTTTTCGATGGCGTCCAAGCCTCGGATGTGCACGGCGAGCTGCGCCGCCATACCGATCTGTCGCGTGATTGGTATCGTGGCCGACACGCGCAAATCCGAAACGTCGCGAAGACCGGACTGAACGTCCTGTGCCCGCCGACCGATAGCCTCACGATCCATAAAAGTCCCCCATTGAATTTCCCTATCAGCGATTCACTTACGATTTCTTCTCCGCACCCGAAATCGGATGAACGTAGATCAATCCCTTCGTTTGGGCTGCCTTCACTTTGCGATCGATCATGTCCCGCAACGTGAGATGTCCCTCCAACACCAAGATCAAGTCTTCGCCGTCGATGAATAATGTCTGGATCTCCTTGCCCATGACCAGGCTCCTAATCACTTCTGGGCTGAAGCCATTCACAGATATGAACAGGCCGCGCCCATACAGCTTTCCAGACACCTTGCCTGCAAATTGATAAACCGGCTCGTTGCTGGCAGTCCTCTCCTGCCACTTGGCTTCAATCAGGTAGTGTTCGCCGTCGAACTTCACCGCGCCGTCAATTTGCTCTCCGTTGACACGAAAGGCTTCGGTGGCCTCCAGCCGCGAGAGCCGGGACAGCTCGGTCAGGATCCGCTCAAGCGCGTAGCCGCGTTGCTGCCGTGAAGTCTTGTTGGCGAGCAAATCAAGGTATTCCGTGCGCAACTGTTCAAGCGTCGTGGTGGGTTGCTGACGCTCCGCTTCTTGTGCTGCGCGGCGTGCTCGATCCACCTTGATCCTTGCGTCCCGAATCTCCTGCAGTTGGCGCAGATGCTCCAAATTCCGGGTCGCAGTAGCTCGATCCAGCTTGCGCAGCTTGTCGAAGTAGTACGGATCGAAGTGCGACCAGTTCAACAGGGACTGGAGCATGGCGCGGAAAGGCCCAAGGCCGCTGTCCGACCGAGCAGCCAGCACTGCGAACAGCGTTTCGATGACTTCATGCCGTTTGAGAGTGTTCTCCCCCTCAATCTGGACGGAAGCTATCTCAGCCTTCGTACAGCCATGCTTCTCGAAGAAGCTGACGATGTCCTTTCGCGGCCAAAACAGCGACAGGATGCAGTCCTTCATGCAGCCCTTGATATCGGCAGGAAAGCTCATGCGTCCCCCTCGTCTTGGGCAACCCGGTCGAGAAGCTGTGCGATCACGTCACTCGCTTGTCTTTGGCGCAATGCTCTCGCCTCACGCTGTTCTGCCTCATCCCCCTCCCCCAACTCGAACCTGGCAACAGCCACCGGCCCATCCTTCCGATAGCCTTCAACTTTTTCGTCGTCTGCGAACCGACTCCGCAGAATTGCCAGCGAAGCCTCGATGATTTCGCCATGCTTGCCAGTCTGTTCCGCGCGAAAGGACTTCGCCACAGCATCTAGGCCGTCGGGTGCGTGCTCGATGCAGTAAATCAGGTCGTGGGCATCTTTGCGTTCGAAGCGCTGATCAAACGCGAAAGACTTCAAACAAGTGAAGCTGACCAGATTGGCGTGCTTGACCTTTTCTGTAGCAACCCCATTGCCACCGAGCAGTTCAGCCTGGATCTCCGTGACCTGATGTAGGTCGAAAACGATGGACGAGTGCGGGATATTCAGCGCCGAGATGGTGCCCTCGGTCGGCAGCGGCTGCACCTTGCCACCAGCGATATCTGGCGCATCAGCCAACAGTTCCAGCACCATCAACGCACCATGTTCAGTGCGGGTCTGCCAACGCCAGGAAAGCTTTGTACCGGCGCTGTTCACCGCCCGCTCGAACCCCATCTTCTTGAGGTTGTCTTCGAGTGTGTGATACGCGTCGGTATTGGCTAGGATTTGCAGGTCGATCACGATGTCCACATCCAGAGTGCCTGCGTGCGCTGGTACTACCGGAGGCCGCTCGGCAACGAGATATCGCGGCGTGAGTCCCCCGATCAGGTAGACCGACTCCTTCCACGGTCCGAGACCGCGCAGCAGCGTCACGAGGACGCGTTCGCAGTCCACCGTGTACTGGTCGCTGTAGCCGTCGAACGTTGCAGGTTTTGCCATCAGAATCCGATCCTTTCCTTGCGTAAGTGCTCTGCCATTTCCTTGGCGCGGCCTTCACCGCGCAAGAGGTCGAGATAGACCTGGACCGGACTGGCCAACCAAAGGCCCCCGACGTTTTGCCGAAACAGCAACTCTCCCGCCGACTTTGTCTCGATGACCGCGAGGTTCGCCCCTTCATTGACGACGCGCGCACCCAGCTCAGCCATTGCCGTCTCTGCACTTGTGCTGGGTAGCAATCGAAATCGCACCTGAGAGATGCCCGACAAGAAGGGGGCATAGCGCTGTGCAGCGGCTTCGTAGCTCACTGCGTAAGCGACCTGATGCGCATCGAACATGTGGCCGAGCCGTTCGATCAGCGCATCAGATTTCAATCCGGGTACGAAGTACCGGCGCAGCACGGGCGCCCGCTGAGTGGCGAACTGCTTCGCCCAAGCATCGAGCAACGCACTTGGTTCGCGCAGATGCCGCTCCTTGCTCGGCCCCTGTCCTCGCGACACCAACCAGTCGAACCGCTCCAATTCGCTTAGTACGTCCGAGGCCGTGGATGGAGCCACCTGCGCCCGTTCGGCTACTTCGGTAACACCAAACCACTCCTCGTGATTGACCAGGAGCGCATACAAAACTTGGGCGCGTCGCCCGGAGAAGAGCGACCGCACGGACTTTTCCAAAGTCTTCGGAGCCGGCTTGTCGATGTAGACGTAGGCACCGGTGGCCGGCAGGAACAGGCTACCACCGCTATCGAAGTAGCCGATGCGCTCGGTTCTGAGCAGTTCTTTCGCCCCCGGAGAGAACGACTCAGCGATCAGCAGGTGCTGCACATCGGCGTAGCGACCGTGCTGTAGCGACCTCAACTGCCATAACGCCTGGCGCACATCTCGGGGATAGACGGACTTCTTTGCCTCAACCAGCAAGACGATCGATCTACCGGCAATGTGTAGATCAATCTTCGCGTCGACGCGGCCGGTAGCCTGAATAGTCGATTCCGACTGAGTCAGCTCGGCATGCACGTCCGGCAACCCCCGGAGTGAATCCAAGAGCTGTTCGATCAGGACATGTTCCATGTGGGTCGACTCGGTCATGGCGGACGTTATTTCCTGTTCAGCGAATAACTGAAATATATCGAACATTCGATGAAAAGCCAATATTCGCTGCACAGCGAATTGAGTAGAAAGTGACCAGTGCTCCTCACCGCCACACGGCAGACCACTCGACGCCGCCCGCCTACATCATCTCGCCGTTCAAGCGCATCAAGACGGTATTGGCCGAACGGCTGGGCCAGAGTGAAGTCAGGGCCTCGGCCGCAGGCCATGGCCCGCAAGCTCCCAAAACGACAGAATTGCGCGATTGGTGTAAAGAGCGGATCGGTACCGTACACACCTTTCAGGGCAAAGAAGAGAGCTTTAACACTTCGAGAGGACATCGGTCAGTGAAAAAGGCTGCGTTAATGACGTTCTGATTATCTCAATCATGTGCGTCTTCATAGCGGCGCTTGACTACTTTCTCGGTATATGAGCAAAGATGCAAGACTGAGTTTCCAAACTGTCCCCGATTTCGCAAGGCATACACTCACTTTGAGTATATATATGATTATAAACATTATTTAATAAATTTTGGCTTGCATTCAGCATCGCAAACCAGCATAATGTCCCTCACAATGAGATCGGCTTGTGGCGGCATTTTTCTGCCACTGACGTTATACCTCCCGCATTAGATTTGTCGATCGGTGGACTGCGGACTCAAAGGAGTCCGTGTGTCCACATTTCATGATGCTAACGTAACACTTGATGCAGACGGGCTTGCAGCACTTCTGCACAAGTCTCCGGCTTCGATCCGGTCCGATCTCAGCCGCAACCCACATCTGCTCCCACCTCGTTTACGCACGGGCGGCAAAAAACCCCTGTGGCTCAAGTCTTCGGTTCTCGCTTGGTTGGAATCGCTGGTGGAAATCAGCTCTCCACAAGAGCCGTCGCCGCCCTCCCCCGTCAAGCGCAAACGGGGACGGCCAACTAAGTTAGAACAAATCGGCCGACAGCACACCGTTCCATTCTCGGGGGCGTGAAATGAATACTCCGAATTTCACCGCCTTCCTTGAAAGCTATGCACCACTGATCCGGAATCTCGCAGCTATTTCGAGGCTTGACATTGACGACGTGCGTCATTTCGCCTTCGAGCTCATTGATTGTGCAATCAGGAAAGGCAAGGGAATTGGCTGGGTAATCAGGTCTCTCCAGCGGACCTGCCGCCATGCAGGGCTAGCCCCTAGCTTCGTAAGCATGAACGATCTCGATCAAGCTTGGGATTGTGCCGATTCGACCGGACTCACCCCTGAAGATGTCCTTCTTATGGCCGAGGCACATGAACTTCGGCTCCGCCAACAACAGATGCTGGGAAGTAACTGTGCACTGATTTTAGACGCCTTTACCCATGGAACTGAGGGGTTCGCCATTCAAATGGGAATCACACAGCGCAGAGCCCAGCAAATCCTGAAAGATCTTGTCTGTTCCATCGAATCAGCGAAGAGCAACGACGAGATGATCAGCACGCTTTCCCACCTGGCCGCGCGCGTGCAAAGAGCGGCGCTCACAAAAAATAGTGAACAAAAGCCATTGTGGAAAGAGATGCCATGATGCGAGACATTGACAATGGCATCGGCCTTGAGCGACAAGGCGATTTTGAATACGCAAAACC
Source organism: uncultured Propionivibrio sp. (assembly GCF_963666255.1). Classification (NCBI taxonomy): domain Bacteria; kingdom Pseudomonadati; phylum Pseudomonadota; class Betaproteobacteria; order Rhodocyclales; family Rhodocyclaceae; genus Propionivibrio; species uncultured Propionivibrio sp. Next base: position 831,097 of record NZ_OY762656.1, on the reverse strand, counting down.
GCAATACCGAGCTGTTTTGCGAGATGGCCGGCTCTCCTTCGGCGCAAGGGGGCTTTTTCAGTTTCTATGGGATTTACCTAAAGGATGGAAACCAAGAATCTCTCACCTCGTCACGATGAGCGGAGGTTCTGGAAGAGACGCTCTGACACGCTTCAGGCAAGAGCTAGAAAGTGTTGGCGCAGTGATCGTAGAACCGGTGCGGTTAAGTAAAGAAGAGGCTAACGAACGAAATGCGGAGAATACTGAGAGGCTACGGAAGTACCGGGCAGGACAAGTCGTGGGGACAAAATGGATTCTTGTCTCGCCAACAAGGTGGGCAGTGGAAATGCCTTTGGGTGGAGATGCCAAATTGCAGCAACATCACTCCCAAAACGAGGCGTATCCAGATCCGGAAAACCCGGGTCTCGGTGTTTCCGGCGCTCGTCCTTTCCGAATGTCGGAAAACCAAACGCTAAGGTTCACCAAAAAAGAAGGGGCTCCTAATAAAGATTCCCCCACCACCTACCTCGATGCGAAAAATGCGCATCGTGAAAATGGACCGGAGGGGGAGTTTTTGAAAAATGCGGATGAAAATGATATGCGTGCAGCGCTGATAACCTTAGCGAAGAAGCGAGCTAAAAGTGATCCATCTGCCTGGGCAGATTCCGCAATTCGCAGACTGAAGCGGGAACCGCTCAGCCCCGAAGAGATTTCACTTCTGGAAAGCCACCGTTCAGAAAAAACTAACGCGATGCGAAAAGCGATCGCAGCAGAAATCACTCAAAAGAGAGTTGCTACCGAAAGAGCCGCCGCAGAGACAAAAGCTCATGCTGCTTTAGCCTCTATCGTGAGCTCTGGGAAAGAGAAGAGATTGGAACTGATCGAATTTGCAATTGCTGCGAATCCAGTCTCAATGATCAGAAGTGCCCTAAAGCAGAATCGGGATAAGTTTGCAGAAACAGGACAAGAAGACAGCGTCTCTCAGTTGACCTACCAAATATTGCTCCAGTCCGCAGAACCCTTCCTGAACGCGGACGCTATCGAATTTGACCATCGGCGTCAATGAGTTGACCAGCTTGTTGCGGTCAGTGATCGTGGCCAGGCAAGTCTCGCTCCCTATGTCCGCTTGGCCGTTAGCGCTACAGCCGAACCCGACTCAAGGCCGAAATAGCGGGTCTGTGCAGGCGGACGTTCAACGTTCGCGTAGAGCCGCCGAGCGATATCCACCACCGAAACCACCGCTTGTGTTCGATCCCACTTGGTGCACCGTTCTTCCGCCGAACATTGGCAAGCTACCCAAGCCCTTCGACGGAGTCCGACACTCATAAATTTTCGCGCCTTTCCGATTGCTGGGCAAGCTCGCCCAGCGACATGGCGATAATTTCAGGATGGCTAAAACTGGATATTACGAAATTGCTGTCTTGGCCCATCGAGGCGGACTCGATGGCAGCATCCAGGGCTGGATTGCTGATTTTTGGGAGAAGACTGAGGATGTCTCGAATACCTCGGCGGAAAATTCTGCGTTTTGCGCGTTTCATCGGTGTAAATCTCCAAATAGTTGATGTAAATGCCTGTCGCCAACGGCATCTTGGTTGTTAGTTTTTCTCAGGCGATAAGCCTAGGACCGCCGTCCCTGATTTCTGGCGACACAGTTGCGCATTAGCCGCGAAGCCTAATGCGACCAGCACGGCGACGACGCCGAGGTTTGTTGGTGCTTTCTGCGCGATGAGTGGAGGCATACCATGCCAATCCAGCCAAAAACGCTGTAATAAAGGCCAGGCCGGCCAAGGATTCAATTGCCATCGTTTCTCTCCTTTTTCGCCTTCGGAGTTGCGGCCTCATTTCACCTTTGTTCTAGGCGGACTATGGCAAAAAAAAAGAATCTCACCGCACGATCAGTTGCTGTCGAACGGATCGAACGGATCCATGCTCGGGTTACCCGGATCGACCTCACTGCTGTTGATGGCACCGGGGTCCAGGTAACCCGGTGCGAAATGGTTGCCTTCGTTCGGAATGCACTGGTCAGAAGAACTGTTTCCGGCGTCGACGACGAACCATAAGAGATTGATGAGAGAGAGCATGCACGCCAGCATGGCGAAGGTGAACGTGTTGTCGGATGGCCCAAAGAAGAAAGCGTAGGCGTAGTTGAACCCGATCGAAACGGTCCAGACCACTGCGACGATTAAGCAACGGAAGATAAGGGATGAGGTTTTTTTGGACCTTCGCTTGCCGTTCGTAATGCTCATGAATGATTCCTTTGCTTGGATGATGACTTGTCCTGGTCCACCGTCCCGGATTTCCCGCGCCGCTGTCGCACATTCGCCGTAAATCCGAGAGCTACCAGCACAACCGCGATGACGAAGAGAACAGACAGAAGTGCCACCATGCTAGAACTCCAGAAGAATGGGTGACGGGCTCGAAGCGCTTTGCTGAGCACTTTGTTTTTCCCGGACGCGGTATTTCAACCCTGGCGTTAAGCAGATCTCGTTCAACGCGAGTTGGCCAAAATCCACGATGCCTGGCTGCGGCCCCGGTGCGATCCCCGCGTAGTCATACGTTTGCCCATCGACGATCACCCACTCGTGGATATTCCTGCCGAGATAACTCCCGATGACCGACCCGAATGCCTCCACTTTTTTCCGAGCCAGTGTGTGTGAATCTTTTCGTATAGGAAGAAAGTCGGTGTTGTTACCAGATTTCATTGTTTCTCCATGTCTATTGTTCCGCTGAATAAAGAATCCAGACCCTCTAAAGCAAAAAACCCGTGTGGACATCCACACGGGCGTTGTTCCACAACGGGTTGCGAGCCCTTTGCGCTTCTCAAATAGAGAATTGATTGCTTGAAATGAGTTTACGTCGACAGACACCGTCCGTCAAATTTAAGTTGTTGTTTTAATATGTTTTTCCAGAGAAAAAAGAGACTTTAAGGAAACGCAAGACACATGTGCCTGAGAGAATTCTCGGCACATGGTCTCCTGATTAAAAAAACACAATGCATCACAGCTCCCTGGGTGATGGGAGTCGGATGCCCTGAATTACGAAATACCTCCTGATGCAAGTAAGCAGGTTAATCAAACGCGAAAGCGCCGGATCCGCCGCCAAGCAGATCCAGCACAGCACACCACACCGACACCGGGGCGCCAACCCCGATGCCGGCCACACGACCGCCTCGCCTCCCGGCGAGCAATTCCTCTTTTCACACTGCCTCGGCCTTTCGAGTTCCCCGCCTTGCGGCGGTTGCCAGGGTGCCAACCCTGGCAGGCATTGCTGCCTCCCGGTCGCTTTCGGCGACACGGTTTTCCCTCTACTCGGACCTCGCTCTCACCCCTGCATGGTTATTCCAGGATCGTGACTCCTGTGCCGATGCGATGCCACTCGCCCCGACCCATGCCGAGATTTCCGCAGTTAGATTTTCGCTACTTCTACGTTGCCTAGACGTGACCCTGAACATTGAACCTCGATTTCCAGGCGCATCCCCTGGATTTCATCCGCGCGAAGGTGGTAAAGCCATCGGATTACGAGCTCAAGCCAGATTCGGTCATTCGCAGGGTTTTTCATCCCCTAGCGCCAGCCCCTTGCGGGGTCTTCAGCAACTCCACTAATCGCACCCTGTAACGGGCGCTTTGCCGGGTTAAGCTATCAGCCAGGGCTTTGGACTCTTGGGCGCGACCCCTTTCATCCTCGGCTCCTCCGGCATCTCTGCTGCACTTGCAGCATGATGCCGACGACGATTTTTCTTCGTCCTTGACTGCCATCCCAAGTGGCACGTGTTACGCAGCTTTCCTGCATCCCCACGGGGCGGACTTCCACCGCCTTTCACGAAAACCAGGGCATCCACGCATTTCCGCGTGGTACCCGTTTCCTGCTCGCACACCTCCACGACCGCGTGAACGCGGCCGCAAGGTATGGGCTGAACAGCCTCGGTTTAGTCTCCCTTGCGGGAGGGATTACCCGAGGCGCTCGCCCTCGCACCCATCATGCGAATTTCTCCGCAATGGGCGCCAAGCAGTGTGCACCTGAGATTGGCGGTCTCAGGCGTCCGGTGGCTAAACCGGGTGGGGCTCCAGGCCCAGAAGAGGAATAACGGCGGCTATGCAGGGTGGCGGCCCGCCCGATGCATCCCGTTACCGAGACACATGGGGCGGACCCTCACCGAGCAGGGAGCCGTGTGGCGCCATGCACGCTAATCCTTATCACTGAGCTAGGAGATGCGTGACATGGATGTGTAATTTCGCGTGGTGTTTGGCTCGGAAAAATTTCGCCTCCTGTCCACCTTCATATAGCTAGCACAACGATTGGAAGCGATAGCTTTTGCATCAAGGACTTGGCCTCGGCGCCTAGTCTGCCCGGACGACGTGCCTAGCGACGACCATGACCTGTTTTTTTATATGAAGGGAAGTAATCCATGCAGATTTTCGACAGTCAGACCCGTGCGCAGCAGTACCTGCTGCGCATTGTTCCGAAGGGGTATCACCACCACACGGGCGGCACCGTGGCGGCCCATAAGCTGGACGAACTCGCCTACAAGTTCTCCGAGAAATACGATACGGACATCAAGGATGTCAGGCGCTACACGCTGCGCAAGAAGAAAGTGGCGACGTCTCGTTTCCTTGTCTGCCAGCTCCCCGATGGTCGCTACCTCTGGTTCCTTGTTGCGACGGACGGATCAGGTCGTATTCACGAAGAGGAGACGCTGCGCGATGCCCGCCTTTCATCGGAGCGGCTTATCTGGAATGGCGAATATATCCTGCTGAAGACGAATCGGCCTTCTTTTTTTGGCGGGGGCAAGCATTGGTCGTGGTGGATGTTGCCAACGACGCAGCAGGAAATTTCGGCCTATGTCGACCATCTGGCCAAGGAAGGCGATCCGCGGTTGAAGTCTTATCTTGCCGAGCTTCAACATCGACCGCTCCACAGCGGGGTCCGCTTGCAGCTCGGGAAGATCTATCGGCGTGCGCATCGGATTCTGCAAGCCTGTCATCCGGAGATGCCCTGGCCGGGACCGGATATGAATAAGCCGTTGCCGTGGCTGGGCAAGTTTCTGTCGGCAAAAAAAACGACGGTAGCCACTGATGCCGAAACTTCTGGTGGTCTTGCTTCGCTATCGGAGGAGAAGCAAAAGGCGACGAAACCGGCGCGCTATACCCGCGCTTCACTGGAGGATCTGCTTCGGGCGGAAGAGGCTCGCATGCTAGAGCGCCAGAAAAAGTTGCCAATCTGAGTTGGCGAAACGATCAGGCTTTTTGCCAAACAGGATCGCCTAGTGCAAAAGCCGCCTTGTGTACTTCACACAGGCGGTTTTCTCAAGAGCCAATCTCCTTTGACAAGCGTCGTCGTCCAATCATGGTAGGCATTTCAGGGAAGAAGCCATTGCATGTGGAGGATCGATTGCAATACGCCATGCACCACTAAATGAGGATGTCAGTAATCCTATTTTCTCCACCAGATGATGTCGAAAATCTCAAATGCCCTCGGCTGGTCATTTCCCTCACTAACGGCATGAAATTTTTGTATTGCGTCTGGGAAACATCAAAGCTCGGGTCAAGCTCCTTCATCTTGTTATTGGCTGTTGAGACATTGACCGGCAGCTTATTTCGATCGATGTTGCGGAGCGCTTTGACAAAGAGGTTTTCGATTGCGTCGTCAAAAGTTCTGATCTTTGCCTCAGCGAAATCCTCCAGAAAGAGCAAGGTGTCAAAGGCTTTAGCCAAAATAGCCCGATCTTTGTCCCTCTTTCTACAGACCAACCAGACTTCCTTCCCGTACTTCCGCAAACGGTCACCAATGACCGTGAAATCTGAGTCACTGGTCAGAAAGCAGTAACGATCGATCTTTGGGTTGCCGAGGTAAAGCGTTTCGAAAGCGTCCAGACTGATAAAGAGATCGGCCCTGTTCTTTTCTGCACCGATTTTCGGCGTATCAATCAGCGTAAAGTTGTGGTCGATTAGCTGCTCTTTTAATGTCTTCTTGCCAGTCATCTGATTACCGTAGGCCGCCTTGATCACGAAGATGCAGTTGTGTTCGTCATCTGCGCGGAGCAACGCGCTCATCAAGTCTTCCAGCGCAAACTCGGTTGAGGCGACGTTCTCCATGTCGATGTAAACCGCAATGTTGTACATCTGCTTTTTCATAATCTTTGAGCTCCAAGAACAAGCGGCGATAGTAGCCCGATCGTTTTTATTTGTCATTGGATGGGCTCTTATAATTGAGCGTAGTTGGCCTTTTGCATCATCGCGAAGACAAATTGCAACGCTTCCTCGTCAGGCTCCCGATCTCGTAGCCAGCGTATGGAAATTCCGAGATATAGTGCCCACTCGACTCCTTTCTTGAAGCTTTTCCAGCGATCGGTTTTTGCGGCGAGCTCGATAAATTGATTAACCAGCAGATACTGGCTGCCGCCAGCACGGTACTTCGCTTGCTCGAGGGCATATTCCATATGATAGAAGGCGGACTCGTAGTCTCCGTTCCGGTACCGAACCACTGCGCGTAGCCAGCGCTCCATCCAGTTGAGATGTGATGCCAAGCCGTCCTGTTGGATTTCGCGCAAATACTGATCGATATCCTCGTCGCTGCAATTATTTTTTTTCTTAAGCACGAACCCTTCATCTAATCTTCGTGGAAAGTCGGGGGGAATGGGGAATTCGCGGTTGATTTCAAGTTTCTCGAGTGTGGTCCGCACGCTGTACTCGCCATACGTCTGAATAAGTTCAGCAACTGTATTGGTGGGTAGAGGGCTGTAGTCGTTCTGCTCCAGCAAATATCCCAGTTTTTTAGCGAAGTCGGCATAGTGATCGCTGAACCAGCGCCAGTATCGTTCCGAGAACTCCATCCAGACTGTATCTATGGCGATTGGCGGAATACTGTATCCCTGAATATATGCTGTGGTTTCTGCTACAAACGAATCGAGCTCGGCTGACAGCCAATCGCGGTGCTGGGTGAATTGGACGATCAACCGCTCAAGGACGACTGTCCCGTAGGCTTCCTTGATTAGATTGCAGATCGAGGTACTCAGCCGGGACAAGAAAAGCACCTGAAAGATGCTTTCGCGCAACTTCTCTGGAAACTGCCGCTGGTACGCTGCATCGCTATGGTTTTCAAGATGCTCAAATGAGCGTGCAAAGTTCCAAGACAGACTGGGCCATGATGGAAGTCGTTTTCCGTTGAACCAGGCGGATGCGTTATCCAGGTTCTGCTGAAGCTCCGCATGGTCACTGTCGGCGCTCTTTCCCGGGTAATGGAAATGTGTCCGACTAACTCCGCAAGTTTCGTAAACCCAAGACATAACTTTCCTGATGGGCCAAACGATATCGTCGCCGCTGATCGTTGGTAGATACCAGTTGGGGTCAGGTGGGATGGCGAATCCCTCATAGGCCAAATTGAAACGGAGTGAGTGCTTCTGGATTGATAACGCCAGTCTAGGAATTGCATGTGCGCGGCAAAACCAAAGAATGCTGTCTTTTTTGTTGAGATAAGTACCCTCATCACGAATGACGGCGTTGTAAATCTCGAAAAGGTCCATCACACTCTCGCCAAATGCCAGATTTACTTTGACATTCGGTATCGCTCCGGCCGTCAGGAAAGCTAGACTACTGATCAGCTCGCCACAACGATCCGTCAGGCTACCTTCTTCATCGACAAGGCGCTCAAGCCGTTTTTGAATGATCTTCTTGTCTGCGTCGTTGAGTCCGTCGCTCTCCCCTCGTTTGCGAGGTAGGACTCCGGCAACGTCAAAGGCGAATTTAACCAGTTCTCCGAGTGTAGGGAAGTTGTCGTTCATGATCGATCACGCTAGCTTTTGAAAGCACGTATCCCCACACACAGCGGGGATACGATGCGTTACTTTTGGTTCGGATTGAGCTGTTTACCCCGATTACCATGAACCTGGGCGTTGACCGGGTTCGTCCCAGAAGACCCTCGATTATTGTTGAGCGCGTTCGCGCGGTTGTTCAACTGCTGCTGGGTACGTGCTTGCTGCTGCGTTTGCTTTGCCATGATTTCTCCTAGCTGGGTTAAAGGAGTGGCCATGGTACTTGTCGATGCTCAGTACGTAACCTGGAATTTTGGCGACATGTTTTTGTGGCGTAAACACCGTGTAGTCACTTCCCAGCAAAATGATCGGTGCAACAAGTGCCAAATCAACATGAAGCAAGTGACCATTTATTCCTATTTTCCTTTGGTCGGTACGTAACGGTGGCTTCTCTAGCCAAATCACCTATCTGCTTTAAGATCTGCCGCAGAGTTCTTGTCATGCATTTTTTGGCAAGCGCCGGCAGGACGTCTTGGTCGGGGGATGGAAATTAGCACCGAGCACGTTTGCCACATTTTTGCCACACCAAGAGTGCGTAAATGCGCATCGCAAAGCAAAACAGCGCATTACACTGCAACGTGTAATGCGCTGTTTTTACTACAAATAATTGGCGCGCCCGAGACGATTCGAACGTCCGACCCCTGCCTTCGGAGGGCAGTACTCTATCCAACTGAGCTACGGGCGCGCGGAGGGTGCGAACTATAGCTTTTTTGGCCGTTTTCGTCCATCACTTTGATGCGGCGGACGTTTTTCCGGCCAGCGTGAGCACGCTGCCGACCACGATCAATGACGGCGGCTTGACCGCTTCGGCGATCGCCGTCGCTTCGAGATTCGCCAGCGTCGTCGGGATGAAACGCTCTTCGGGATGCGTCGCCTTGTAGATCATCGCCGCCGGCGTGTCGCCCGGCAGGCCGTGGGCGATGAGCTGCCCCGAGATGATGTTGAGACCGGTGATGCCCATGTAGAACACCAGCGTCTGTCCCGGCCGCGCCAGCGCCGGCCAGTCGAGGTCGATCGTGTGGTTCTTCAGGTGGCCGGTGACGAAGACGCAGCTTTGCGCGTGGTCGCGGTGCGTCAGCGGGAAGTGGCAGCTCGACGCGGCGCCGAGTGCGGCGGTGATGCCCGGCACGATCTCGACGCTGAAGCCGGCGTCGATCAGCTCTTCCATTTCCTCGCCGCCGCGGCCGAAGACGAAGGGGTCGCCGCCCTTGAGGCGGACGATGTTCTTGCCCGAACGGGCGAGGTCGACGAGCAGGCGGTTGATGTCCTCCTGCGGCAGCGTGTGCTGTCCGGCCTTCTTGCCGACGTAGATGCGGTCGGTGGTGGACGGGATCATGTCGAGGATGCCGCTGCCGACGAGATTGTCATAGACGACGACGTCGGCTTCGCGGATCAGGCGCGCCGCCTTGAGCGTCAGCAGTTCGGGGTCGCCGGGGCCGGCGCCGACGAGGGTCACGGTTCCGATGGGGGAAGGAGAGGTCATGACGTTTCCTTATTTGCGGAGTCGAATGGGATGGAATCAGTAGGCCGTCGGCGTCGCGGTGGCGGTTGCCGGCCAGGTGTTTTCATAGAGGATGTCTTGCTGCGGCAGGCGCGCACCCCAGCCGGCATCCTCGAACATCGGACGCGGGTAGAAGGCGTCGACCGGGCCGATGCACAGCACCGCGAGCGGACGTGCGCCCTCTGGTAGTTGCAGCAGTTCGCCGAGCGCCGCCGGATCGAAGAACGACACCCAGCCGAGGCCGATGCCTTCGGCACGCGCGGCCAGCCACATGTTCTGGATCGCGCAGCCCACCGAGGCGATGTCCATTTCCGGCAGTGTGCGGCGGCCGACGATGTGGCGTTCGCGATCGGGCATCATCGTGACGATGAGCAGTTCGGCGCATTCTTCGATGCCGTCGATCTTGACCTGCAGGAATTCCTCGTTGCGCGACGGCAGCGCGCTCGCGGTGAATTGCCGCTCTTCCTCGACCAGCGCCTTGATCCGGGTGCGCAAGGCAGCGTCGGTGACGCGCAGGAAACGCCACGGCTGCATGAAGCCGACCGACGGCGCGAGATGCGCGGCCTCGATCAGGCGCCCGAGGCAGCCTTCCGGCAGCGTCGCGCCGGCGGCGAAGTGGCGCATGTCGCGGCGTTCCCGCAGCGCCCGCCAGAGCGCTTCGCGTTCCGCGTCGGAGTAGGCGTGATCGTTCATGGCAGGAACATCGCGGCGGTGGCCGCCGGGTTGGAGGGGAAGTAGAAATGGAAGTACGACGCGGTCAGCCGCTGCGCGCGCCAGACGGGTTCGCCGACCCGGCCGTCGGTCTTCTGCGCCTGCGCCAGCGGCGGCAGCGGGCTGTCGCAGCGCGAATGATGGAAGGCGTGGCCGCGCAGCGTGCCTTCGGGCAGCGCGACTTCCTGCGAGCCGAGCGCGGCGAGGCGCTTGCCCATGACCGTGTGGCCGGCCAGCAGGCCGAACATCGCGTGGCTTTGCCCGTCGAGATCGACGAGGCGTTCGAACACCGACATCATGCCGCCGCATTCGGCGAGCAGCGGCTTGCCGGCGTTGACGTGGGCGCGCAGTTGCGCCGCCAGATCGGTGCGGGCGGCCAGTGCCGGCGCGTGCAGTTCCGGATAGCCGCCGGGCAGCCAGGCCGCGTCGCAGTCGGGCAGGGCGTCGCCGGCCAGCGGCGAGAAGAAGGTGAGTTCGGCGCCGAGCGCCGTGAGCAGTTCGAGGTTGGCCGGGTAGATGAAACAGTAGGCGGCGTCGCGGGCGATGGCGATCCGTCGTCCTTGCAGCAGCGCCGGCAACGGCATCTGGTCGGGGACGGCAAAGGACACCGGTGGCGGCAGTTCGGCCAGCGGCGTGTCGGTAAGGGTGTCGGCGAGCAGGTCGATGCGCGCCGTCAGGTCGTCGATTTCGGCGGCCGGCAGTAGGCCGAGGTGACGGCTCGGCAACGAGGCGGCGTCCTGACGCGGCAAGGCGCCGCACCAATGGATGCCGTCGGGCAGCGCGGCGCGCAGCAGTCCGGCGTGGTGCGCGCTGCCGACGCGGTTGGCGAGGACGCCGTGGAAAGGGACGGCGGGGCGGAACCGGGCGAGGCCGAAGGCGACCGCGCCGAAGGTCTGCGCCATGGCGCGCGCGTCGATCACCGCCAGCACCGGCAGGCCGAAGCGCTCGGCGATGTCGGCGCTGCTCGGCGTGCCGTCGAAGAGGCCCATGACGCCTTCGACGAGGATCAGGTCGTTGTCCTGCGCGGCTTGGGCGAGGCGGGCGCGAATGTCATCTTCGCCGCAGATCCAGAGGTCGAAGTTGTCGCAGGGCTGGCCACTGGCCATGGCGTGAATCTGCGGATCGAGGAAGTCCGGTCCGCATTTGAAGACTTTGACCCGGCGTCCCTGCCGCGTGTGCAGGCGCGCCAGCGCCGCAACCAGGCTGGTCTTGCCGCTGCCCGAGGCGGGGGCGGCGAAGAGCAGGGCGGGACAGCTGCGTTCGGTCATGCTCAGAACTCCATCCCCGGCATGGCGGCGACGCCGGCCTTGAAGGCGTGCTTGACGAGGTCCATGTCGGTGACCGTGTCGGCGGCGTCGATCAGCGCCTGCGGTGCGGCGCGGCCGGTGACGATGACGTGCTGCATCGGCGGACGCGCGGCGAGGTCGGCGAGTGCGGCGTCGAGGTCGAGCCAGCCGTATTTGAAGGCGTAGGTGAGTTCGTCGAGGACGACGAGGTCGATGCTGGCGTCGGCGAGATAGACGCGGGCCTGGTCCCAGGCCTTGCGCGCGGCGGCGGCGTCGCGCTCGCGGTCCTGCGTCTCCCAGGTGAAGCCTTCGCCCATGACGTGCCAGCGGATGTCGGACGCGCGCCGGAAAAAGGCTTCTTCGCCGGTGCCCGACCGGTTCTTGACGAACTGGACGACGGCAGCGCTGAGGCCGTTGCCGAGCGCGCGCGCCAGCACGCCGAAAGCGGCCGAGGATTTCCCCTTGCCGATGCCGGTGTTGACCAGCAGCACGCCGCGGCGCGTTTTGGCGTCGGCGATCTTCTGGTCGATCACCGCCTTCTTGCGCAGCATGCGGTCCTGGTGCCGCGCGTCCTTGGCGTCGTCACTCATCGTCGTGGCCTGTCCTGTTACTCTTCGCCGCCGTCGTCGGCGTCGGCGAGATCGACCGGCGGATGTTCGAGCACCGAGCGGATATAGACTTCCGGCAACCGGTATTCAAGCGCCAGTTCGGCCGGCGTCTTGTCGCTGCCGTGGATCGCCGCGAGCCAGCCGTTGAGGCCGGTCGACAGCGACACGCCGGCTTTTTCGCCTTCGCGCGCGGCGCGGTTGCCGACTTCGACGTCATATTTGTTGGCGTAGCCGCGCGGCGTGATCATCAGGCCGTGCTTGACGTAGGTGTTGGAGTTGCCGATCAGCACCGTCGTCAGCATGCCGATGTCGGCTTCGGTGAGCTTGTCGAGCGTGGTGAATTCGATGCGCTGCTTCGGACGGAACGCCGACTTGACGATCGCCACCGGCGTCTTCGGGTCGCGGAATTGCAGGAAGATGCGTTGCGCTTCCTCGATCTGGCGCGTGCGGCGGCCGCTCTTCGGGTTGTAGAGCGCGACGACGAAGTCGGCGTAGGCGACGGCGTTGAGACGGCGGGCGATGGTCGGCCACGGCGTCAGCAGGTCGGAGAGCGAGATGGCGCAGAAGTCGTGCGTCAGCGGCGCGCCGACGAGCGAGGCGCAGGTGTTGATCGCCGAGGCGCCGGGAATGATTTCGACTTCGATGTCGGAATCGGGCGTCCAGCCGGCCTGGAAGAGGACTTCAAAAGTCGGGCCGGCCATGCCGTAGACGCCGGCGTCGCCCGAGGAGACGAGCGCGACCTTCTTGCCGCGCTTGGCGCGGTCGTAGGCTTCGATGGCGCGGTCGAGTTCTTCGGCCATCGCCTTCTTGACGATCTCCTTGCCCTCGAGCAGGTCCTTGACCAGGCGGATGTAGGTGGCATAACCGATGACCGTGTCGGCCTCGCCGATCGCCGCGCGGGCGCGGGCGGTCAGGTAGTCGTGGCTGCCCGGGCCGAGGCCGACGAGCATGATTTTTCCGCGGGGGGTGGGGGTGGTGTTTTCGGTCATTCCGGGATCCTTGCGATAGAGACGGTGGCATTGCGGCGGTCGGGGCCGCGGTGGCGAAGTTTTTCGATCAGGAGCTGCGTCTTGTCGGTGCCGGCGGCGAGCAGCGCGGCCGCCTCGGAGACCGAGGGCGTGCCGGTGTGCTTGCGCACGGTTTCCGACGGGTTGGGAACATCGACGGCGGCGAGTTCGTCGGCGCGATAGAAACGGATCGACCAGCCGCGGTCGGCGGCAAGTTCGAGCAGCGCCGGTTCGTCGGCCTTGAGGTCGATGCTGCCGACGGCGACAACGTCTTCCCAGCGTTCACGGCAGACGGCGAGCGCGGCGGTGACGGCAGCGCGCACCGTGGTGATCGGGGTGTCGCGGTCGCAGCCGAGGCCGAGGGCGATTTTCATGCATCCTCCTGCGGGCGGTAGATGACGCAGCGGCCGGCCAGCGCATCGGCATAATTTCCGGGCAGCGCGCGCTGCGTGACGATCAGGACGGCGGCATAGCGCGCCGGGTCGACGTCTTCGAGCCGGTCGAAACGCGTCAGGTTGGCCGGCAGCGGTCCGCGCCGGCCGTTGGCGTGGCGCGTCCACCAGTCCGGGCTGCCGGCTTCCTGCACGAGCGCCACCGGTTCGTCATTGACGACGGCGGCGCTGGCGTGGACGAGCGCTTCATGCGTGGCGTCGAGCGCCCAGCCGAGTTCGCGGCCGAGCAGATCGACGGCGAGCGTTTCGCGCACGTCGGAGGCGGTGGTGAGCACCGGCGTTGCACCGAGGACCACGGCGAGCCGCCCGGCGAGCGCATTGGCGCCGCCGAGGTGGCCGGAGAGCATCGGGATGGCGAAACGGCCTTCCTCGTCGAGCACGACGACGGCCGGGTCGGTTTCCTTCGATTTGAGATGCGGGGCGATCAGGCGCACCAGCGCACCGAGCGAGAAGATGGCGACGATGCCGTCGACCGTTCCGAAGAGGCGGCCGAGCTCGTCGCCGGTCTTTCCGGCGTAGGCGACGACGGCGCCCGGGGCGCAACGCTCGGCCTCGGCGAGAAATTTTTCCGGGACGTGCAGACGCGCGTCCGGCAGTGCAGCGACGACCTTGCCGGCGAGGGTGATGGCGTGCCGGGTGATGGCGACGACGGCGACGCGTCCGGCGAAGTCCGGCGCCCGCGCCAGCTTTTCCTCTGCGAGCAGCTGGCGTGCGGCGCGCAGCGAACCCGCCAGCCCCGGTGCCACCTTGATGGGTGGGGGCGCGGTTGTGGCAGCTGCGTCGGCGACCTGGGCGGCCGCCTCACGCAGGGCCTTGAGCCGCTCACGCATTGGCGCGCGCCTCGGCCGCTTCCTTGCGCTGGCGGCAGCCGCGGCGCAGTTCGCCGCGCTGGCGCTTGGCGTTGCGCACGATCAGCAGCGACAGGTAATTGACCGTCTCGCCCTTGAGCGTGGCGAGATCGCGCACGATGCGCTCGTCGGGCGAACCGACCTTCTCGATGAAGCAGCTGGTGGCGAGGATGCCGCGGCGTTCCAGCAGGTCGATGACGTCGTCGAGCAGCGGCTTCACTTTCAGCAGGATCAGCGTGTCGAATTCGTCGAGCATATGCTCGATGACGCCGATGCCGTAGGCGGTCGGGATGATCGCCAGCGTCTCGTCTTCTTCGGCGAGCGGCAGGCCGGTGGCGGCAGCGGCGGCGGTGAAGGAGGAAACGCCCGGAATTGTGTCGACTTCGATTTCCGGCACGATCTCGCGCACGACGCGGGCGAGGTGGCCGAAGGTGGCGAAGGTCGAGGCGTCACCTTCGACGAGGAAGACCACGTCACGGCCTTCGGCGAGCAGCTCGACGGTCTGGCGCGCGGCACGCGTCCAGGCTTTGCCGAGCGCTTCGGCGTCGCGCGTCATCGGGAAGACGAGTTCGACCGCGTCGGTCGGGACCGGCAGGCCGCCGTTCTGGACGATCGACAGCGCGTAGGAGATTTCCTGCGCTTTCTTGACCGGATAGATCCAGCGCGCGCCCGATTGCAGCGCCGCCCAGGCGCGCCGGGTGATGAGGTCGGGATCGCCCGGTCCGAGCGAGGCGCCGATCAGTTTTCCGTAAGTTTTCGTGTCAGTCATGGGGAGCTTCCTGCGGTTTGCTGGCGGTGATGATCCAGACGGGGTTCTGGGCCGCCATCCGGTGCATGTCGAGAATCGGTTGGCTGCGGCTCGCTTGCAGCTGGATGACGTCCCACGCGGCGCCGGCGTCGGCGAGTGCGGTAGTGGCGGTGGCGAGGTTTTCGAGGGTGACGAAGTTCATCACCAGCCGGCCGCCGGGGTTCAGGCGGTCGAGGATCAGGCGGATCAGGCCGGCGAGTTCGCCGCCCGAGCCGCCGATGAAGACGGCGTCGGGGTTCGGCCAGGTGTCGAGGTGTTCGGGCGCCTTGCCGTCCATCAGCGTGTAGTTGCCGAGGCGGAAACGCGCGGCGTTGGCGCGCGCGTTGGCGGCGTCGCCGGCGTTCTTCTCGATCGCCCAGACGTGGCCGTGCGGCGCCAGGCGGGCGGCTTCGAGGCCGATCGAGCCGGCGCCGGCGCCGATGTCCCAGACCGTCGCAGCCGGCGCGATGCGCAGCTTGGCGAGTGAGACGGCACGCGCTTCCTGCTTGGTGATCAGTCCCTTTTCCGGGCTGCGCTGGATGTATTCGAGATCTTCCAGACCGAAGGCCGGCATCGGCGCGGCGGCACGCCGCTGCACCAGCACGACGTTCGGCGTCGGGAAGTCGGTGGCGGCGGCGACGTCGAGCGTCAGCGCCGGGAACAGCGTTTCGTCGGGCAACTGCAGCCGGCAGGCGACCGACAGCGTGATCTCGTCGTCGGCATAACCGGCGAGGCGCAAGGCGCGGGCGAGCCGCGCCGGCGTATTTTCCGGACCGGTGAACAGGAAGACCGCCGTGTTCAGCGCGATGGCGCGCATCGCGGCGTAGAGGCCGTGTGCCGGTGTCGCGCCGACGAACCATTCGCCGGCATCCTTGCCGTGGCAGGAGGCGATGGCGATGTCATTCCACGGCTGCTTGAAGCGGGTGCAGGCGAGTTGCAGCGTCGACAGATTCGGCAGGATGTCGAGCTTGCCGCCCAACTTGCCGTCGAGCCAGGCAGCGAGGCCATGACAGAGCGGGTCGCCGGTGGCGAGCACGGCGACCGGTTGGCCGGCGGCGAGGGCATCGCGGGTCCAGTCGGCGACGGCGGCGAGCGCGCCGTCCATGTCGTGGGTGATGGCGCCGGCAGCGAGATGCGGGCGCACGAGCTCGAGCGTGCGCCGGGCGCCGATGACGACGCCGGCGGCCGCGATGCGTTCGCGCGCGGCGTCGGCGAGTCCGGCCCAGCCGTCGTCGAGAATGCCGATCAGGGTGCAGTGGCTCATGCCGTGGGCTCCAGTGCTTCGGCTTCGTCGACGCGGACGATGAACTTGCCGTCGAAGTCGCAGGCCAGCACGCTGAGGTGGTACTTGCCCGGATAACAGGATTTCAGGCTGCGGATTGCGCGCTTGGCGAGTGCGCGGTGGAATTCGACCGACAGGCCCAGCGCGACGAGGCGGTCGGCGGCGAAGCGCGCCGTCTCGGCCGAACGGATCTCGGCGACGAGGTCGGGCGCGGCGCCGACTTCCTGCGCGCATTCGGCGAGCAGGTCGCGATCGATCTCGGCCTTCCATGCGTGGGTCACGGCGAGGCCCTGACCCATCTTGGTCAGCTTGCCGGCCATCGCGCCAATGTAGACGCGTGCCATCTTGTTCTTGATCGCCGCCTGGAACGCCGCCTTGACGAAGTCGCCCATCTGCACGAAGCAGGATTCGTCGAGCGCCGGTAGTTGGCCCATGGCGAATTTTTCGCTGCGTCCGCCGGTGGTGAAAACGATGTCGGTCTGGCCCTGGTTGGCGGCGACGTCGATCGCCTGCACGACGCTGGCGCGGAAGGCCGCGGTCGAGTAGGGGCGGACGATGCCGGTGGTGCCGAGGATCGAGATGCCGCCGAGAATGCCAAGGCGGGCGTTGAGCGTTTTCTTTGCCATCTCGTCGCCGCCCGGCACCGAGATCGTCACTTCGAGACCGTCGCTGTCGAGCAGCGTGCCGGCGACAGCCTGCACGTTCTCGGTGATATTGCGGCGCGGCACCGGGTTGATCGCCGGTCCGCCGACTTCGAGGCCAAGGCCTTCCTTGGTGACGGTGCCGACGCCGATGCCGCCCTTGAGCACGATGCGGCCGGCTTCGCCGGGCAGGCGCCGCACGTCGGCAGTGAGATGCGCGCCGTTCGTCGCGTCCGGATCGTCGCCGGCATCCTTGATGATGACGGCATGAGCAATGCCGTCGGCAATACGCGCATCGGTGACCGGGAAACTGATGTCATGGCCGTTGGGTAGATGCGAGACGATGACATCCGGGACTTCGCCGTTGACGAGGCCGAGCGTCGCCGCACGCGCCGCCGCGGCGGCGCAGGCACCGGTCGTGAAGCCGCTGCGGCCGCCGCGCTTGCGTCTGGCGTCGCCCTTGCGGACTTTCTCGGGGGCGGGTGTGTCGCTCATGCCACCTTCTTCTGCTCGGCTTCGGCGAGCCCCAGCAGCGCATGCACGGCGGCGACGACGAGCGTCGATCCGCCCTTGCGGCCCTTGATTGCGACCCAGGGGACTTCGTTCAGCGTCATCAGCTCATCCTTCGACTCGACCGCCGAGACGAATCCCACCGGCATACCGACGATCAGCGCCGGGCGCACACCCTCTTCGCGAATCAGGCGGATGACTTCGAGCAGCGCGGTCGGTGCGTTGCCGATGGCGACGATGCCGCCGTCGAGCTTGCCGAGACGATGCGCCTTGCGCATGGCCTGCACGGCGCGGGTCGTGCCCTCGGCGTGGGCGCGCTCGATGACATCGGGATCGGAGATGGTGTGCAGCGTGCTCATGCCGAAATGCGCGAGGCGTGGCTTCGACAGGCCGACGCAGATCATCTCGGTGTCGGCGACGACGGGCGTGCCGCCCTTGAGCACGGCGGCGAGGCCGGCGCGCATCGCGTCCGGGTGGAACAGCGTGAGGCCGTTGAATTCGAAGTCGGCGTTGGCGTGGATCATGCGGCGCACCAGCGGCCACTGTTCGGCGGTGTAGGCGTGCGGGCCGGCTTCGGCGTCGATGATCGCGAACGAATCATGCTCGATGGCACGGCCGGCGGCGGTCAGTTGTTCGGTAACGATGTTGGTGGTCATAAGCGTTCAGCGGTGAGGATGGGCGTGGTGGCAGTGCGCGTGTTCATGCGCGTGCTCGGCGTGGCGGGCGCAGGCGCCGGTCCCGGTGTGGCTGTGATCGTGCAGATGCTCGCCTTCAGCGGCTTCGCGATACTTGCAGCCGTCGCATTCGAGCAGTCCGCCGCCGGAAAGTTCGTCGTCGCCGATGCGGCGGTCGAGAATCGCGAAAATTTCCGGCTCGAAACCGAAGTAGTTGCCGACCGCGAAGGCGACCTGCGGGTATTGCTGCTTGAGGCGCTCGACCTGCGCGGCGATGCGCTCGATCAGCACGCCGGTGAAGAGATAGACCGGCAGGATGCAGATCTGCGTCATGCCGAGTTTGATCTGGCGTTGCACGACGGTTTCGAGGCGCGGCCAGGTGACGCCGGTGAAGGCGAGATCGACGAGTTCGTGGTCGTTTTCCTCGAATATCCAGCGTGCCATGCGCGCCAGTTCGCCGTTGGCGCTGGCGTCCGAGGAACCGCGGCCGAGCAGGATGACACCGGTCGTCTGCGGGTCGGGCACGTTCAGTGCGCGCATCTGGCGATTGAGTTGCCGTTGCAGCACATCGAGGATGTCGCGGCCCATGCCGAGGTGGCGGGCGACGACGAAACGCACCTTCGGATGACGTTCGCGTGCAGCCGCGACCGCCGCAGGCATTTCAATCTTGACGTGTCCGGCCGCGTTGAGAATCAGCGGCACGAGGATGACGCCATCGGCATCGCGCGCGGCGCGGTCGAGGCCTTCTTCGAGTAGTACATCGGCATGTTCGATGAAGCACACGTCGATACGCAGTTCGGGATGGCGTTCGCGCCAGGCGGCGGCGAAACGTTCGATCTCATCGTTGCCGTCGCGGTTGCGCGAACCGTGTCCGGCCAGCAGGATCGTCGTGCGGAGCATCTTAGTCATTGCCATTGTCCTCGCTGGCCTTGCGGAAACGATGCGTGAAGGTCGGGTCGTAGAGCTTGGAGCGCACCAGACTTTCCCAGTCGGCGGAGCCGAGTGTCGGGCTGGCGACGATCATCGCCTGGCTGCCGATCTTTTCGTCCTGGCACTTGCGCTTGATGTCGGCGAGCGTGCCGCGCACGATCTTTTCGAGCCCCGGCCAGCTGGCCTTCTGCACGACGAGGATCGGCGCGTCCTCGCGCCAGCCGGCCTCGCGCAACGCCGCCTGGACTTCGTGCAGCAGCGTGATCGAGAGATAGATGCACAGCGTGCAGTGGTGGCGCGCCAGCGAGACGAGGTCTTCGCCTTCGGGCATCGGCGTGCGGCCGGCCGTGCGCGTTAGGATGACGGTCTGCGTGACTTCGGGCAGCGTCAGCGATTCGCCGGCGGCGGCCATCGACGCCATCGCCGACGAGACGCCCGGAACTACGGCCCACTCGATGCCGGCGGCGGTGAGCGGACGGGTCATTTCGATCAGCGCGCCGTAGAGGCCAGGGTCGCCAGTCTGCAGGCGCACGACGATGGCATTGCGGCTGGTCTGGTCGATGACCCAGGCGACCATTTCCTCGAGCGTCATGTCCTTCGAGTCGCGGATGACGCAGCCCTCGGGCGCGTACATCGTTGCGGCCTGGTCGACGAGCGAACCCGCGTAGAGGATCGCGCCGGCCTGTTCGAGCAGTTTGCGGCCCTTGACGGTGATGAGATCGGGATCGCCGGGACCGGCGCCGATGAACCAGACCTTACCGGCCATGGCAGTACCTCGCAAAAAAGAAAATCAAATCAGCATTCATGAAAGCGCTCCCGTTTCGAGAAGCGCGACGAGTTCGCGTTGCGAGCGCGGCAGCGGCGTTGCCGCCAGCAGGCCGCGCGCGACCAGCGCCCGGTGCAGGGCGATGACTTGCGGCGAAGGCAGTCCGGCGGCCGTGAGATCGTCCTCGCGCGCCGGCAGCGCCGTACTGGCGAAGGAGGCGGTGCAGTGGCCGCGTGCCATCAGATGGATGTCGTCGGCCCAGCGGTAGGCGAAATCGATGTCGTGCGTGGCGAGCAGCAGCGTGATTCCTTTGGCATGAAGCCCGTTGAGCACCGAGAGGAGTTCCTCGCGCATGGCATTGTCGAGTCCGGCCATCGGCTCGTCGAGGATCAGCAGCTTGGGTTCCATGGCTAGCACGCCGGCGATGCAGACGCGCTTTTTCTGTCCGAAGGAAAGGTTGTGCACGGCCTTGTCGGCGGCATGGCCGAGGCCAACGGCGTCGAGCGCCGCATCGACGCGCTGGCGCACGGTGTCGATATCGAGGCCGAGGTTGAGCGGGCCGAAGGAGACGTCTTCGCGCACGCTGGCCGAGAACAGTTGCCGGTCGGGGTTCTGGAAGACGAGGCCGATGTCGGTGCGCAGGCGGCGCAGGCCGGCGCGGCTGTAGTCGACGGGCGTGCCGGCGTAGCGCACGATGCCGCCCTGCGGCTGGAGCAGGCCGTTGGCATGCTGGAAGAGCGTCGTCTTGCCGGCGCCGTTGGCACCGAGCAGCGCGTTGCGGCTGCCGGCGCGGATGCCGAGCGAACAGCCGTCGAGGCCGATACTGCCGTCCGGATAACGATAGGCCACCTGCTCGAACTGCAGCAGGACGTCGTGGTGGCTCATAGGAGAGTGGCTCCGAGAATCAGGATGCTGCCGGCCAGCGCGGCGATCGAGAGATCGCGGCGGGCATCGGCGAAGGTCGGTTCGATGAAGCGCAGCGGCCCGTCGTTGTTGCGGGCGAGCGCGGCGATGTGCAGGTCGTGCGCGCGCGACCAGACCTGCACCGCCAGGTTGGCGGTCAACTGGCCGAGCGAACGCAGCGCCAGCCGCGGGGTGGCATAGCCGAGGCGGGCGGCCTGCGCGGTCAGCGTGTCGTGCAGCGCTTCGGAGAAAACGAAGAGCATGCGATAGCAGACGACCATCAGTTCAAGCAGGACGTCGGGAAAGCGCAGGCGCCGCATCAGCGCGATCAAGTCGATCAGCGGTGTCGTCAGTACCAGAAAGAGGAGCGCCGCCAACGCCGCACCCGAACGCGCGACGAGACGGAAAAACGGCGCGCTGCCTTCGGGCAGCCATTGCAGCGTCAGGCTGCCGCCGGCGTCGAGTACCGGTGAGACCAGCAGACTCAGGCTGCCGATGAGCAGAAATCCGAGCGCAGGGGCGGCGACGCGTGCGAGTCGCATACCGCCGATACCGGCGCCGAACAGCGTCACGGCGACCAGTGCGAGCGCGACGATGCCGGCCGTCGCCGGCGTTGCCGCAGCGAACGAAGCGATGAGGCCGCTGAGCGCGAACAGACCTTTGGCGGCCGGGGAGATGCTGCGCCAGCGATTGGTGTAGGCCGACTGCTCAATCAGCACTGCGTTCGTTCTCCGGAGCGGTCGGCGCGGCGGCTTTCTTCTCGGCCTCGCGCCGGAATTTTTCGCGCGTCACCGAGACGCCGAGGTAATAACCGATGACGCCGGCGCCGATCGCCGCCTGCAGCGCGAAAAGCAGCGAGGCGATCTCGTTGCTGGCAGGTTCGAGGATCGGCGAGAACCACGGCTTGTAGTCGGGGTTGATGTCGCCGATCATGTTCTTGGCCTTGTCGTCGGCACCGGTGAAGATCTCCGCCGTCTGGCCGTCCGGTGTCGTCTCGGGTTTCTGCACGAGCCACAGCGGCAGCGCCGAGAGCAGCACGACGCCGAGGATCAACAGCAGGTTGACCGGGCGTTTCTTCATTGCGCGCGGACTTCCAGGTCGGTCGACAGCTTGAGGCTGCGCAACTCCTGGGCGTTGAAGCGGGCCAGCGCGTTGAAGACGAGGACGGTCAGCAGTCCTTCGCTGATCGCCAGCGGGATCTGCGTGATGGCGAAGATGCCGGCAAACTTGGCGAGCGAGACAGCGAAACCGCCGGTTGCGTCGGGGAAGGCCCAGGCGAGCTGGACCGAGGTCGTGACGTAGGTGGCGAGGTCAGACAGGCAGGCCGCGAGGAAGACGCTGAGCGCCAGTGACAGGCGCAGGCCGCGGGCGACGCGGAAGATGCCGGCGGCGACGAAGGGGCCGACGATCGCCATCGAGAAGACATTGGCGCCAAGCGTCGTCAGGCCGCCGTGGGCGAGCAGCAGCGCCTGAAAGAGCAGCACGACGAGGCCGATCGGCGCCATCACGGCGGGACCGAAGAGCAATGCGCCGAGGCCGGTGCCGGTGGGGTGCGAGCAGCTGCCGGTGACCGAAGGCAGCTTCAGGGCCGAGAGGATGAAGGTGAAGGCGGCGGCGACGCCGAGCAGCATGCGCTGTTCGGGATTGTCACGGAAGCGTTTGCGCACGGCATGGATTCCGTAGGCGACGAAAGGTGCCGAGGCGGCGGTCCAGCCGAGGGCATGCTCGACGGGGAGATAGCCTTCCATGATATGCATGATTCACCTCTGATTCCGAAAACGACACGACAACCATGACAACGGTCTCGGAAAAAGGGGAGTCGATCAGAGGATGGGCTGCCGGTCCGCGGTAGACGGAGGACCATTGAAGCGCGGCAACGAATCGTCAGAACCTCACCCCTCACCCCGAGGATTGGCACCACATTCATTCCAGGCCGGTCTTCTGGCTTGCCGTCTTCCTCCTCCGGCGCCTTCCCATGCGATTGTGTCGCACAGTGGCATCGTGCCGGATTCGTCAGGCCTACAGCAGCGGGGGGCTGCGTCGGAATTACCGCGCACGGCGGAGTCACCGACTTCCCGTTTCACCCGTTCCCCATGGGGAACAAGGAACCTGAAATTCGCGCCCATTTTACGCCAAGGCGGCGGGGAATGAAAACTGCGGATTTCCACAAGCCAAGACCTTGTTTTTGTTCAGGACTCGGCTGCAGAAACCGCGTTGGTCGCGGGGCGCTTAGCCCTTGTCGGAGACGCCGGCCGACTCGAAACTGGCCATTTCGTTGAGGAAATTGACCGCCGCCAGCACCAGCGGATACGCCAGGGCGGCGCCGGTGCCTTCACCGAGACGCAGGCCCAGGTTAATCAGCGGCGCCACCTGCATCGCCGCGAGCTGGGCGCGATGACCGGGTTCGGCCGAGTGGTGGCAGAAAATGCAGTACTCGGTGAAATGGGGCGCCAGCTTGGCGGCGACGAGCGCGGCCGAACTGACGATGAAGCCGTCGATCAGCAGGACCATGCCGGCCTGCGCGGCAGCCAGCATGGCGCCGGCCATCATGGCGATCTCGTAGCCGCCGAACTCGGTCAGCGCGGCGAGCGGATCGGTGATGCGGCCGGTGCGGGCGAGCGCCTGGTCGAGCAGCGCGCGCTTGCGTTGCAGCCCGGCGTCGTCGAGGCCGGTGCCGCGACCGATGCATTCGGCCAACGGCACGCCGGTCAGACAGTGGGTAATGAGTGAGGCCGAGGCGGTGTTGCCGATGCCCATCTCGCCGAAGCCGATGACGTTGCAGCCCTCGGCGGCGAGCGCGCGGACGAGCGCGGCGCCGCGTTCCAGCGCCGCGTCGCACTCGGCGTCGGTCATCGCCGGTTCCTCGATGTAGTTGCGTGTTCCCGGGGCGATCTTGGCGTCGACGAGGCCGTCACGGACGCCGAAATCGTGGGCGACGCCGGCATCGACGACGGTCAGGCCGATGCCGTTCTGGCGGGCGAAGACGTTGATGCCGGCGCCGCCGGCGAGGAAATTCTCGACCATCTGCCAGGTCACTTCCTGCGGATAGGCGGAGACACCGGCCTTGGCGGCGCCGTGGTCACCGGCGAAGACCAGGATCTGCGGATGCGTGAGGCGGGGCGTCGCGGTTTGCTGGATCAGGCCGATCTGCCGCGCCATCGTTTCGAGTTGTCCGAGCGCGCCGAGCGGCTTGGTCTTGCGGTCGATTTTGTGCTGCAGCGCGGCGCCGAGGGCGCGATCGGGGGCGGCGAGCGAGAATAAGGGGGAAGTCATGATGATGGAATCCTGAGGAATGCGGGTTATCCGAAATGGCTGAAGACGGTTTCCGTGGCGTCGTCCCAGCCGTCCCAGAGAAAATCGTCGGCCCTGCCGTCGGCGATCAGGCGCAGCGCGTAACGGACCTGCGCCTTGTAGAAGCCGCAGAAGGCGCCGGTGCGGTCCATGCCGCCGTTCATTTCGTGCGCTTCGGCCGGGCAGGGCGAGCCGCAGAAGTGCCGGATCGGACAGTCGTTGCACGGCGCGAAGGTATCGACGTTGCGCGCGGTGACGCTGCGGAACGCTTCGGAAGCGAGTGCCGTCTCGATGCCACGGTCATCGAACAGGTTGCCGCCGTTGAAGCGCGGCAGGCCGATGAATTCGCTGCACGGATAGAGGCTGCCGTCGGCGGCGAGCGCGAAGAAGGCGCGGCCGCCGCCGCAGGGCGAGAGGTCGCACATCAGCCGTCGCGCCGTCGGCGCGAGGATGCCGATCAGGATGTTGGCGAAGTTGGCGACGACGAGCTTGCGGCCGGTCTCGCGGAACAGCGCGTGCGAATGCTCGAGCGCGGCGATGAAGGCGCTCGCCATCGTCGTATCATCGGGCTTCACCGTGCGGGCGTCGGGCAGCGTGCAGCGCAATGCATTGAGCATGCAAGTCGGCACTTCGGCGGCGTAGAAAAGATCGACGAGCGCGTTGAGATGCGGCAGGTTTTCCGTCGTGCAGGTGGCGATCACGCTCCAAGAACCGTAGCCGCGCAGGCGTGCCATCGCATCCAGCACTTTGTCATGAACGCTTTTGCCTGCCCAGGTTTTGCGCGTGGCGTCGGTGATGCCGGCGAGCGGCCCGTCGAGCGAGAGGCCGATGCTGACGTTGCGCGCCGTCAGGAATTCGATGGCACTGTCATCGAGCAGGGTGGCGTTGGTCTGCACGCCGAAGTCGAAGTCGGCGCCGAAGGCGTCGATCGCGGCGAAGACGGCGTCGCGGTTCATCAGCGGCTCGGCGCCATGGAAAATCGCTCGCGGCAGGCGGCCCGACGGCATCACCGTGCGGAAGTAGTCGCGCAGGCGTTCGAGCGCGCCGAGCAACCGGTCGGTCGTCATGCGCTGGCCATCGCGTCGTTGCGAACGCGGCAGATAGCAATAGCTGCAATCGAGGTTGCAACGCTCGGTCGGGTTCAGGTAGACGCCGGAGGGCGTCAGGCCGAAACGCAGGGCCTGCATTTCGCGGGCGAAATCGTCGGCCTGATCGCGCCAGGCCTGCATCATTGGCAGGTGATCGGCAGTGGCTTCGTCGATGCGGTGCTTGTCGACCAGCATCCAGAAAGCCGAATTCGGCTCAATGACAGCGGCATGGGTTCCGTGTTCGATGTCGACGGCCAAAAGCGGGCCCGCGGCCCGCGTCAGTTCGGCAACTTTCATTTACTTGGCCGCTTTCCGGTCCATCAGTACGTAATGCGACAGGCCGATGCCATCGGGATGGCAACGCTTGCGCATCGCGATGCTCGCGACGGGGGCGGTCGTTGGGGAAGTGGCCTGGTTGGCCGGCTGGGCGGGCTGTTGTGGCGACATGATCCTCTCCTCGGGACAGTGCATGGGTCATCAGGACAAGAGGCGCGCAGGCGCACGGCGACGGCCGGCGGGGATGCGGCTTCTTTCTTGTTCTGCACGGTTCGAGACGTCTTCTGGCTCCCGGATCAACCGAATTGCTGCGCCTTCCCGAAGGCATATCCCCCAGTGGCTGGTCGTGTGACCGTGCAGCATTCGTCCCCGGATACAGCGGCGGGCCCGCCACGGATTTTCACCGTGTTCCGTTTCATCGAACCGAACGGAACGCGAATTATCCCGTTGTTGTCAGGACAGCGTCAAGGCGGCGCTCAGCTGCGCCAGCGCGGCATCAAGCCGTTCCCATTCGCTTTCGTTGCCGGGCAGGCCGAAGCGGATCAGCCCGTGCGCGTCGAAACGTCGCACGAGGATGGCATGGCGGGCGAAATGCTCGGCGAGTGCGCTGGCCTGTGCCGTCTTGACGGTGCAGAACAGGGCCGTGCGCTGAACCTCGCCCAGCGGCGCGAGCGCCAGTTCGAGGCGGACCGAAGCGGCCATCAGGCGTTGCCGCGCACCCTCCTGCCAGGCCGTATCGGCAAGCGCGTGGCGCGCGACGAAGCGCGCCGGGTGGGAGAGCGGCCAGGGGCCGAGTTTTTCGCGCAGGGCGTCGAGTTTTTCGGCGACGCCGAAGACGAAGCCGACGCGGGCGCCGGCGAGGCCGAAGAACTTGCCGAGCGAGCGCAGAACGATCAGGTTCGGCGCGGCCTCGCTGCCGGCCAGATCGACGACATTGTCCTGCGGACTGGCGTCGCCGAAGGCTTCGTCGACGATCAGCCAGCCGCCGCGCCGCCGCAACTGGTCGGCGGCGTCGATAACAACGTCGTGCGGTGTCGCGTTGCCGGTCGGGTTGTTCGGGTTGCAGATGAGGACCAGCGGTGTCGCCGCCGCGAGCGCGCGGGCGAGCGTCGGCAGTCGCCGCACGCGATGGCCGGCGCGCTCCCAGGCGTGCGGGTGTTCCTCGTAGATCGGTGCGACGCAGGCGATCACCTGCGGGGCGAAGAACAGCGGCAGCGTCTGGATCGCCGCCTGCGAACCGGACAGCGCGAGCAGGCGATCGTTGCCGAAGTAGGCGGAGGCAGCCTCTTCGAGTCCGTCGTTGTCTTCGGGCAGGCGATTCCAGCAGGCCGGATCGATGGCCGGGATCGGGTAGGTCTCGGGGTTGATGCCGGTCGACAGGTCGACCCAGCGCTCGACCGGGATGTTGTGTGCCTTGGCCGCAGCCAGCAGGCGTCCACCATGTTCAAGCACAGGCGGCTCCCAGCATGAGGTATATGACGAGCCACAGCGCCAGGCTGCGGCGTACCAGCGCCAGCGCGCGCGGGATGTCTTCGCCGCGGGCGGGGCGACCTTCACCGAGCACCGGACGTTCTTCCAGTTGGCCGTGGTAGATCGCGGCGCCGCCAAGGGCGAGGCCGAGGCTGCCGGCGCCGGACGACATCACCGGCCCGGCGTTGGGGCTGTCCCAGATCGGCGCCTGCGCGCGCCAGCAGCGCAGGGCGCGGGCGGTCTGTCCCATCAGGGCGTAGGAGAGCGCCGTCAGGCGCGCCGGGAAATAGTTGAGGGCGTCGTCGAGGCGGGCGGCGACGCGGCCGAATTCGAGGAAGCGCGGGGTGCGGTAGCCCCACATCGCGTCGAGCGTGTTGGCCAGGCGGAAGAGCACGGCGCCGGCGCCGCCGAAGAGCATGAACCAGAAGAGCGCGCCGAAGATCGCGTCGTTGCCGTTTTCGAGCGTAGATTCGATGCAGGCCTTGGCGACGCCCGATTCGTCCAGTTCTTCGGTGTTGCGCGAGACGATCCAGCCGACATGCTTGCGGGCGCTGGCGAGGTCGCCGGCGGCGAGGTCGGCGCCGACGTGCTCGGCGTGTTCGTGCAGGGCGCGGCCGCCGAGGGCGAGATAGAGCAGTGCGACATCGGTCAGCCAGCCGATGAAATCGTAACGTTTGGCCCAGACGGCGAGGGCGACCCAGGGCAGGACGACGAGCATCCAGGCAAGGGCGCCACGCAGGATGCGGGCTCGGCCGCCATTCAGCCGGTGTTCGACGGCGCTCGCCAGGTTCCCGAAGCCGACCAGCGGATGTGCGTGCCGCATTTCGCCGAGCAGGCGGTCAAGGACCACCGCCGCGAGCGCCGCGAGGGGCAGCCACAGCGTCGATGGAACGCCCGCGAACGGCAGGTCGAGTGAAAACGGGGCAAGCATGAGAGAATGGCGGAAAAGGACGCAATTCTACGACTTACCTTGAAAAACCGCTAACCATGTCACAAAAAACTGTTCCCTCCCTGATGATCCAGGGCTGCACGTCCGACGCCGGAAAATCGGTGCTGGCGGCCGCCATCTGCCGCGTTCTGGCCCGTCGCGGGCTGCGCGTCGCACCGTTCAAACCGCAGAATATGGCGCTCAATTCGGCCGTCACCGTCGATGGCGGCGAAATCGGCCGTGCCCAGGCGTTGCAAGCCCTGGCCGCGCGCGTGCCGGCGCATATCGATTTCAATCCGATCCTGCTCAAGCCCTCGACCGACCGGCATGCGCAGGTGATCATCCAGGGCAAGGCGCATGCCGACCTGAACGCCCGCGATTACCACGAGTACAAGCCGCGGGCGATGAAGGCCGTGCTTGACTCCTGGCAACGTCTCAACGAAGCCTACGACTGCATCGTCGTCGAAGGCGCCGGCAGTCCGGCCGAGATCAATCTGCGTGCCCGTGACATCGCCAACATGGGCTTCGCCGAAGTGGTCGATTGTCCGGTGATCATCGTCGCCGACATCGATCGTGGCGGCGTCTTCGCCCATCTCGTCGGCACGCTGGAACTGCTGTCGCCGAGCGAGCAGGCGCGCGTCAAGGGCTTCGTCATCAACCGCTTCCGCGGCGACATGTCGCTGCTTGAACCCGGCTTGCGCTGGCTCGAAGAAAGGACCGGCAAGCCGGTGCTCGGTGTGCTGCCGTATCTGCACGGGCTGTATCTCGATGCCGAGGACGCGCTGCCGCGCGGCAAGCTCGAAAAGGAAAACGCCAAGCTCAAGGTGGTCGCGCCGGCGTATCCGCGCCTGTCGAACCACAACGATTTCGACCCGCTGCGCTATCACCCGGAAGTCGATTTCACCATCGTCGGCGCGCACGACCCGGTGCCACCCTGCGATCTGATCGTGCTCGGCGGTTCAAAGGCGGTCCAGGCCGACCTCGACTGGCTGCGTGAAATGGGCTGGGAAGAAGCGATCCAGCGTCATCTGCGCTACGGCGGCAAGCTGATCGGTATCTGCGGTGGGTTGCAGATGCTTGGCCGTCAGCTGAACGACCCGCAAGGGCTGGAAGGCGCGCCCGGCAGCGCGCCGGGGCTCGGCCTGCTTGATTTCGAGACGACGCTGGCCGCCGAGAAGCGGCTGGAAAACGTCCGCGGAACATTGACCCTGCCGGGGACGCCAGCGATTGAGGGCTACCGGATCCACATGGGTGTGACGCACGGTCCGGCGCTGTCACGGCCGTCGACGCAGTTGGGCGGATCGCCCGAAGGCGCGATTTCGGAAGATGGCCAGGTGCTGGCGACCTACTGCCATGGATTGTTCGACCAGCCCGATGCGCTCAATGCGCTGATCGCCTGGGCGGGGCATACGCCGGGTGCGCGTTTCGATCCGGTCGAAAGGCGCGAGCGCGACCTCGATCGTCTGGCCGATGCCGTCGAGGAGCACATGGACCTGGCGCGGCTGGCTGAGTGGTTCCCGTGTATCCGGCCGAACAAGACGCCTGCCTGAGGCCCATAAGCGTCTGCCGGATTTCTCCGGCAGACGAGGGTGTATCTGGAAAGCGCCGAGTGACGATCAGCCGTAGTTGATCGGGTGCTTCGACAGCCAGTGTTTGTCGCGCGTGGTGCCGATGCGCTTGCCGGCTTCACGTGCCATCGCAGCGGTCAGCGGACGGGTCTTCCAGGCGAAGCTGGCGCCGAAACCGAGCACGGCACCGAGAATGCCACCGGCGATGACGCCGCGCACCGGCTTGCGGTCGTCGGCCAGCGCGCCGAGCACGGCGCCGGTCAGCACGCCGAAGCTGGCGGCTTGCCAGGACTGCTCAGCGGCCACGGCCAGGATGTCGGAGGTCTCTTCGGCTTCGAGCACCGCACGGCGGGCTTCCTTGGCGCCTTCAAGGCCTGACTCGACGAGTTCCTTGCCGTATTCGATATTGTTCTTGACGAGTTCCTTGCCTTGCTCGAGGTTGTTCTTGACCTGTTCTGTAATGCCCATGTTGTCGCTCCTGTGGTGGCGCTGAATCCGGGCCGACGCGGTTGCAAACCGGGGTTTGCATGACGACGACCCCCTTACGATTCGTAGTGTATCACTGGTCGCCAGTTCGTGCCGCCGGGGAACCTGTTGGTCTGGCAACGACTCTATGCGGTGTGTGGACGGGCTTCTGCGTCAAGGCAGTCGCTGTCCGATTGAGAGCGAGTCATGGCAAAGAAATTCCCTCTGAACCCCAAACACCCGGAGCGTATCTGCTGGGGCTGCGACCGTTATTGTCCCTGGGATTCGCTTGGCTGCGGCAATGGCTCCGGACGCACCCAGCATCCGGCCGAACTGCTCGGCGAAGACTGGTATCGTCACGGCGACTGGGGGTTTGATGTCGACGACGAAACGCCGGCCGATGCCGATGCCGTCGAAGCGAAAAATGACGCCTAGGCGGCCACCGGTGCCCGCATCGGTTGGCGGGCGATAGTGGGGGGGCAGTGCGTTATCCCTGTTTGGGCTACTGCATCATCGACAAGCGCGGCTATTGCGTTGCTTGTGGACGGCCGCCGACGCTGGGTATGCCGGAATCCTGCACGCCGGCGTCTGCAGGCGCGTCGTCGGTTGCGTCAAGTCATGAACAGGTGGAACCGGAGGATGTCGCCGATTCCGCGGACACCGCAACGCTCAGAGGAAACCGAGCTTGAAGACGTCGCCGATCATCGACGCAATCATGACGAATTCGCGCCCGACGTTGTCGATGCCAAAGTGCACGGCTTCTTCGCCTTGCTGAATGACAGGTTCAAGATAACTCGCGCTGTCCAGAAAGGCGCGCGCTTGTTCGGGGAGCAGGTGTTCCATTTTCATCGAATGGTCTCCTTGAGTGGGCCAAAGGGGAGAGTGGTCGAAATTTAAGGCGTCGAATTCTAGCATGGGTACCACTAAAGTAGTAGCCGGTTTTGTGAGATGGTCAGGCCGGTCTTTTGGCGAAAGCGAGCGCTCGCTTTTCGTTTTTAGCAGCAAATTCGTTACGCGTGTTGCCAAGTGGTCGGGAGCAGTCGTTCCGGTTTCGGCAAAGCTTGCGCGACGGTGGGTGACATCGCGCATAATGCATGCCGATCCATTTTCGACCGGAATTTTTTCGTGACGACGCCCTTTTCCGATCCGCACCGTGCGCGGGCCATTCTGTTGCTATCCATGGCCGCGTTTGCCAGTGCCGCCTCCATGCGGATTTGCGATGCGATGCTGCCGGCGCTGGCGGAGCATTTTTCGACGAGTACGGTCGAGGCGAGTCATGTTGTCTCCTTTTTTGCAATCGCCTACGGGCTGCTGCAGGCTTTTTTCGGAACGCTCGGCGATCGCATCGGCAAGTATCGGTTGATCGCCTATTGCACGCTGGCGTCGACGGCGGGGACGCTGGCGGCTGCCTTCGCCGGGTCGCTCGATTGGCTGGTGGTCGCGCGTTTCTTGTCCGGCATGACGGCCGCCGGCATCATTCCGCTGTCGATGGCGTGGATTGGTGATACGGTCGCCTACGAGCATCGGCAGGCAACGCTGGCCCGATTCCTGGGCGGACAGATTCTGGGTCTGGTCAGCGGCCAGTTCATCAGCGGCGTATTTACCGATACTTTCGGTTGGCGTTGGGCCTTTGCCTTTCTCGCGACAATCTTTCTCGGCGTCGGTTGGCGCGTGCTGCAGGAAGCGCGCAACAATCCTTCGGCGCAGCATGTCGCCGCGCACCCTCTGGTCCGCGCCTCGATCCTGACGCAGGTGGGCGTGGTTTTGGCGACGCCGTGGGCGCGCGTCGTGCTCATCACTGTGTTCATCGAGGGGATGCTGGTGTTCGGTCCGATGGCTTTTGTTCCGACTTTCCTGCACACCCGGTTTTCCGTGGCGCTGACGACGGCCGGTGTGATGATGATGGCTTTCGGTGCCGGCGGTTTTCTCTACATCGTATTCGCGCGGCATTTTGTCCGTCGTCTCGGCGAGCCCGGGCTTGCCGGGGTCGGCGGCGTCATGCTGGCCCTTGCCTGGCTGATCCTTGCGACTGAAAACCACTGGGCGTGGACGCCGTTCCTGACCTTCCTGGCCGGTCTCGGTTTTTACCAGTTGCACAATACGCTGCAGACCAATGCCACCCAGATGGCGCCCAGCGTGCGCGGTACCGCTGTCTCCCTGTTCGCGTCGGCATTCTTCCTGGGGCAGTCGCTCGGTGTCTTCATTTCCTCGCACATTTTTTCGAACCTCGGCGCCGAAACGCTATTTTTCGTGGCGGCGGCGCTGATTCCGGTGTTGGGCGCCGTTTTTTCCTGGCGCGTGAAGCTGCATCATCGGATCGTCGCCGCACAGGCGAAATCGGCGCCATGAGCCGGTTTGGGCGAGGTGCCGCCGACAGGAGCAGATTGCCATGAAGATCGCGGTGATGGGGGCGGGCGCCGTCGGCTGTTACTACGGCGGCATGTTGGCGCGGGCCGGGCACGAGGTCGTTCTGATCGGTCGCCCCGCGCATGTCGAAGCCATTCGGACGCAGGGCCTGCGTTTCGAGGCGGCGGCATTCTCAGGTGTAATTACACTTGCAGCCGCCAGTGATGCCAGTGCGATTGCTGGTGCGGCATTGGTACTGTGTTGTGTCAAGTCGGGAGACTCCGAGCGCGCTGGCGCCGCGATGGCACCCCACCTCGGGGCGACGACGACCGTACTCAGCCTGCAGAACGGCGTCGATAACGCGGCACGCCTGTCGGCCTGCCTCGGTCGAAAGGTGCAGCCCGTCGCCGTGTATGTCGCTGCCGAGATGGCAGGGCCGGGCCATGTGCGCCATCACGGGCGCGGCGATCTGGTGATCGGCGCCTCCACCGAGGCCGAGTCCTTGTCGACGCTGTTCACCGCTGCCGGCGTTCCGGTCCGTGTGTCGGCGGATGTCATGGCAACCTTGTGGGAAAAGCTGATCGTCAATTGCGCCCTGAATGCGCTGTCGGCGATTACCCGCCAGCCCTATGGCGTCTTGGCGCAGGGCGCAGGAGTTGCTGAGGTCATCGACGACGTGCTGGATGAGTGCCTGGCCGTGGCGCGTGCCGATGGCATCACGATTGCGGCCGATTCGCGCGCGGCGGTGCAGGGAATCATCGATACCATGCCGACTCAGCGTTCCTCCACCGCGCAGGACCTGATGCGCGGCAAGCCCAGCGAAATCGATCATTTGAACGGGTATGTCGTGCGTCGCGGACAGGCGTTGGGTATTGCGACCCCCGCCAATCGCGTCTTGCATGCGCTGGTACGTTTGCTTGAGAAAGTACCTGCGGACGCCTGAGGGGCGAACGATGGCAAAAAAAATCCCGTGTCGGTGTGACACGGGACATAAATCTCATCATTGCGATGAGTCAGGGAGGGTCAAACATTGTCAGCAGGGGATGCTGAAGCAATGACTGCAGTGTACGTTTGCGGGCGGCGCCTGTCTGTGGGCGCACTGCGGCGATTGCGTAACGGTTTGTAAGATATCGAAGGTGCCGATTCTTGCTATCGGGGGGCACCGGAAGTAGCATCAATATGTCATGGTCCTCAGGAGGCGTCCGATGAAAGCGATCCATGTTTCCGCGCTGCTGTGTTTCGTGGTCTCGGCCTGTTCGAATACCTATACCTATGTCAAGGACGGTAATGCCGATGCGTTGCAGGATGCGCTCGTCGAGTGCAAGACCGAAATGGCGCGACAGATCGGCGATGACGCCACCGAGGCGATGGACAAATGCATGGCTGCCAAGGGCTACGAGAAGAAAGTGGACAAGTACGGGCTGTGAGCGGCCACATTTTGTCTGCCTGCGTCAGTTGCCGATTCCAAAAGGGGTTTTGATGGTGATGATTGGATGATGTTCAGGGATCGACGTTTACTGCGAATGGCCTGTGATGTCGCCGGCGCCCTGATTCTGCTCGTCGGTCTGCTGATTGCCGGTGTGATCTACCACCGTGCCGGAAACCTGCCGGATGAGGGCTTGTCATATGAATTCGTCGATGGCGCGGTTTATGTGGTCGATCCGGGCGATTCGAAACTGTATCGCCGCGAACTTGAGCGCTTCGGCGGCAAGGCGGCGATTTTCGCCGACGATCTCAACCGGTGGTTCTCCAGTCTTTGGAAGGGACGGCGTCTTGCAATCATCGTCGCTCTATTCTCGATTGTCATCGCCTTTGGCGTTGTCCGCTTTGGCCGCGCGCAGGATCTGCCGCCGCCCGATGAGCCGCCCGCTCAGTAGCGGAATTCACTTGTCGCGCCGATGGCGCTGTCTTGTATCGGCTTGCCTGCTAGGCCTGGCTTCGTGGGCGTCTGCCCAGAATGCCAACGTTCCGCCGCCGATTCCCGAAACGGCGCGACCGGTTTTTCTTGAAGCCGAGCGGGCGCGCGAAGAGGGCGCCGTTGAACGCGAACGTGAGTTGCTGGAAGAGGCGATCCGGTTGATCGGTCCGCAAAATCCGGCGGCCTATCAGGCGTATGAGCGCCTGCGGCACAACTATGCCGACCGCGGCCTGTTCGCCCGGGCCATCGAGGTTGGCGAGCGACAATTGCGTGTGGTCAGCGGCCCCGGGCAGGAGCACAACGTCCTGGTTGCCCAGGTCAACCAGTATGCCGCCCTGCATCAGCTGGACAAGGCATCGGCGGCAATGGCCCAGCTCGAACGTACGATGGATAGCTTGCGCCGTTCGAGACGCTGGTTCTCGCGCGGCCCCTGGTGGCAGGCCGGGCTGGCGCGGGCGAAGGCGTCGGTGTACCTGCGCTCGGGACATCTGGCCGAGGCCGAGGATGCACTGAAGGCTTGCGTCGCTTCGGCATCGGCGGCCTTGCGTGACAATCCGGACATCGAAGGCAGCGTTCAAATCATGGAATGCGTGCGCGGCCTGATGGAAGTCCAGATTGCCACAGGACAACTGGCCGCGGCCGGGGTGACCGCCGATCAACTTCGGATGGTCGCCGATCAGGCTGTCGAAATCAAGAAGCGGCCGGCTGTCCATGTGCGCGTCAAGCAAAGCATGGGGCGCCTGGCGCTGGAGCAGGGGAAAGTGGAACTGGCGCGGCGCGTTTTCGAGGAAGGGCTCGATTCCCTGCGCGCCAGCGATTCGTCGGAGGCGTCCCTGCGTGCGGCCGATCTGCGCCTTCAGCTGGCGCGGACCCATATGCTGCTCGGACAATGGCCGCAGGCGCTCGAATGGCACCGGCAACGCGAAGCGGCGCTGCTGGGCTTGGGGGCGGAGCGCGGTCGGGTGGCGTCCGGATCGATCGAGTATGCCTACACGCTGCAGCGGCTGGGTAATCCGGCCCCGGCGCTGGCGATGATGGAACGCATCGTCGATGCGCGTCGGCAACAGGACGACGCGTCGCTGCATCGCTGGGAGGCCGAGGCATTCTACGGACTCGCGCTGGCCGCCAACGGGCGCGCCGACGATGCGCTGCAGACGCTGCGCAGCGCCGTTCCCAAATATCTGGATCTTGCCAATGGCGAACGCTCGTCGGTCGATGCCGGCGTTTTGCGCAACGCCCGCTTCAACTGGATGCTCGACGGTTATCTGGCCTTGCTGGCTTCCCGTGCGGCGGCGGGCGGTGCCGATGCGACCCGGGCGCGCGACGAGGCGTTCCGGCTCGCCGACCTGGCGCGCGGCAGTACCGTTCAGCGTGCGTTGTCAGTGTCGGCATCGCGGGCAACGATCGCCGATCCCGCGCTCGCCGATCTCGCCCGGCGTGAACAGGACCTGCAGCGCGAAATCAGTGCGCTCGCCGAATCGCTCGGCAACCTGCTGGCGCGTGGCCGGGTGGCGGAGCAGGATCAGGTCGTCGCGCAGATGCGGACAACGCTGACGCGCCTGCGTAACGAGCAGACGCAGGCGCTGCGTGAGATCGAGCGACGTTTCCCCGACTACGCCGGATTGCTCAACCCGAAACCGCTTGGCATTGCGGCGATCCAGAAGCTGCTGCGCACAGGCGAGGCGTTGGTGTCGATTTACCCTGGCAGCGCGCAAACTTTCGTCTGGGCGATTCCGGCAAACGGCGAAGCGCAGTTTGCCGTCGTGCCAATGGGCCAGGCCCAACTCGAAGCCAAGGTGGACACATTGCGCCGGGGGCTTGATCCCAATGCCGATGCGAGCGGACGCTTGCCGAAATATGATCTGGACGTGGCGCACGAGTTGTATGCACAGCTGCTTGGCAGCGTCGAGGGTGGCTGGCGCGAGGCGCAGGAACTCATCATCGTACCGCAGGGACGTCTTGGCTTGCTGCCGTTTGGCGTGCTTCTGACCGAGTCGTGGAAGGCGCCGGCGGCGCGTCTGCCGTATGCCGAAATGGCGGAGGCGCCCTGGCTCATCAAGCGCGTCGGTATTTCGCAACTGCCGGCGGTTGTGGCGCTGACGGCGCTGCGCGGCCACGGATCGCCCAAACCGGCGGCACGACCTTTCGTCGGCTTCGGCGATCCGGTCTTCGTGGCCGCTGCCGGGGCGGCCGACAGCGGCGCGACGACGCGCGGCGGGCGCTGGCGCGCGTCCTTGCGCGCCGACGATCGTGGCGTGACGGGGACCGCATCCGCCACCTCGCTGGGCGTACCGGTCGATTTCACGCTCCTGCCGCCATTGCCGGAGACGGCACAGGAGGTCGAGGAAGTCGCTGCCGTCCTGGGTGCCGATGCCGCCCGCGACATCTTCCTGCACGAACGGGCGAGCGAGGCGGTGGTCAAGCACACCGCGCTTGATGGTTATCGTGTCGTCATGTTCGCGACGCACGGCCTGATGGGGGACGAGATGCCGGGACTGTTCCAGCCGGCGCTGGCGCTGTCCAATCCGGCGATCACCGGCGACGGCGAGGACGGCATGCTGACGATGGAGGAAATCCTCGGACTCAAGCTGCGCGCCGATTGGGTTGTGCTGTCAGCTTGTAATACGGCGGCGGCGAGTGGGCAGTCGAGCGAGTCGGTATCGGGATTGGGCCGGGCATTCTTTTACGCCGGCGCGCGGGCACTGCTGGTCACCAATTGGGCTGTCGAGACCGAGTCGGCAAGACTGCTGACGACAGAAGCTTTCCGTCGCCAGAGCGCCGATCCGGCGATGTCCCGGGCGCGGGCGCTGCAACAGTCGTCGCTGGCCTTGATGCAGAAAAGTGCGGGCAAGGATTACAGCTACGCGCACCCGATGTTCTGGGCGCCGTATTCGCTGGTCGGCGACGGCGGTCGCTGAGCCGGATCAGTGCGTCACGGCCAGGGGTGCGCCAGCCATTTGTCGAGCAGCGGTGTGAAGGCGCCGCTGGCGAGGGTCTGGTGCAACCACTGGTCGACGTAGGTTTTCCAGACGATATCGCGCGGCAGCAGGTAGGCCTTTTCCGAAAAATCGAATGGTGTCTCCGGGTGCAGGGCGCAGAGTTGCGGCTTGAGCTTGGCCTGCAGGCGCGTTTCGATGGCATCGGTAATCATCAGGTCGGCACGGCCGGCGACGATCTGGTCGAAGATCGTCACGTTATCCGCATGGACGGCGATTGATGCCTGCTTGATATTGGCGCGGGCGAAGCGTTCGTTGGTGCCGCCGGGATTGACGATGAGACGGACGCCGGCTTGGTCGATCTGGGCCAGCGTCTGGAAGCGGTCCTTGTTTTCGCAGCGGGTGATCGGCGTCTTGCCGTCGCGCAGGTAGGGAATCGAGTAGAACGCTTTTTTCTGCCGCTCGAGGCTGATCGAAACGCCGCTCATGGCGATGTCGAAGCGATCTTCGCCGAGATCCTTCATCAGCGTCGGCCATGAAGTCGGTACGAGTTCGAGCTTGACGCCGAGCGCCTTGGCGAGTTGTCCGGCAAGTTCGACGTCGAGGCCGAGGAATTCGGGCGATGCCGCCGGGCGATAACTGAAGGGCTTGTAGTCGCCGGTCGTGCCGACGCGCAGGGTGCCGCGCGCAAGGATGTCGTCGAGGCGATTGCTTTCTGCTGTGGCCGTGAGGCTGAGGCAAAGGCCGGCGAATACGAGGAGCAGTGTGCGGATCAGGCGCATGAGCGTCTCCGGGGTGGGATGAGCAGGCGGGGAGGAACTGGCCGGAATGATAAACTGTGCAGCCAGATTGAGGAACCGACCTCATGACACATGTATTCGAAGCGCTGACCTTGCGCAATGCGGTGCTTCGTGACCGGCATCTCGATGCCGACGACGTGCGAGTATCCGATACGTGAGGGCATTCGGTCGGACCGGCAACTCGTGTGTTTCGGTACGCGCGTGGTCGGCTTCTTACCTGCGGCGCCCGTCCATGTGGGGGCGCGTCAGCTGACTCAGGAGAAAAGATGATGAATGTATTGATTACCGGCGCCAGTTCGGGTTTTGGCGAAGCCATGGCGCGTCGTTTCGTCAGGGAAGGTCATCGCGTCATTGCCGCGGCACGCCGTCGCGAGCGCCTGCTCGCTCTGCAGACAGAACTTGGACCGGCGCTCCTGCCCGTATCGCTCGATGTTACCGACAAGTCGGAGATCGAGGCGATGCTGGCCGGCTTGCCGGCCGAATGGATGCCGATCGATGTGCTCGTCAATAACGCCGGACTTGCGCTCGGCGTCGCGCCGGCACAGAAGGCACTGCTGAGCGATTGGGAAACGATGATCGATACCAATGTGCGCGGGCTGGTGACGCTCACGCATGCGCTGCTGCCGGGAATGGTTGCGCGTGGTCGTGGCACGATCGTCAATATCGGTTCGACCGCCGGTGAAACACCGTATCCGGGCGGCAATGTGTATGGCGCGACGAAGGCCTTCGTCGAGCAATTCACCCGCAATCTGCGTGCCGATCTGGTCGGCACCGGCGTGCGCTCAACCAACATCGCGCCGGGTCTCTGCGGCGGCACGGAGTTTTCGCAGGTGCGACTGCACGGTGACAGCGCCGCAGCGGCGAAAGTCTACGAAGGCACGACGCCGCTCACCGCCGACGATATTGCCGAAGCCGTTTATTGGGTGGCGTCCCTGCCGCCTCATGTCAATATCAATCAGTTGGAGTTGATGCCGACGTGTCAGGGCTATGGTCCGTTCAGCCTCGTCCGGCAGCCGGCCGCTTGAGGTGCGCGTGAGCGAATCGGCAATATCGACCATCACGCCGGAGATCCGGGTTGAGGCGCTTGACGCCGGTTGCGACGAAGCGGCCGAGGCCCTGGCGCAGCGCTTGGGTTTGCCGCTCGGTGGCGAGGCGGCCTATGCCGTGCAGCTCGGTCGCGATGGCGTGCAGTTTGCCGAATTGGGGCCGCAGGCACCCGGCCCGATCCGGGTCGATTTCCTTTCCGGCGCAGTCGCCCATCGCCGGCAGTTCGGTGGCGGCAGTGGTCAGATGATCGCCAAGGCGGTCGGTGTCCAGCCCGGCGTGCGGCCGACGGTTCTCGACGCGACCGCAGGACTTGGCCGGGATGCTTTCGTCCTGGCGCAACTGGGCTGCACGATGACGCTGATCGAGCGCCAGCCGATCATTGCCGCCTTGCTCGAGGATGGGTTGGCGCGAGCGCTCGCCGATCCCGATTGCGCCGCCATTATTGGCAGGATGCGCCTGGTCTGCGGCGATGCCATTGCGCTGATGCAGGCCTGGGCGGGCGGCCAGCCACAAGTGATCTACCTGGATCCGATGTTTCCGCACCGCGACAAGAGTGCGCAAGTGAAAAAGGAGATGCGCCTGTTCCGACCGCTTGCCGGTGATGACGATGACGCACCGGCCTTGCTCGAAGCAGCGCTGGTGCTCGCCTCGCATCGCGTTGTCGTCAAGCGTCCACGCAAGGCGCCGGCAATCGCCGGTACGCCGCCGGGCTATGCGCTCGAAGGAAAATCGAGCCGTTTCGACATTTATCCGAAGCGGGCGATGAAATAGACGGCAGCGGACGCCCTTGCAGCGTTTGTCGCCTGGGCCTCTTGGTATGCCATCAAAATCTGAATGCGATGCTGTGTCGCGCGCCCATTTGCCTCTGCCGACGCTGAATGTCGCCGAAGTGCCCGGCGTGCCGGGAAGCGATCCCGGCGGAACGGTATTGTCCTCTCCGTGTTGTATGCGGTGCACTTTGATCGCTATACTGCTTGCCCGGTGGCGGTACCCCGCCAATTCAGCCGTCCGGGATGCCCGTTGTTAACGAGAATGAATCGTCCCGATCGGCTTTTTCGATGTTCTTGTCATCACTCGAATCGTGGAGCGATCATGCCCGTCAAAATCATCCAGTCCGCGCCGTCAGCGTATGCGTATCCGCTGTTGATCAAACATCTGCTGCATACGCCGCTGACGACGTCGCCGGACCAGGAAATCTGTTATCAGGGGAAACTGCGCTTCTCTTACCGGACGCTGCGCGAACGCATCGGCCGTCTGGCCAGCGGTCTGGCCGCGCTGGGCGTCGAGGCGGGGAATACGGTAGCGGTGATGGACTGGGACAGCCATCGCTATCTGGAATGTTTCTTCGCGGTGCCGATGATGGGCGCCATCCTGCAGACCGTGAACGTGCGTCTCAGCGCCGAACAGATCCTCTACACGTTGAACCATGCCAAGGCGGATGTGCTGCTGGTCAACCGCGAGTTCCTGCCGATCGTCGCGGCGATCGCACCGCGGCTTGAGCGCCTGCAACGCTTTGTCCTGATCGACGACGAGGGCGGTCCCGTCGATGTGCCGGTCGTGTTCGCATCGGAATACGAGCAGCTGCTGTCGGTGTCGAGTCCCGACTACGATTTCCCCGATTTCGACGAGAACGCGCAGGCGACGGTGTTCTACACCACCGGGACGACGGGCTTGCCCAAAGGCGTCTACTTCAGCCACCGCCAGCTCGTCCTGCATACGCTCGGCGTGGCGACGAACGTCGGCACGGCGTCGGTGCATGGGCGCATGCACCGCGAAGACGTCTATATGCCGATCACGCCGATGTTCCACGTGCATGCCTGGGGTTTTCCGTACGTGGCGACGCTGCTCGGCGTCAAGCAGGTCTATCCGGGCAAGTACCTGCCGGGGGCGTTGCTGCAACTCCTGCGCGACGAAAAGGTGACGTTCTCGCACTGTGTTCCCTCTATCCTGCAGATGCTGTTCGCCCATCCGGATTTCGCCAAGACGGATCTGTCGCGCTGGAAAGTGGTGATCGGCGGGTCGGCGATGTCGCAGGCCCTCGCCGCCGCAGCGCTGAAGAAGGGTGTCGATGCCTTTACTGGCTACGGCATGTCGGAAACCTGTCCGGTGCTGACTATCGCTCACCTGACCGCCGCCGACCTCGACGCGCCGGAAGAGACGCAGGTGAACTTGCGTTGCAAGACCGGCCTGCCGCTGCCGCTCGTTGATCTGCGCATCGTCACAGCGGAAATGAAGGATGTCGCCCATGACGGCAACGTCACCGGCGAGGTCGTCGTGCGTTCGCCGTGGCTGACGCAGGGCTATCTCGACGCGCAGCAGCCTTCGCAAGAGTTGTGGGCGGGCGGATATCTGCACACTCAGGACATTGGCAATATCGACGCCCGTGGCTATCTCAAGATCACCGACCGGATCAAGGACGTGATCAAGACGGCCGGCGAGTGGGCGTCGTCGTTGCAGCTTGAGGATGTGGTCGGTGCGCACGAGGCCGTCCAGGAAGTGGCGGTGATCGGCTTGCCCGACGAGAAATGGGGCGAGCGCCCGCTGGCGCTGGTCGTGCTCAAGCCCGAGTTCGAGGGCAAGGTCAGCGAGCATGCCATTCGCAACGCTTCGGCGACGCTGATCGAGAAGACCGGCATTTCGCGTCACGGTGTCCTGCTGCAGGTGCGTTTCGTCAAGGCGCTGCTCAAGACCAGTGTCGGCAAGATCAACAAGCGCGCCATGCGCGAATCGCTCGACACGCTCTAAGCCGGGGTCGTCGGCGTGCCGCCGGGGGCGGTGCGCAGCGGCTGATTTCTGGTATTTTTCGTCGGCCCGCATATTCTTTGTGAATAGGCGGGCCGATTTGCGTTGACCGCGACCCGCGACAAGACGAGGGAGTGCGGGTCATGCGTGCAAATATCGGATGGGGCATTGCGCTGGCGCTCAGCATGCTGGTGACCGGATGTGTCGAAATGATGGCGGTGACGCCGCAGTTGGGGACGCGCTCAGGGGATCGGCAGGTGGCAGTGAAGAGCAAGGTGCTGGCGGTGGGCAGCCTTGCCTATTCGCCCGATGGGCGGCAATTGATATCGTCCGGCGTGGCGCCGGCGATTCGCGTCTGGGATGTCGCGTCGGCGCGCGGGCAGCTGGCGATCCCGATCGAAGCGTCTTACGGCGTCGTTGGACTGGCCTTCGCACGCGACGGCAAATCGCTGTTCGCCACCGGCATGACCGGTTTGTTCGGCGACAGCTTTACGGCGCAATGGGATGTCGAAAGCGGCAAGAAGATCCGTGACATTCCTGGTCAGTTCCTCAGTCGGCTGTTCACAACGCCGGATGGGCGTTACCTATTTGGTTCCGAATTCAAGATCGGTAATCTCTTCGACGTACCGTACTTCAACACCCTGCAGGTTGATCTGAGTTCCGGTGCGACGATTCGGACCTTCCGCCAGCTTCAGATCGGCGCGATGTCCTCGGATGGCCGCCGTATCGCTTTGATGGGGCAGGGCCGGAAAGGGCTGGCCCTGGTCGACGTGCAGACCGGTGCGCAGTTGTGGCAGGTGAGCGATCGTGGTGTCGACGGCGTGGCATTTACGCCGGATGGACGCCATTTGCTGACCTCGCATTCCGAATACCACGGTGCGCTGGGATCGAGCATGACGATTTCGGTGACCTTGCGCGATGCCAGTACCGGTTTTCCGGTCAAGGAACTCCTGCGTTATGATGAGCCGAGTACGTTCCTGGCATCGGACAAGGACAACGCGCAGATCAAGTTTCTGGTTGCCGCGCCCGACGGGAGCCGTTTCGTCAGCGGTAACAACAAAGGTGACTACCGCATGTGGAATCTCGCCGATGGTCAGCTGA
Organism: uncultured Propionivibrio sp.; assembly: GCF_963666255.1. Taxonomy (NCBI): domain Bacteria; kingdom Pseudomonadati; phylum Pseudomonadota; class Betaproteobacteria; order Rhodocyclales; family Rhodocyclaceae; genus Propionivibrio; species uncultured Propionivibrio sp. The sequence continues at coordinate 788,429 of NZ_OY762656.1, read as the reverse complement.
TCCTCGCATTGAAGCGGCCGGACGAGAAAATGATCCTCGACATGAGCCCGGCCTTTGCCGAGTTCTCGCCCAACGGCCGCCTGCTGGCGATCACCTCGGCAGCGTCGGTGCGCGTCTTCAACGCCACCAGCGGCGAGGAAGTCGCTGCGATGATCGCTTTCGATGATGGCGAATGGCTGGTGTCGACGCCGAGCGGCTATTACAACGCCTCGGACAAGGGGGACCAGTATCTTGAGGTTTCCGTCGGTGGGCAGCCGTTCTCGATCGCGCAGTTGCGCGAATCCTTCTATCGGCCCGATCTCGTCAAGGTGGCCTTGTCGGGCGGGACGCTGAGCGAGTTCAAACGTGTTGCCGACATCAAGCCGCCACCATCGGTGGCGATCGTCGAGACGCCGCTCGCGACCGATGCGCGGCAGGTGTCGGTCCGTCTGCGCGTCAAGGATCAGGGCGGTGGTATCGGCGACGTTCGTCTGTATCGCAATGGCACGGCCGTCGTCCTCGACAGGAATCGGACGGTATCGCCGGAGGCGGGCGCCGAAGGCGTCATCCTGCCCTATGACATTCCGCTCGAGCCGGGTCCCAATGCCATTCGCGCGATTGTCTTCAACGCCGACAACAGCATGCAGAGCGCCGACGCGGCGATCAGCGTGCAGGCCAATATCGTCGCGCGGCCGCCGGCGATGCATGCGATCGTCATCGGCATCAAGGATTTTTCCAATCCGCGCCTGGCACTGAAATATACGGTATCAGACGCGAAGCTGTTCGCATCGACGCTTGGCAGCAAGTCCCGGAGTCTTTTCTCGTCAGTGAATGTTCGCACTCTGGTGACGCCCGCCGACACGACCAAGACGGCAATCGTCGCGGCGCTCAAGCAGGCGCAGCGCGACGTCGGGCCGGACGACCTGTTCGTCTTCTACGTCGCCAGTCACGGCACCGTCGATGACGGCCAGTATCTGCTGATCACGTCGAACGTCGGGTCGACGGCCTCGGCGCGACTCAAGCAGGACGCGCTGACCCAGGAAGCGCTCAAGGAACTGATCTCGAACATTCCGGCGTCGAAAAAGCTGATCGTGCTCGATACCTGCAGCGCCGGTCAGCTCGGCGACGCTCTGCAGGTGGCGATGCTGACGCGCGGCATGAGCGATGACACGGCGATGAAGGTATTGTCGCGGGCGGTCGGTTCAACGGTCCTGTCGGCGGCGACTTCGGTGCAGGAGGCGCTCGAAGGCTACAAGGGGCAGGGGCTGTTCACCTACGTCATCGTCGAGGGTTTGAACGGCGCGGCCGATACCGATCGCGACGGCTTCGTCAAGACGCTGGAACTCGCCGATTATGTCGATAACATGGTGCCGGAACTGGCCGAGAAAGTTTTCCAGCATAAGCAGTACCCGATCGTGTCGCCGACCGGGCAGGGATTCCCGCTGGTGCGGACGCGTTAAACCCGCACCGATGGCCCCCGGGTGAAGACCGGGGGGCTGTCGGTTGATGCTGCGGATTCTGTGCGCTGCAATGACGATTACTTACGGTTGCTGCCGGCGACCATCCTGAATTCAAACAGCCGACACTCGATGGCGCCGTTGAACAGTGGCGTCTTCTTGCTTGGCGTCAGGCGCATCAGTTTCGGCAGACGCAGATCGGCAGTGAGCAGGTGGCAGGTCCAGCCGGCGAAGTTGCGTTTCAGGGCGCTGCCGAGTTCGGGATAGAAGGCGGCAAGTTCCTCCTGCTCCGACAGGCGTTCGCCGTAGGGCGGGTTGGCGACCAGGACCCCCGACGCCGCCGGCGCCGCGATCTCGCGGATGTCGCCGGACGACAGGCTCACCGCGGGCAGCAGGCCGGCGCGATCGAGGTTGGCAAGCGCGGCGCGGACCGATACCGGGGAAATGTCGCTGCCATAAATTTGCATGGGCTTTGCGGGCTTTTCGGCGTCCTGGGCGGTGTCCAGCAGGTTCTTCCAGGTTTCGAGGCGGAAATTCTTGAGACGCTGGAAACCGAAGCTGCGACCGCCTGATCCGGGAGCGATGCCGAGCGCCATCTGGGCAGCTTCGACGAGGAAAGTGCCGCTGCCGCACATCGGGTCAAGCAGCGGCGTTCCCGGCTGCCAGCCGCTCAGGCGCAGGATGCCGGCGGCGAGGTTCTCCTTGAGCGGCGCTTCGACGGTCTTCTGCCGCAGGCCGCGCTGATAGAGCGGTGCGCCGGAGGTGTCGATGTAGAGCGTGCAGCGTTCGGCAGTGATGAAGGCCTGGACGCGGACGTCCGGTGTGCGCGTGTCGACGCTCGGGCGCTGGCCCGAATCGGCACGGAAGCGGTCACAGACCGCATCCTTGATGCGCAGCGTGATGAATTCGAGGCTCTTCAGCGGGCTCTTGATCGCCGTGACGTCGACACGGAGTGTCTGCGCCGCGCCGAACCAGCGCGACCAGGGCGTATCGTAGGCCAGCCGGTAGATGTCGTCCTCGCGTGCATACGGGCCTTCGGCGACACGCCAGAGGATGCGCGTGGCAATCCGCGAGTGCAGGTTGGCGGCGTAGCAGCACGCCCAGTCGCCGGCGAAATGGACGCCGCCGGGGACGTTGCGGATATCGTGCGCGTTGGCGGCAGCCAGGTCTTCGGCGAGCAGGGGTTCGAGCCCGCGCGGGCAGGTGGCGAAGAAGTGTTCCAAACGAGTGTCCTAGAGAGAGAGGTCGGTCTTGGCGGCGGCGATGCCGTCCGCCACTTGAGGATAGCGCAATTGTGCGCGCAATTCGCGGCGGATGCGCCGGTTGTCGAGCCGCCGCGATTCGCTCATGAACGAGAGTTGCACCGGCGAAAGCGTTTTTTTCGCTTCGTCGCGCGAGATGCGCGGCGGGCGCGGCAGGTCGAAATTGTCGGCGACGAGATCGAAATACTCGCCCATGCGCAGGGCCGAATCGTCGCTGGCGTTGTAGCAGCGGTTACTGCGTCCGCGACGCAGGGCGGCGCGGACCAGCAGGGCGAGGTCGTCGGCGTGGATGTGGTTGGTGAAGACGTCGTCTTCGGGCGAGAGCGCGGCGACGCCGCGCTGCAGGCGTTCGATCGGTAGCCGGTCGGCGGCGTAGATGCCGGGCGCGCGCAAGATGCTGACGCTGACCGACGAGCGTTGTCCGAATTGACGTAACTGGTGTTCTGCGTCAACGCGTCGCCGCGCGCGCGCCGTGACCGGGGCCGGCGGCCGTGTCTCGTCGATGCGCGCGCCGCCGCAGTCGCCGTAGATGCCGCTGGTGCTAATGTAGATGAAGCGCTGTGGTAGACTTTTTCCCAGTCTCAAGGCGGCGATCAGGTGGCGTGTGCGCGTGTCGTGCGTGCCGCGGTCTGGCGGCGGCGCAAAATGCAGCACGATGTTGGCGAGGCCGGCGAGTCGCGTCAGGCTCTCGGGCCGGTCGAGATCGCCCAGGATCGCGCGGGCGCCCTGAGCGCGCCAGAACGCCGCCTGGGTCGTATCGCGGAGCAGGACGTAGAGCCGATATCGGCCGCGCAGGTGGTGTGCAGTGCGGCGGGCGACGTCGCCGCCGCCGATGATCAGTAGTTTCTGCAAGTGTGTGTGCCAAGAATTCACGGCGTGATTTTACCGGATGGACTCGCAGGGAGTTTCGATGGTTTTTCGCATCAGGCTTGAACCGGGTGGTCAGACGTTCGACGGCGACGAGAATGAACCGATTCTCACCGCTGCCCTGCGGGCCGGCATTGCCTTGCCTTACGGTTGTCGTACCGGCCATTGCGGCGCCTGCCGCGGACGCGTGTTGGCGGGCGAGGTCGATCACGGCGAGACGTCACCGTTTGTCCTTGGCGAGGCCGAGCGCGCGCAGGGGCAGGCCCTGTTCTGCTGCGCGCAGCCGCGTAGCGACCTGCGCATCGAGGCGCGCATGGCGACGCCAGCGAGCGATCAGCCGCCGCGCCTGCTGCCGGCGCGCGTCGAACGACTCGAACGCGTCGCGCCCGATGTCATGCTCGTTGAATTGAAGCTCCCCGGCAGCGAGGTGTTTTCCTTCCGGCCGGGCCAGTATGTCGATATCCTGCTCAGCGGCGGACGCCGGCGGGCTTTTTCGCTGGCGAGCGCGCCCGGCGGGGCGACGCTCGAATTGCATATCCGCCGAATCCGCGGCGGCGAATTCACCGGCCATGTCTTCGACGGAATGAAACTCCGCGATCTCGTCCGCATCCATGGACCGCACGGCAATTTCGGCTTGAGCGAAGCGTCCGGCAAACCGGCGATTTTTGTCGTTCGCGGCACCGGCTTCGCGCCGGTCAAAGCGATCCTCGAAGCCGAACTGGCGCGTGGGCTGCGGCGTGAGGTCCATCTTTACCGGGGCGGGCGACAGCGTCAGGACCTCTATTTCGACACGCTGGTCCGCGACTGGGCGGCCGCGCATCCGGCCTTCCGCTATGTGCCGGTGCTGTCGGCGCCGGTCGAAGCGGATACGTGGACGGGGCGTACCGGGACGCTCGACGCGGCGGTGCTGGCCGATTTTCCGGATCTTTCCGGGTGCGAGGTCTATGCCTGCGGGTCGCCGTCGCTGGTGACGGCAATGCGCGAGCGCTTGCTCGATGCAGGCGGCCTGCCGGCATCGGCATTCCTTGCCGATGCATTTGCATTTTCGGGTGACTTGGCGCGACAGCGCTCGGGCGTGCCCGTCGAAGCGGAGTAGAACGTATGACAGGCGTCTTTCTTTCGCGGCAACCGGTTCTGAACGGACAGAGCCGGGCAATCGCCACCCGCCTGACGCTGCATGCCGGCGGTGTCATGGACGCCTACGCTGCGGCGCAGACGTTGGCTGCACTGACGGATGTCTGGCCGGACGGCGAACGCATTTTTTTCATTAACTGCGATGGCTTTCCGCTCGCAGCGGCCGTGCGCGATTGGGCAGTGCCGGCGAATGCCGTGCTCGAGTTGGGCTCGGCGGACTTGCTCGGGCCGGGCGGCGCCGAATGTGTCGGCACCTTGCAGGCGGTGCAGCCGGCCCTTTGCCTGAAGGCCGATGCGCAGGTAGGGACTGCACTGGCCTGCGGTTTGCAATATCGTTTCCTCGCGCTCGATGCGCGGCATATGACGCCGGCAGGACTGGGCGCGCTGGCCGCGCAGTTGCAGCTTCATGGCATCGTCATCGCGCTCAACGTCTTCGATCGCGACGGCTTCATGGCGTGCCTTGATGCCGGCATCAACGCGGTCGCCAGCTGGTTCTTCAAGCAACCGTCGGCACTTACGGTGAAGAAGGCGCTGAATCCGGGGCAGGCGCAGATCGTCCGGGTGCTGAACCTCGTCCGCAAAAATGCCGATGTCAAGGAGGTTGAGGCAGCGCTCAAGCAGGACGTGGCCTTATCCTACAAACTGCTGCGCTACATCAATTCGGCCGGTTTCGGGCTGTCATGCGAGATCCAGTCTTTCCGTCACGCGGTGACGATTCTTGGCTACGACAAGCTTAACAAGTGGTTGTCGCTTCTGCTGGTGACCGCCAGCAAGGATCCGATGGCGCCGGCGCTGATGCATGCGGCACTGACACGGGCGCGGCTGATGGAGAGCCTGGGGCATGGTCTCATCGATCCACAGGAGTATGACAATCTGTTCATCACCGGCGCCTTTTCCATGCTCGACGTGTTGCTTGGCGTCAGCATGGAGACAGTGCTCGAATCGATGAGCCTGCCCGAGGCGATTTGCGATGCCTTGCTCGGGCAGGGGGGGCTGTATGCGCCATTCCTCGATCTTGCCTGTACCAGCGAAGGCGAGGACGGTGCAGCGATCGCCGAGCTGGCAGGGCAGCTCGGCTTGTCGGCGGAGTCCTTCAATCGCGCCCAGTTGCAGGCGCTGGCCTTCGCCGACGCGATGGCGCAGTGATCAGCGCACGGCGGGATAGCGTCCGGACAGCAGCGCGCCGGCATCGGGCACGATCGTCTTGAGGCCGAGCTTGGCCAGCATCTGGTAGGTCGTACAGACGGCGCTGGAGACGACCGGCAGGCCGCTTGCTGCCTCGATCAGCGGGACCGAAGCGAGCGAAGGCATCTGCACGCAGGCCGAGGCGACGATGGCATCGACATTGGCGGTGTTGAGCTTGCGCCAGAGTTCGGCCGGCGCGCGCGGGTCGCGGGCGCCGACTTCGAGGTTGTCGTGGATTTCGAGCGAGAGGCTGTCGACGACTTCGATGCCTTCGTTCTCGATGTAGTCGATGACGAGTTGCGTCAATGGCTTCATGTACGGGGCCAGGATCGATATTTTCTTGGCGCCGATCACCTTGAGGCCTTCGACGAGCGCGCCGGCACTGGTTACCACCGGCGCCGGGCCGCCGTTATCGACGGTGCGCTGGTGCAGGCGGGCTTCGGAGACGCGGTGGTAGCCTTTGCCCATGCTCATGATGGCGACAAGGCAGGCATAGCCGAGGACGTCGACGCGTGCGTCGGAGAGTTCGATGGCGCAGCGGTCGGAGTCGCAGTCCATCGCCGCGAGTTCTTCCTTGGTGACCTTTTTCATGCGCATGCGGCTTGAATGAAAGGTGAAGCGCTCGGCCTCGATCAATTCGCGGGCGCGCAGCATGGCGGGGATTTCGGTTTCCATCGTGGTGTTGGAACTGGGGACGATCTGGCCGATCCGGTAGGTCTGCTTCATGTCGGAACTCCTCTGTTCAGGGGGTGAAATGGATGTCGCTTCACCTTCAGTATGGTGCCTGCTATCCTTCGTGTTATTGCAAATAATTCAAATATCCATCGTAAAAGGTTAAAGAGTGCCGTCCGCCGTCAATCTCAGCCGTTTCGACCTCGTGACGTTGCGGCTGTTCGTTACCGCCGTCGATGGCGGCAGCCTGAGCGCCGGTGCCCGTCGCTTCGGTATCAGCGTCGCCGCGGCCAGCAAGCGCATTGCCGATCTGGAGACGCATGTCGGCATGGCGCTGTTGCTGCGGGGCAAGAAGGGAGTGGTGCCGACGGCTGCCGGGCAGGCGCTGCTCGACCAGGCGATCCGCGTCATCGCCGAAGTCGAGCGCCTGGCGCTGACGCTCGATGACTATCGGCGCGGCGCCGGCGGCAGCTTGCGCATCTGGGCTAATCCCTCGGCCTTTGCCGGCTTTCTGCCGACCTTGCTGGCGCACTTTCTCGCCGCGCATCCCTCGGTCAAGGTCGATCTCGAGGAAACGCTGAGTCAGGAGGCGGTACGAGCCGTCGTTGCCGGCACGACCGAAGTGGCGATCATTGGCGAAAACACGCCGCTCGAAGGGCTCGCGAGCTTTGTCTGCGATGTTGATGAGCTGGTCTTGCTGCTGCCCGCGCAGCACGCCCTGGCCCGCCGGGTGGCGGTGTCCTTCCGTGAGGCGGCGGCGCTCGATTTCGTCGGGCTCAATCGCTCGACGTCCTTGATGCGACAGATCGCCGTGCTGGCCGAATCGGTCGGCTGTGCGTTGAAGGTACGGGTACAGGTGCGCAATTTCGATGCGGTGTGCCGGATGGTTTCGGCTGGCATTGGCGCGGCGATTGTCCCGCGCGCGGCCGGCGCGCCGCATGTGCGTTCGATGGGACTGTCGCTGGTGCGTCTGGAGGGGGTTCCGGTGTCGCGCCGCCTGTTGCTGGCGACGCGCGATCCGGCGACCCTGTCGCCGGCGGCGCGGGCCTTTGTCGACCTGGCCCGGCAGCGGCTGTCAGGGGGAGTCTGAGCCCGCTATTCCGGGATGGGGGCGGCCGTCGGCTTCGCCCCCGAAACGCTTACTTGAGCGTGAGAATCCACTTGGCCAGTTTGGCCGCTTCGTCGGGCTTGACGCCGGCGTTGGGCGGCATGAACGGCAGCGTGGCGTTGCCGGACTTCTGCCAGCCGACGCCGGTCGGCGCAGGCGTGCCCTTGACGATGGTGCCGGCGATCGTCGCTTCGGCGTCTTTCTGGCCGGCGTATTTCTTCGCCACTTCCTTGTACATCGGGCCGATCAGCTTTTTGTCGACAGTGTGGCAGGCGAGGCAGCCCTTGGCCTTGGCCAGCGCTTCGTCGGCCTGGGCCGCCGTTCCGAGAAGAAGGCCGGCGACGGCGAGCGAGACGGACAGCAATTTCATGGTGAACTCCTTGTGAGTGGAATGTGATGTGCTGGAATCATTAGGCGTCGGCTCAGACTGCATTTCCGGGAAAGCGTTCGCTATTGGCCTCCGGAGGTCGCGAGCAGCGCGCCAGCGCCGACGAAAATGCCGCCGAAAAGACGATTCTGCGCTTTCATCAGCCGCGGGTTGCGCAGCCAGCCGCGCGCCCGTGAGGCCAGCAGCGCGTAGCCCGACATGACGATGGTGTCGATGCCGCACATGGTCAGGACGATGATGACGAATTGCGGCCATTGCGGCTTGGCCGGGTCGATGAAGTGCGGTACCAGCGCGGCGATGAAGACGATGGCTTTGGGGTTGGTCAGGTTGACGAGAAGCCCCTCGATGAACAGGCCGCCGGGCCGGATGGGCGTTGCGCCGGCGTCGAAGGCTTCGGCCGGTGCCCGCCATTTCTGGAAACCGAGCCAGACGAGGTAGACCGCGCCGACGTAACGGATGACATCAAAGGCATACGCCGAGGCGGTCAGCAGCGCGCCGAGGCCGAGGGCGACGACGGTCACCTGGATCGTTAGCGCGCACTGCAGGCCGCCGATGACGCGCAGGGCGCCGCCGTAGCCGAAGCGCAGGCCGGCGCTCATCGACGCCGCCGCGCCCGGACCGGGCGAGACGGCGATCAGGATCGACGCAACGAGAAAGCCGAGCCAGACCGATAGGGCCATCGCGTCGCCCTTAGCGGCGCTTGAGCTGGCCGAGGTCGCGCACGGCACCGCGCGAGGCCGAGGCCGCCATCAGTCCGTAGGCCTGCAGCGCCTTGGAAACGACACGCTTGCGGTTGGCCGGCTTCCAGGCCTTGTCGCCCTTGGCTTCCATGGCGGCGCGGCGGCGCTGGAGTTCTTCGTCCGAGACGGCGAGACGAACGCTGCGCTTCGGGATGTCGATTTCGAGCGTATCGCCTTCCTCGACGAGGCCGATGGCGCCGCCTTCCGCCGCTTCCGGCGAGACGTGGCCGATCGACAGGCCCGACGAACCGCCGGAGAAGCGCCCGTCGGTGATCAGCGCGCATTGCTTGCCGAGGTGGCGCGACTTGAGGTACGAGGTCGGGTAGAGCATTTCCTGGAAGCCCGGACCGCCCTTCGGTCCCTCATAGCGGATCAGCACGACGTCGCCGGCCTTCACCTGGTCGCCGAGGATGGCGTTGACCGCGTCGTCCTGGCTTTCGAAGACGCGCACCTTGCCGGTGAAGGTCAGGATGCTGGCATCGACGCCGGCAGTTTTGACGATGCAGCCTTCCTCGGCGATGTTGCCGAAGAGCACGGCGAGGCCGCCGTCCTGGCTATAGGCGTTGGTGCGGTCGCGGATGCAGCCGTGCGTGCGGTCGAGGTCGAGTTCCGGGTAGCGCTTGGCCTGCGAGAAGGCTTCGCCGCTCGGGACGTTGCCTGGCGCGGCGAGATACAGCGTATGCACGTCGATGTCATGGGTGCGCATGACGTCCCAGAGGTCGATGGCTTCGCCCATCGTCTTGGTGTGGATGGTGCCAGTGTGGCGATGGATGAGGCCGATGCGCTCGAGTTCGCCGAGGATGCCGAAGATGCCGCCGGCGCGGTGGCAGTCCTCAATGTGGAACTGCTCGGTCGAGGGGGCCAGCTTGCACAGGTGCGGCACCTTGCGCGAGATGCGGTCGATGTCGTTCATGGTGAAGTCGACTTCGGCTTCCTGGGCGATGGCCAGGAGGTGCAGCACGGTGTTGGTCGAGCCGCCCATGGCGACGTCGAGCGACATGGCATTTTCGAAGGCGTCGAACGTGGCGATGCTGCGCGGCAGCACCGAGGCATCGTCCTGCTCGTAGTAGCGGCGGCAGAGTTCGACGATCTGGCGGCCGGCCTTGAGGAAGAGTTCCTTGCGGTCGGCGTGCGTCGCCAGCAGCGTGCCGTTGCCGGGGAAGGCGAGGCCGAGCGCTTCGGCCAGGCAGTTCATCGAGTTGGCGGTGAACATGCCCGAGCAGGAGCCGCAGGTCGGGCAGGCCGAGCGTTCGATGTTGGCGACGTCCTCGTCGGACATTGTCTTGTCGGCGGCCTTGATCATCGCGTCGATGAGGTCGGTGCGCACGATCTTGCCGCCGATCTGGACCTTGCCGGCTTCCATCGGGCCGCCGGAGACGAAGATCGTCGGGATGTTGAGGCGCATCGAGGCCATCAGCATTCCCGGGGTGATCTTGTCGCAGTTTGAGATACAGATCATCGCGTCGGCGCAGTGGCCGTTGACCATGTACTCGATCGAGTCGGCGATGAGTTCGCGCGAGGGCAGCGAGTAGAGCATGCCGTCATGGCCCATGGCGATGCCGTCGTCGATGGCGATCGTGTCGAATTCCTTGGCGACGCCGCCGGCGGCCTCAACCTCGCGTGCGACCATCTGGCCGAGGTCCTTGAGGTGCATGTGGCCCGGGACGAACTGGGTGAAGGAGTTGACGATGGCGATGATGGGCTTCCCGAAATCTCCGTCCTTCATGCCGGTCGCGCGCCACAGCGAGCGGGCGCCGGCCATGTTGCGGCCATGGGTGGAGGTGCGGGAACGATAGGCAGGCATGGGACTCTCCAGGTAACGATGACAGGTGATACGAGACGGTATAATCGACGATTCTAGCCCAAAAGCGGTTGTCATGAAGCGGTGAGCACATGTTGATCCATCCCCAGTTCAATCCCGTCGCGGTGCAGCTCGGACCGGTGGCGATCCACTGGTACGGACTGATGTACCTGGCGGCTTTCCTCCAGTTCATTGCGCTCGGGCGGGTGCGCATCCGCCGGCAGCTGGCGCCGGCCGGGTGGACGGCGGCGCATCTCGACGATCTGCTCTTCTACGGCGTGCTTGGCGTCGTCCTCGGCGGCCGCCTCGGCGAGGTGCTGTTTTACGCGCCCGGCTATTACTTCTCGCATCCGTCCGAAATCCTGGCGGTCTGGAAAGGCGGCATGTCCTTCCACGGTGGTTTCCTCGGCGTGCTCGTTGCCATGACGCTCTACGCCCGCAAGACCGGGCAGCACTGGTTCGACATCACCGATTTCATCGCACCGCTGGTACCGCTTGGGCTCGCCGCCGGGCGCATCGGCAATTTCATCAACGGCGAACTGTGGGGGCGCGTCTGCGATCCTTCGTTGCCCTGGGCGATGGTCTTCCCGCAGTCCGGCAGCCTGGTGCCGCGTCATCCGTCACAGCTGTATCAGGCCGGGCTTGAAGGCGTGCTGCTCTTCGTCTTGCTCTGGATTTACGCTGGCAAGGCGCGTCCACGCACGGCGGTGTCGGGCGCTTTTCTGCTCGGTTATGGTGTCTTCCGCTTCATCGCCGAGTATTTCCGCTCGCCCGACGACGGCATCTTCGGCCTTTCCGAGGTCGTCAGCATGGGGCAGTGGTTGTCCTTGCCGATGGTTGTCCTCGGCATCGTGCTCCTGATCCGCGCAAATCGATCGCTTTCTGCGGAAGTCCGAAATTGATTGTTTTTGAAAAACCGGTTTATAGTGGTTTTCTAGACTTTTCCCGTTTTACCATCACCCTTTCATAAGGATATCGAAATGAATCTGACGCACATTGAGCACATCGGCATTGCCGTCAAGAGCCTCGACGACGCCATCCCGTTCTGGGAGAAGCAACTCGGCATGAAGTGCTACTCGATCGAAGAAGTGAAGGAACAGAAGGTTCGCACCGCCTTCTTCAAGATCGGTCAGTCGAAGATCGAACTGCTCGAGTCGACCGATCCGGAAGGCCCGATCGGCAAGTTCATCGAGAAGAAGGGTGAGGGCGTCCAGCACATCGCGTTCGCCGTCGAAGGCCTCCAGTCGAACCTCGACGAGCTCGCCGGCAAGGGCGTTCAGCTGATCGACAAGGCCCCGCGCAAGGGCGCCGAAGGCCTGAACATCGCCTTCCTGCATCCGAAGTCCACGGCCGGCGTGCTGATGGAACTCTGCGAAGATCCGAAAAAGTAATACAACGACCAGAGCAGGCTGTTCCCGGCGGGCGCCTCCGGCGCGACCCGGGAAAGCCTTTGGAAGTACCAGGGAGTTGCCCGCGAGGGGAACTCCCTCTTTTTTTGCTTAGCGTTTGAGCGCGAGGACGAGGACGCCGCCGGCGACCATGGCGATGCCGGTCCAGTCCTTGACCGACGGCCGTTCGCCGAGGAAGACGACGGCGAAGAGGGCGACCAGCACGAGGCTCAGCTTGTCGATCGGCGCGACTTTCGACGCTTCGCCGATCTGCAGCGCGCGGAAGTAACAGACCCAGGACGCGCCGGTGGCGAGCCCGGAGAGCGTGAGAAACAGCCAGGTCTTGCCCGGCAGCGCGAAGGGGTTGCTCCATTTGCCGGCGAACCAGACGAAGGCCGAGAGCACGACGATGATGATGCCGGTGCGGACCAGCGTGGCGAGGTCCGAGTCGACGCCCTGGATGCCGATCTTGGCGAAAATCGCGGTCAGCGCGGCGAAGACGGCGGACAGTAGCGCCCAGTAAACCCAGCTGCCGTTGGTCATGTCATGCACTCCTTTCCGGTCGTTAAAAAGGATTGCGGCGCTGCCCCTTAAAGTTCGCTGAAGGCGCTGTGCAGGCGTTCGGCCTGGAGCAGCCGGTGCTTGTTGGCGATCTCGGGGCGTAGCGCCAGCGTCGAGACGAGCAGGTTGAGCACGCTCATCGCTGCCGCGTAGGAATCGAATTGCGCCGAACCGCGCGTTTCGCAGACGATGCGCCAGTCGCCGGGCACTTCATTGGCCGGCGTCCCCGCGTCGGTCAGGATCAGCGCCGGCAGGCCGATCTGGCGGGCGTGCTGGACGATCTGGTCGACGACCGGGACACGGCGCCGGAAGGCCAGAACGATGATCATGTCGTCGGCCGTGAAACCGGCGAGATCCTCGCCGACCGTCTGGCCGGCCTGCGGCAGCAGCGTGACGGCGTCCTTGAGCAGGACCAGCTGGCGGACCAGGTACTGGGCCAGCGCATGGCTGTTGCGATAGCCGATGACAGCGACACGGCGTGCCTTGACGATGGCGTCGATGGCGCGCTCGACGGTTTTCGGGTTGAGCCGCTCAAAGGTACGCGCCAGGTTGTCGAGGTCGCTCTGCAGGTGTTTGGCGAAGGCGTCTTCGGAGACGCTCGACAGGTCGGGTGCATATTGAAATGCCGGGGCGCCCCAGCATTGCGCTTCGCGTGCCTCGCGCCGGGCTTCGGCGAAGCTCTTGTAACCGACGCGCTGGATGAAACGGGTGACGGCCGCTTTGGAGCTGCCGGCGAGGGCCGCGAGTTCGGTTGCCGAGTGCGTGGCGAGCAGCACCTGTCGCGACGACAGGAGTTCCGCCAGCTTGCGCTCGGAGTCGGGTAGCGTCTCGGTGAGCGCCCCGATGCGCTCGTCGATCAGCGTGAATTCCTTCTTGTTCTTGGCCGGACCGGTCTTTTTCATAGCGCTCGATTATACCGGTTCGGCTGCTGGCGGGATCAGTAAGCCTTGCGCAATACCCGTCCGCTGCGGGCGCCGGTCTCGATGCCGCCGACGAAGGCGAAGGCGCCGTTGACCATCACCGCGTCGACGCCGTCCGGATATTGATTGGGTTCGATGAAGCTGCCCTTGTCGATGACCGTCGCCGGGTTGAGCATGACGATGTCGGCGGCATAGCCGGGGCGGAGCAGGCCGCGGTCGGAAAGACCGAGCACGGCGGCCGGCTTACCGGTCATCTTGTGGATAGCCGCTTCCCAGCTCAGGCGTTTTTCCTCGCGTACGTACTTGCCGAGCACGCGCGGGAAGGCGCCGAAGACGCGCGGATGCGGCTTGCCGCGGCCCATCAGCCCGTCGGTACAGACGTTCTGCTCGGGACGGCAGAGGAACTTGATGACGTGCTCCTCGGTGCCGTAGAAATCGACCATGCCCACGGCATTGTCTTCCTGGTAGAGCAGGTCGAAGGTGGCGTTGTAGGGATCCTTGCCGCGCAGCTCGCCGAGCTGGACGAGGTTGAGGCCGACGGCGTCGGCATTGCGCTCGGTCTTGACGCTGGTGACGAAGATCTGGTCGAGGCCGGCGAAGTCGATGAAGTTGTCCCAGCCGGGGATGCCGCGCTCGATGTCGGCGATCATCTGCGTGCGTGCGGCGGGATCGGCGAGGCGTTCGAGCAACTTGTCGGTGCCGCCCGCATGCACCCAGGGCGGCAGGATGACGCCGAGCATGGTGCTGCCGGCGACGTAGGGATACTGATCGTAGGAGATCTTCATGCCTTCCTGCTGGGCGCGTTCCAGCATGTCGAGCATCGGGTCGATCAGCCCCCAGTTCTTCTTGCCGCAGACTTTCATGTGCGAGATGTGCAGATGCACGCCCGAAGCCCGCGTGATGTCGATGAGTTCCTGCGTCGAGGCGAGGATGTCGTCGGCCTCGCTGCGCTGATGCACGACGAAGATGCCGCCGCGCCGCGCGGTGACCTTGCACAGTTCGACGAGTTCGTGCGTATCGCCGAAGGCGCAGGGCATGTAGATGAGGCCGGTGGAGAAGCCGTAGGCGCCGGCGGCCAGTTCGCGGTCGAGGATCTCGCACATCCGGGTCACTTCGTCGCGGGTGGCGGCGCGGCCGTCGAGTCCCATTGCTTCCATGCGCACGTTGCCGTGTGGCACGAGATAGCTGAGGTTGGTCGCCGGGCGATGCGCGGCGAGCAGCGCGAGGTAGCCGTCGGTGTCGCGGAATTTCCAGTCGATCAGGTCGGTGTCGCCGTCGAGGCCGGCGATGTTCTTGCGCCAGGGCGTGATGTACTGCTCCGGCAGCGGCGCCAGCGCGACGCCGTCCTGGCCGAGCAGTTCGGTGGTGATGCCTTGCCGGATCTTGGCCGAGAGCGCCGGGTCGATGATCGCGGCGAGGTCCGAGTGGGTGTGGGTGTCGATGAAGCCGGGGCAGACGATGCGATCGCGGGCATCGATGACCTGCGTGCCGGCTTCTGCGGCCAGGTGTCCGATGGCGGCGATGGTGCCATCGACGACGAGCAGGTCGGCGGTGACGGCGGCGGTGCCGCTGCCGTCAATGATCAGGCCATCTTTGAAGAGGGTTTTCACGGTGTTCTTTCGCGGCGTCGGTCAGGCGTCGGCGCCGGCCAGTTCGCACAGAACCGACAGCAGGACATTGGCGCCGGCTTCGAGTTGATCGGGGGGAGTGAACTCCCGGACGTTATGGCTGATGCCCTTGACACTCGGGACGAAAATCATCGCCGCCGGGCAGACCGCCGCCAGAATCTGCGCGTCGTGTCCGGCGCCGCTCGGCAAGCGGCGCGTCGAGCGTCCCTGCGCCTTGGCGTGGCGTTCGATCAGCGCGGTCATCTCCGGTGCGAAGGGGACCGGTTCGAAGCGCGCCAGCCGGCGCGTCGTGATCGTCACCTTTTCCTGCGCGCGCAGCGTGTCCAGATGGGCGTGCAGGCGGGCCTCGGCCTGGCGCAGCGTCGTCTCGTCGGTGTTGCGCAGGTCGACGGTGAGGACGGCGCGTTCAGGCACGACGTTGATCAGGTTCGGGAAAAATTCGATCCGTCCGACCGTGGCGACCTGGCTGCCGCCGATCTCGCGCGCCAGGTCGCGGACGAAAGCGATGATCGACCCGGCGGCCCAGCCGGGGTCGCAACGCAGCGACATCGGTGTCGTGCCGGCATGATTGGAGACACCGCCGATCTCGATCTCGGTCCAGGAAATGCCCTGCACCGATTCGACGACGCCGATCTCCACGTTTTCGTGGTCGAGCACCGGGCCCTGTTCGATATGCAGTTCGACATAGGCGCGTGGCGCCGGACGCGGCACCGGCGTGTCGCCGGCATAACCGATGCGGGCGAGTTCGTCGCCGACGCGGGCGCCGTCGATGCCGACGGTGGCGAGCGCGGTGTCGAGTGGCAGTTCGCCGGTGAAGACGAGGCTACCCATCATGTCCGGGGCGAAGCGCGACCCTTCCTCGTTGGTGAAGAAGGCGACCGCCAGCGGGTGTTCGGTTTCGACGCCGGCATCATTGAGCGCGGCGACGACTTCGAGCCCGGCCAGTACGCCGAGATTGCCGTCATAGCGGCCGCCGGTGCGGACGGTATCGATGTGCGATCCGGCCATGATCGGCGGACCGGAACGACGGCCGGCGCGGATGCCGACGGCGTTGCCGATGGCGTCGATGCTGACGGAAAGACCCAGTTCGTGCATCCAGCCGCAGACGAGGTCGCGTCCGGCCTTGTCGGCGTCGGTCAGGGCGAGGCGGGCGCAACCGCCGCCGTCGATGGCACCGATGGCGCCGAGGTCGTTGAGCCGACGGAGCAGGCGCTCGCCGTCGATCCGGGGTGTCTTGGCAGTGGTCATGGCAGTGGTTCGTATTTGTTCGGTTGACGGTCGGTGACCGATGCGGTCCCGCTGCGGGATATCGGCCGGGATGTCGGCCCGGTCCGACCGTTCATGATGATCAATTCACTTTAAAACTAATATTTCATCCTTGTCAAATTTAAAACGATTGTTCCAGTGGCTGCTTGGCCGGTCCGAAGACCCGATGGTACTTCCGTTCGATCAGGCCGACGCCCCGGCGAAATGGCAGGAGACCTGGTGCTGGTCGCCGTGCGCGACGAGTTGCGGCGCACGTTCGGCGCATTCCGGGCGGGCCTGCGGACAGCGCGTGCGGAAGGTGCAACCGGAGGGCGGATTGGCCGGGCTTGGCAGGTCGCCCTTGAGCAGGACGCGGTCCTGGCGCGCGGCCGACGAAATTTTCGGCACGGCCGACAGCAGCGCACGCGTATACGGATGCAGCGGACGGGTGAACAAGGTGTCGACCGGGCCGATCTCGACGATGCGGCCGAGGTACATGACGGCAACGCGGTGGCTGATGTGGCGGACGACGGCGAGGTCGTGCGCGACGAAGATATAGGAGAGGCCGAGGTCGGCCTGCAGGTCTTCGAGCAGGTTGATGACCTGCGCCTGGATCGAGACGTCGAGTGCCGACACCGGTTCGTCGAGGACGATCAGGCGCGGGTTCAGCGCCAGGGCGCGGGCGATGCCGAGGCGCTGGCGCTGCCCGCCGGAAAACTCGTGCGGGTATTTTTTCAGGGCGTCGGTGTTGAGGCCGACGCGGGTGAAGAGGTCGGCGACGCGTTGTTCGCCGTCGCGGCTGTCCCAGCCGAAATTGCGCAGCGGTTCGGCGACGATTTCGCCGGCGCGCAGGCGCGGGTTGAGCGAGGCGTAGGGATCCTGGAAAACGATCTGCAGTTCGCGCCGGTAGGGACGAAAGGCGGCCGGCGAGAGCGTTGCGATATCGGTGCCGTCGAACAGGATCTGGCCGGCAGTCGGTTCGATCAACCGCAGCAGCGTTTTCGCCGCCGTCGATTTGCCGCATCCGGATTCGCCGACGAGGCCGAGCGTCTCGCCGGCGCCGAGCGTGAACGAAATGCCGTCGACGGCTTTCACCGGAGGACTGTCGCGCCAGAACGTGCGGGTCGGGTAATGCTTGACGAGGTCGCGCACTTCGAGCAGCGGGCGGGGAAAGGCGACGACGCTCATGCGACGGTTCCTGGCAGGGGTTCGTGGGCGCGGAAACAGGCGGCGAGATGGTCCGCATGTTCGCCGGCAGCGGGGACGAGCGCCGGGATCGTCTGCCGGCAACGCTCGTCGGCGAGGGCGCAACGCGGCGCGAAACGGCAGCCGACGGCGGCCTGTTTCAGCGACGGCACCATGCCCGGGATTTCGGCGAGACGGCGATGGCTGGCGTCACCTGGCGTGTCGAGTTCGGGCATCGCGGCGAGCAGGCCGCGCGTGTAGGGGTGGCTGGGGCGGGCGAAGAGCGTATCGACGCGGGCTTCCTCGACCTTGGTGCCGGCGTACATGACGACGACGCGGTCGCAGCATTCGGCGACGACGCCGAGATCGTGGGTGATCAGCACGATCGCCGTCCCCATCTCGCGGCGCAGCCGGGCAAGGAGTTCCATGATCTGCGCCTGGATCGTCACGTCGAGCGCGGTGGTCGGCTCGTCGGCAATCAGCACGGCCGGATTGCAGGCGAGCGCCAGCGCGATCATCGCCCGCTGGCGCATGCCGCCCGAGAACTGGTGCGGGTAGTCGGTGAGGCGGCGGGCCGGGTCGGGAATGCCGACGAGATCGAGCATCTCGCCGGCGCGGGTCCAGGCGGCACGTTTGGACAGCTTCTGGTGCAGGATCAGCACTTCGGCAATCTGCTCTCCGATCGTCAGCACCGGATTGAGCGAGGTCATCGGGTCCTGGAAGATCATCGAGATGGCATTGCCGCGCAGCGCCCGCATCCGCGCTTCGCTGGCGGCGAGCAGGTCCTCGCCGCGAAAGCGGATGGCGCCGCTGGCGAACATCGCCGGCGGTCCGGGCAGGAGGCGCAGGATCGACATCGCCGTGACGCTTTTGCCGCAGCCGGATTCGCCGACGATGCCGAGCATTTCGCCGGCGTTCAGCTGCCAGGAGACGCCGTCCACCGCTCGGACGATGCCGTCGGGACTGGCGAAGGCGATGCGCAGGTCGTCGATCTCGAGAATCGGGGTGCTCACAGTTTTCTCCCGATACGCGGGTCGAGCAGGTCGCGCAGGCCGTCGCCGACGAGATTGACGGCGAGCACGGTGAGGCCGAGGAAAATGCCCGGATACAGGATGATGCCGAAGGCGAGCTGAACGACCGAGCGGCCCTCGGCCATCATGTTGCCCCAGCTCGGCACCTCGGGCGGCGTACCGGCGCCGAGGAAGGAGAGGTAGGCCTCGAAAATCATTGCCGAGGCCCAGATGAAACTGGCCTGCACGATCAGCGGCGTCAGCAGGTTGGGAATGACGTGGCGGAGCAGGATCATCGGCAGCCGCGTTCCCATCGCGCGGGCGGCTTCGATGTAGGGCTGCTCGCGGATCGTCAGCACGAGCGAGCGGACGAGGCGGACGACGCGCGGGATCTCGGGCATGGCGATGGCGATGACGACGGTGGCGATGCTGGCGCGGATCAGCGTCATCAGCGCGACGGCGAGCAGGATGCCGGGAATCGCCATCATGCCGTCCATGATGCGCATGATGATGCGGTCGGCAACGCGGTTGAAGCCGGCGACGGTGCCGATGCCGAGTCCGACCAGCGCCGAGAAGAGCGCGACCGAGACGCCGACGAGCAGCGAGACGCGCGCGCCGTAGAGGGTGCGCGAAAGGATGTCGCGGCCGAGCGCGTCGGTGCCGAGCAGGTAGTCGGCCGAGGGCGGTTTCAGGCGCTGCAGCACGTTCATTTCGGTCGGGTCGTGCGGCGCCAGCCAGGGTGCCAGCAGGGCCAGCAGCACCATCGTCGCGAGCAGCGCGGCACCGGCGACAAGCACCGGATGGCGCCGGGCGAAGACAAGAATACGAGGCTGCCGGCGCTGTCGTTCGAGCCGGGCTTCGAGGGCGGCGATCATCGGGCTGTCCATGGGCGGCGGTCTCCGGTTCAGTAGCGGATGCGCGGATCGAACAGACCGTAGAGCAGGTCGGTGATCAGGTTGATAAGGACATAGGCCGTAGCCGTCACCAGCACGATGCCCTGGATCACCGGGTAGTCGCGGCGCAGGATCGAGTCGACGGTGAGGCGGCCGATGCCGGGGATGGCGAAGACGCTCTCGGTGACGATGACGCCGGAAAGCAGCATGGCGATGCCGAGACCGATGGTCGTGACGATCGGCACCGCGGCGTTCTTGAGCGCGTGGCGCAGCAACAGGCGCTGCGACGAGAGGCCCTTGGCGCGCGCGGTACGGATGTAGTCCTGGGCCAGCACTTCCAGCATCGTCGAGCGCGTCATCCGCGCCAGCAAGGCCATGTAGATCAGTCCGCCGCTGACGACCGGCAGGGCAAGGTGGTGGATGAAGGGAATGAAGCCGTCCGAGAGGCTCTTGAAGCCCTGCACCGGGAACCAGTCGAGCTGGGTCGAGAAACCGTAGACCAAGCCGTAACCGATGACGAACACCGGCAGCGAGAAGGCCGCGACGGCGAGTCCGGAGACGGCACGATCGACCCAGGTGCCGGCCTTCCAGGCAGCGATGATGCCCATCGGTACGGCGAAGACGACGGCGAAGGCCATGGTCAGCGCCGAAATCCACAGGGTTGGCTCGACACGCTGGCGGATCATCTCGGCGACCGGCATGCCGGTGAACACCGAGTTGCCGAGATCGCCGCGCAGGATCTGGCCGATCCAGCTGACGAACTGCTCGACCACCGGCCGGTTGAGGCCGAGTGTCTGGCGGATGTGTTCGATATCCTCGGCGCTCGCCGTGTCGCCGGCGATGATGACGGCGGGATCGCCGGGGGCGAGGCGCAGGAGCAGGAAGACGATGACGGCGACGACGGCCAATACCGGGATGACGGCCAGCAAGCGCCTGAGCAGATAGTTCATGATGACAGGAGGATGACCGGGCCGGTCGGCGTGAAGGCAAAAGCGCCGGCCCGGCGGGGGTTCATTTCTTCTCGATATTCCACATCACCGGCACGCCGACGCTGAGCACGCCGGTGAGATTCGTGCGATAGGCCATCGGCTGGAAGAACTGGCCGAAGTTCACATAGGGCACGACCTCGTACATGCGCGCCTGCAACTCGTCGGTAATCTTCTTGCGCTTGGCGGCATCGCCTTCGGCCACCCAGGCGGCGCGCAATTGCTCAAGCTTGGCGTCGCACGGCCAGCCCGACGGCGCCTTCTCGCAGTTGGCCTGGGCGTAGGCATTGACCGCCGGCGAGAAGACATCGGTACCGACCGAATAGGTGTGGAAGATATGCCAGCCGTCTTTCTTGGCGCGGCGGGCGAGCAGCGTGCTCCAGTCCATCGCCTGCGCGTCGACGTTGACGCCGGCCTTCTTGAGGTTCTGCACCGTGACCATGGCAGCGGCGGCCTGTACCGGTGGCTCCGAGGGCGTCAGCACGACGATCTTCTCGCCCTTGTAGCCGGCTTCCTGCAGGAGCTTTTTGGCTTTTTCGATATCCTTGCCGCCGGCATACGGCGCCGAGCCGGCGAACGATTCGTTGACGCTGCCGCACATGAAGTAGGCCATGCAGGGCTTGTGCCGGTAGGCTTCGGGGAAGCCGGCAGCGGCCATGTATTCGCCCTGGTTCACGAGGTAGTACAGCGCTTGCCGGGCTTTCGGATTGTCGAAGGGCGCCGCCAGATGGTTCGGACGCAGCCAGCCCTGGTCGCCGAGCGGGTCGGTGGCGAGCTTGATCGAGGCATCGGCGGAGAGCACCGGGATGAAGTCGGCCGGCGGCAGTTCGTAGATGTCCATCTCGCCTTTCTTGAAGGCGGCGAGCGCGGTGTTCTGGTCGGGGATGTAGTTCCATTCGACGCGGTCGACCTTGACGACCTTGCCGCCGGCGAGTCCGTCGGCCGGTTCCTTGCGCGGCACGTAATTCGGATTCTTGACGTAGACGACCTTGCTGCCCGGCACCCACTCGTCGCGCTTGAAGATGAAGGGGCCGGAGCCCACGGTATCCTTGATCTGCTCGTTCGGGTCTGTCGCGGCGACGCGTTCGGGCATCATGAAGGGGACGTTCGACGAGGGCTTGCCGAGCATTTCGAGCACGGGGCCGAAAGCCGACTTGAGCACGATCGTGAAGTTGGCGGCGTCGCTCGCCTTGATCTCGCCGACCGCGGCGAAGAGCAGCCGGCCCGAGACGTCGCGGGCGCCCCAGCGCTTGAGCGAGGCGACGCAGTCGGCGGCGGTGACCGGCGTGCCATCGCTCCACTTGAGTCCGTCGCGCAGTTTGAAGCTCCAGGTCTTCTTGTCGGCCGATACTTTCCAGCTATCGACCATCTGCGGCTTGATAATGCCCTTCGCATTTTGCGCGAACAGCGTATCGTAGATCATGTAACCGTGGTTTCGGGTGATGTACGAGGGGTTCTGGATCGGGTCGAGAATCTTCAGATCGCCCTGCGGGATCATGTGCAGAGTGCTGGCAAAACCGGCCTGGGCGGCGAGGGCGGCAAGCGGAAAAAGGGCGGCGGCAAGCGGGCGGGCGCGGAACGAGAGGGGCAGGCGCATGGCAATCTCCAGAGGAGAAAAAGGGGAAAAATTCGGTCTGTCTTCCAGACCGTCGAAAACACTGTAAAATGAAATTTTCAACGATGTCAAACGTAAAAAATTCGTTCCAAAGTGGTGCAAAAACGAATAACCATGCACCAATCATGGGCAATCTAATGCGATGATTCGTTGGTGGAAAATGCCGGGCAATGGGGTTTTGCACCGGGCTGGGGCGAGATGCTCCGCTTGGTCGACAAAGGCCGTTCCGGCGCGCTTGTGAACGGTGGTCGGGATACGCCTCTGACCGAAACACTTTTTCATCGTCGTTTAACGGCGGCGCTGGCCGCATTTTGTGAAGGAAGGCTGCAATGGCTCGTCTGGGACTGGAACGCACCGTGGTCGACACCGCGGTTTATGAAAATACGATCGCCCGCTTCAAGGAAGCCGGCGTGCTGCTGCCGACGATCGGCCAGCTCAAGGACCCGTCCACGATCCCGGCGAGCATCCGGGAAAAGCTGAAGGACGTCAGCCCGGACAGCCCGCATCCGCTCAACCTCTTCCGCGTCCATTGGTTCAACGACGGCGCGCGCACCGGCCTCACCGACGTGCCCGAGCATATCGAGCTGCCGCCGGCGCTGACCGGCGTCAAGGCGCGCATCGTGCTGGCGCTCGGCAACCGCTTCCCGATGATCAATGCGCACAAGGTGCTGGCCGCCTATGGCTGCCTGGTGCCACGGCTCGTTACCGGCCAGTTCGACCCGACCAAGCACCGCGCCGTCTGGCCCTCGACCGGCAACTACTGTCGCGGCGGCGTCGCCATCTCGCGCATCCTCGGTTGCCGCGGCACGGCCGTGCTGCCCGAGAACATGAGCAAGGAGCGCTTCGACTGGCTCGACAAATGGGTCAGCGATCCGTCCGACATCGTCCGCACGCCGGGCTCGGAGAGCAACGTCAAGGAAATCTACGACACCTGCGCCGAGCTCGATCGCGATCCGGCCAACATCATCTTCAACCAGTTCTGCGAGTTCGGGAATTACCTGGTCCACCGCAACTGCACCGGTGCCGCGCTGGAAACACTGTTCAAATCGCTGACGCAGGGCAAGCCGGGCGCCAAGCTCGCCGCCTACGTGTCGGCCTCGGGGTCGGGTGGCACGCTGGCGGCCGGCGATCATCTCAAGGAAAAATTCGGCGCGCGCATCGTCGCCGTCGAGGCGGCCGAGTGCCCGACGCTGCTCAACAACGGTTTCGGCGAGCACAACATCCAGGGTATCGGCGACAAGCACGTGCCCTACATCCACAACGTCATGAACACCGACATGATCGCCGCGGTCAGCGATCAGCACTCCGACCAGCTGATGGTGCTCTTCAATACCCCGGAAGGGCGCAAGTATCTCGTTGAGCGGCGCGGCGTCGATGCCGCTCTCGTCGAGCGCCTGTCCAATTTCGGTTTGTCCTCGCTCTGCAATATGCTGGCAGCAATCAAGACGGCGCGTTATTACGGTCTCGGCGAAGATGACGTGATCATCACCGTCGCGACCGACGGCGCGGCGATGTACGGCAGCGAGATCGACAAGGCGATCCGGCGCTATTTCGGCGGCCGCTTCGACGCGGTCAACGCCGGCGAGTGCTGGGGCCAGTCGCTGGCGGCGACGACCACCGACCATCTGCTCGAACTCACGCATATCGAACGGCAGCGCATCTTCAACCTCGGCTACTTCACCTGGGTCGAGCAGCAGGGCGTGTCGCTCGAGGACTTCACGGCGCGTGCCAAGCAGTCGTTCTGGGACGGCCTGCAGGAACTCGTGCCGGCCTGGGATGCGATGATCGCCGAATTCAATGCGCGTACCGGCGTCAAGGCATGAGCGACGACGGGCAATTCGTCTGTCATGGCTGCGGCGCGCGCGTCGATGCCGCGCTCAGCCTGCCGTTCCGCTGTCCCAACGCCGATGATGGCCGCGATATCGATCACCTGCTGCTACCGGTCGATGCCGATGCTGTCGGCATCGATACGGCGAGCGACGATCCTTTCGTGCGCTATCGCCGTTTCCTCTCGCCGTATCGGCTGGCGCGTCGCGCCGGGCTGTCGGATGAAGTCTGGACGGAGATTGCCGGCCGTCTTGACGCCGCACTGATCGCCGCCGACGGCACCGGTTTCCGCCTGACGCCCTTGCGCGAGCAGGCGCGGCTGGCGCAAGCGATTGGTTTTTCCGGCCGCCTCTGGGTCAAGGACGAGACCGGTAATGTCGCGGGCTCGCACAAGGCGCGGCATTTGATGGGCGTCATGCTCTACCTGCTTGTCCTCGAGGCGGCGCGTCTGCCGGCCGGCGACGCGCTGTCGTCGCGGCGCCTGGCCATCGCTTCCTGCGGCAATGCCGCGCTGGCGGCGGCGGTGATTGCGCGCGCCGCCGAATGGCCGCTCGATGTTTTCATTCCGCCCGACGCGAGTCCTTCTGTCGTGCGCCGGCTGACCGAACTCGGCGCGACGATCACGCTGTGCGAACGTCGTGCCGGCGAACGCGGCGATCCGTGTTTCCTGCGCTTCCGCGAAGCGGTGGCGGCCGGGGCGATTCCGTTCGGTGTGCAGGGGACCGAGAACGGCCTGGCGATCGAGGGCGGACGCACGCTGGCGCTGGAAATGGCCGAGACTTTCGCGGCGACAGGCGCGCAGCCCGGGTCGCTCTATGTCCAGATCGGCGGCGGAGCGCTGGCCAGCGGGCTGGCGCAAGGCTTCGCGCTGGCAGCGCGTCAGGACCTGGTGCCGGCCGTGCCGCGCCTGATGGCTGTCCAGACCGCTGCCTGTGCGCCGCTGGCGCGTGCCTGGGCGCAACTGTCTAGCGGCGATCCAAAATCGGCGGCGCAGCGGCGCTCGCAGTTCATGTGGGCCTGGGAAAATGCGCCGAGCAGCGTTGCCAGCGGCATTCTCGACGACGAGACTTATGACTGGTTCGAGATCGTCTCGGCGATGCGCGCATCCGGCGGGGCGCCGGTGGTGGCGGTCGAAACGGTGTTGCAGCGCGCCCATGAAGTCGGCGTGGCGACGACCGGCATCCGCGCGTCGGCGACCGGGACGGCCGGACTGGCCGGCCTGATCGCGGCGCCACCGGCCAGCGGCGATGCTGTCATCATTTTTTCGGGGATTGAGCGCTAGCCTGTTGGCGTAAGGCCGCGAGATCGTCGGCGGTGTCGAGGTCGAGCCAGGTGCCAGCATCGGCAACCGGCACCGGCGTGATCGCTGCCGCGTGTCGCTGCAGCAGCGCGCGGGCGCCGGCATCGCCGCCGAGCGCCGTCAGTTCGTCAAAAAAATGTCGCGAAAAGCCGACCGGATGGCCGCGCCGGTCACCGGCAACCGGCAGCGCGATGGCGGCGCCGGCGCGCAATGCGTCGGCCACGCGCCGGATGTCGTCGGTGGCGACGAGCGGCATGTCGGCGAGCGCGATCAGCCAGCCGTCCGCGTCGGGCGCCTGCCGCACACCGAAAGCGAGACTGGCGCCCATGCCTTCGTGCGCCGTGGGGCAGGGCATAACCTCTGCCCCCGCTTGCGCGAGCCGCTCGGCCAGTGCGTCGTTGCCGGGGCGAACGACGGCAATCAACCGGTCGACGGTGGGGGCGAGACGCGCGGCCGACAACTCGGCGACGCACAGCCCGTCGGCCACTTTGGCGAGCAGCTTGTCGCCGCCGAAACGGCGTCCGGCACCGGCAGCAAGCAGGATGCCAACGATCATCCGGGTTCTGATCTCAGGCACGAATTTCAGCCCGAATCTCAGGCACCGATGCGGCCCGCCAGCATGAGCACGGCTTCGAGAACGCCGCCGCCGAGCGCGCGCGCCTTGTCCGAAATCGTGTGGCAATGCTCGCGAACGCAGCGCGGGTCGACGTCGGCGACCTTGAGCCCGGCGTGGGCCGGATAGCCCGGCCGGATAAGGCCGCGAACCGTGCCTTGGAGCGCCGAGCGGACGAGCACGCGACCGGCGTCGCCGACGACGGCGAGGACTGCCTGGTCGGCCTCGACCTGATCGCCGATCTGCGTCAGGTTTTCGATGACACCGGCGACCGGCGCGTAGAGTACGCGTTCGCGACCGGCGCCGGCGATGATGCCGGGAACGCCGGTGTTCGGTTCTGCCTGGCCGCTCAGCAGGATGCGGCCGAGATGATGGCCGCGATTGGTTTCGATCACCGCGTCGGCGTCGACACCGGCCTCGAAGCCGGGGCCCAGCGCGACGACGATCGGTGCCATGCCCCGACGCGTGTCGAGATTGCGCTTGGCGATGATGGCGTCGACGAGCGCCAGTGGCTTGATTGCCGCCAGCGACTCTGCTTTCGGGTCTGCGAGCACCGGCACCGGGCCGGACGGGCCGGCGCTGGCGAGCAGGGCCAGCGCGGCGTCGACCGTGTCGACGCGGATCGCTTCGATGTCCTCGACCTGCGCGCGTCCTTCGTACATCGCCTCGGAGAGGCAGACGGTGCGCCGGATGGCACTCGGCGTCGGCGATTCGAGCGCGACGACGCGAAAGCCGGCGTGGACGAGCCGGGCAATGACGCCGGTGGCGAGGTCGCCGGCGCCGCGCACGACGATCGTGTGTTGATTGAGAAGCTTCATGAAGCGAGGTCTCCGGGGAAATGGCAGCAGACGAGGGGGCGCTGGGCATGGACCCGCCGTTCGGGTGCGCCTTCGGCGAGCGTCGTGATGACGATCAGCTCGGCGCAGCGTGATACCGGGTCCTCGAGTGCGTCGAGCACCGCGGGCAGCGGTAGCGGACAGCGGTCGGCCTTGTTGAGGACGAGGATGCGCGGCGTCGCCGGCGGCACCCGCTTGAACAGCCCGTCGGGCGAGGTGGCGAGGCGGGCGAGGTGATCGAGTCCGATCGGCGCGCCGGGCGGACAGCCAGTGACCTGGCTGAAGTGTTCGGGGCGGTGAACCGTGTCGGCGCTGCAAGGGCGGCCAAGGGCATCGAGGCCAATCAGGCCGAGGACGAGATCGGCCGTTTCCGGCAGCACCGGTTCATAGACGGCTGGTGCCTTGATTGGCTTGCGCTTGGCGCCGTCGGCCTCGACGAGGATGAAGGGCCAGGCATGCCGCAGCGTCGTCAGCTGTTCCGGATCGATGCCCTTGAGCTTTCCGGCGTCGGCGGCGTCGCTGCTGGCGAGCACGCAGCGGCGTCCGCGTCCGCCGGCGGCTTGGGGTATGTGCGCGAGGTCTGCCATGGCCGCCGGATCGAGCCAGAGATGGTCGAAGTTGCGGCCTGGTTCGTCGCGCGGGTCGGCGATGTGGGTCGTCGTGGTCATGAGCACGTCATGGCCGTCGGCAGAAAATTCCTCGGCCAGCGCGAACATCGCCGTCGTCTTGCCACCGCCGCCGACCAGCGCGATGACACCGCCGGGCGGAGAAGACGGCAAGAGGGGACGCAGGAGGTCGGAGAAACGCATCGAGTTGTGTATCGAATCGCGCATTGATCAGCGCGTCAGTCCGCGGCGGGGGCGGAGCGCTGCGATTTCCGGGCGTGCTGAAGCGCCGGCAGGATGCGCGCGTTGCGCCGGAAGGCGATCATCTCGGCGACGATGGCGATGGCGAGTTCCTCGGGTGATTCGGCGCCGATGTCGAGGCCGATCGGCGTGCACAGCGCGTCGATCTTTTCCGGGTCGAAGCCGTCCGTGATCGCCTGTTCGATCAGGATGCGCGTCTTGCGCCGACTGCCCATGATTCCGGCATAACGGTAATTACGCGTCAGGATGGCGCGCAGGCATTGCAGGTCGAGGTGGTGGCCGCGCGTGACGATGACGACATAGGTGGCGGCGTCGAACGCGAATTCGGCGATCGCCTGTTCGTAGGGCGCGACGACGGTCTGGATGGTTGCGTCGAAGTGGGCAGCGTCGACGACCTCGGGCCGGTCGTCCACGACCGTGACGCGGAAACCGGCGGATGCTGCGGTGCGGGCGACGGCCTGGCCGACGTGGCCGCTGCCAAGCAGCAGCAGTTTTTCTTCCGGAAGCAGCGGCTCGTAATAGAGGCCGCTGGCGGTGTCGAAGCTCGGCGCGCCCGATTGCAGGGCGCGTCCCACGCGTCCCATGTCGATGCTGCCGGCCGGGCCGCAAAGGATGCTGCCCTCGGCATCGATCAGACTGGTTTCGACAGCGTCGAGTGTTTCATTGGGGGTGCCGACCAGACGCTTGACGAAGACAACACGCTTGCCCTGGCCGAGCAACTTCAGTGCCTGGCGGTAGGGTTCGGGGTCGACGGCGGCTTCGATCAGGACGCGATGGGTGCCGCCGCAGATCATTTCGGTGCTGGCGGTGCCGTCGCCGAGCATCTTCGTTTCGAGCAGCAGGCTGCGGCCGCTTTCGCGGCTTTGCCGACAGGCGTCGAGCGTGCGCGCTTCGCTTTTGCCGCCGCCGATCGTACCGGTCCGGGTGCCGTCGTATCCGACCAGCATTTTGGTGCCGGCGTGGCGGGGCGACGAACCCTTGACGTCGATGATTGTCGCCAGCGTGATGCGCTGGCGACTGTCGGTGATGGCCTTGAAAAGGGGGTGATCCATAGCGGAGCGGTCAGGCGTTGGCAGTCGGACCGCTCAGTGTACCGCGTTCAAGGCACATCACCGCCTGACCACGCTCAGTGGGCCATGTCGGCGGCCTTGGCGGCGGCGACGGTTTCCTTCTGACTGGCGCCGTTACCCTGGTTGAAGAAGCCGTTGAGTGCTACGGCGCTGATCGAGGCCAGCAGGATGCCCGAATCGATCAGCGGATGGATGCTGTGCGGCATCCACTGCTTGAAGTTCGGAGCGACCAGCGGAATCATGCCGACCGTGACCGAGACGGCGACGACGAACAGGTTGTTGCGGTTGGCCTGGAAATCGACGGCGGTCAGGATGCGGATACCGGTCGCGGCGACCATGCCGAACATGACGAGGCCGGCGCCGCCAAGGACAACGGCCGGCAGCGATTCGACCAGCGCCGCCATCTTCGGGAACATGCCGAGGACCAGCATGATGATGCCGCCGGCGACGCAGACGAAGCGGCTGCGGATGCCGGTGACGCCGACGAGGCCGACGTTCTGTGAGAAGCTGGTGTAGGGGAAGGTGTTGAAGATGCCGCCGAGCAGCGTGCCAAGACCGTCGGTACGCAGGCCGCGTGCGAGGTCGGGCTGGTCGACCGATTTGCCGGTCATTTCGCCGAGCGCGAGGAACATGCCGCTCGATTCGATCATGACGACGATCATGACCAGTGTCATGGTCAGGATCAGAATCGGGTCAAAGGTCGGGATGCCGAATTGGAAGGGCAGCACGATATCGAACCAGCCGGCCTTGGCGACCTTGTCGAAGCTCATGAAGCCGGTGGCCGTGGCGACGACGGCGCCGATGATGATGCCGAGCAGCACCGAGATGTTGGCGACGAAGCCCTTGGCATACTTGGCGATCAGCATGATCGAGACCAGCACCAGCGCCGAGATGGCAACGCCCGAGAGCGGCGCGTACTTCGGATTCGGGATGCTGGCAGCAAGCGCGAGACCTTTCGGTACTTCCGGTACGACGCCGGCCATGGCGCGGATTTCGGCCAGCCACTTGGCATGTTCCGGATTGACGACGCTCGGTGCCGTCGGACCGACCGGCGTGCCGAAGACCCAGCTGATGCCGACCCGCATGAGGCTGAGGCCAATAACCAGGATGATCGTCCCGGTGACGACCGGCGGGAAGAATCGCAGCATGCGGCTGACATAAGGAGCGATCAGGATCGAAATCAGGCCGGCGCCGATGACCGCGCCGAAGATCGCCTGTGCGCCGGCCATGCCGGGCATGGTGCTGGCGATGGCGACCATCGGTCCGACGGCGGCGAAGGTAACGCCCATCATCACCGGCAGGCGGATGCCGAACCATTGCGTTGCGCCCCAGGATTGGATCAGGGTGACGAGGCCGCAGCAGAATAGGTCGGCCGAAATCAGCATCGCCACCTGTTCAGGCGTGAGTTGCAGGGCGCGGCCGACGATCAACGGCACGGCAATGGCGCCCGCGTACATGACCAGCACGTGTTGCAGGCCGAGAACGGCGAGCTGACCCATGGGCAGGGTCTGATCGACGGGATGGATGGATGCTGCTTGACTCATGGTTATGTCTCCCTGGACAGAAGATGGATGCGAATTCACCAAAACGGGGATCAATCGACAGCACAACGCACCAAATTGAAACAAATGTTCCTGAATTTGGAGCTTATGAAACTGATGTTTCCAATCGAGCAACGTTCGTACCAGCTGATCGCGTGGCGCTGATTTTTTTTGCGTCGTTGCGTTTTCGCGTCGGCCGGCTTTTTTATGCTGGCGAGATTCTATTCCGTTTCGGCCATCCGGTGCCACAAGCGTGTGGCCTCTCGTCTGGCATCGGCGACAATGACGTCGACATCGCCGCCGGTCAGCCGTCCGTCGGTGACGACGGCACGGCCGCCGACGATGACATGGCGGACCTTGCCATCCTGGCGGATGACGAGATCACCGAGGGCGCCGGGCTGCAGCGGGTCGTTGGTGGCGCCGAAGCGTTCGGCGACAAGCGCATGCCCGCGGTCGAGCCGAGCTGCCACATTGGCGTCGCCGTGTTGCTTGGCCAGGCGCAGCAGCGCCGCCTGTTCAACGGCCATGTCGGCATCCCAGCCGTCGCAGCCGAGCGCGACGCGCGGGCTGTGCCGCAGTTGGCTGGCATAGCCGACGCGGTTGCCTTCGTTCGAGCGCGGATTGTGGATGAGCCACCAGCCCTGCTCGGCGCAGTGCCGGACCTGCGTCTCGCTCAGATGGACGCCGTGGGCGATGATCGAGCCGGGCGGCAGCGCGCCCAGTTGTTCGAGGCGTTCGAGCGGACCCGCATAGCCACGCGCCTGCGCATCGGCGACGTCGGCAGCATCCTCGGCGACATGAACGTGCATGACGGTGCCGAGTTCGCGGGCCAACTGCCCGGCGGCGCGGATCGTCTCGTCGGAAACGGTGAAGCTCGCATGCAGGCCGACGAGGCCGCGCCGCAGCGGCGACGGCGCAATGCGGCGACATTCTTCAAGGCCACGCCGGGCTTCGTCGGTACCGAAATTGCGCTCGGTGGCGCCATAGCAAAGCAGCGCGCGGATGCCGAGTTGCTCGCAGGCATCGGCAATAATCTGCTGCGAACCTTCGATCAGGTTCGGCGACTCGTGGTGGTCGATCAGCGTCGTCGTGCCGGCGAGCAGCGCCTTGGCGACGTAATCGCGCACCGAGGCGGCGAGGGCGTCGGCGTCGAGTGCCCGGTCGAGTTTCCACCAGACACGTTCGAGGATCTGCACGAAATCTTCCGGTGGCGGCGACGCCGGCGGCATGCCATACGGCGCCAACCCGCTGTACAGATGGGTATGGGCGCAGACGGCGCCGGCGACGATCTCGCCGTCGGGGCAGGGTAGGTGCTGTGCGTCGGCGGGTGCTGTCGCGACGACCAGGCCGTTATCGATGGCGACGACGCGACCGTGGCGGTCGGGGCCGACCCGCAGAGCCGATGCTAGTGCCATTGATCGCGCTCCGCGTCGTCGAGCTGGCCGACGTCGATCGCCCGCGCGGCCGGCGAATCCCGCATCGGCAGCGACTGGTGACGCGTGCCGTCGAAGGCTTCCAGCGCGCCGGCCAATGCGCTCGGCGTCGGCACCAGGCCGAGTTCGCCGATACCCTTGGCGCCGAACGGGCCTTCGGGTTCGTTCTCCTCGACCAGCGTGATCTTGACCCGGGGCATGTGCTTGGCGCGCAGGATGCCGAGGTCGCGCATCGTGTAAGCCACCGGCATGCCGTCCTTGCACGGCAGTTCCTCGGTCAGCGCGTAGCCGAGACCCATGTGGATGGCGCCTTCGAGCTGACCCTCGCATTGCTGCGGATTGATGATGCGGCCGACGTCCTGAGCAGAGTGTACGAAATCGACGGCACCGTCCTCGTTGAGCACGACGACTTGCGAGGCCCAGCCGAAGGTGGTGTGCGTCTTGATCTTGCCGTTCTTGGTCTGGCCGAGCGCTGTCGTGTCGTCGATGATCGTCTCGCCGGCATAACTGCGCCCGACGAGGTCGGCGAGCGTCTTGCCGGCGTCGAGATCGGCCTTGAGTTTCTCGGCCGCGTCGATGGTGGCGCGGCCGGCGAGCAGCGTGCCGCGCGAGCCGGTCGTGGCGCCGCCAGCGAGTTCGAAGCGACTGTTGATCTGCGGCCGGAAGACCGAGGGCGGCAGGCCGGTCACTTCGACGGCGAACTGGATGATGATCGTCATCAGCCCCTGCCCCATTTCGGTGAATCCGGAGTACAGCCCGATGCTGCCGTCGGCTTCGACGACCATCTGACAGTAGCCGCGTTCGATCGCGCCGTTGCCGAGGCCGCAGTTCTTGACGCCGCAAGCGATGCCGACGGCGCGTCCGGCCGCCTTGGCTTCGTAGTAGCTGTCCTTGACCGCCAGCAGCGTGCGTTCGAGGCCGACCGATTTCTCCAGGATCTGGCCGCTGCTGAACATGTCGCCGACGCGGATGCCGTTGCGCCAGCGCATTTCCCAGCCGTCGATGCCGACTTTCTTGGCGAGCAGGTCGAGGCAGCCCTCGATGGCGAAGTTGGTCTGGTTGACGCCGAAGCCGCGCATGGCGCCGCAGGGCGGGTTGTTGGTGTAGGCGGCGACCGCTTCGATGTCGATGACGGGAATCCGGTAGGCGCCGCAGGCGTGGCCGCCGGCGCGTTCGAGCACCTTGCCGCCGACCGAGGCGTAGGCGCCGGAATCGCCGAGCACATAGACGCGCGCGGCAGTCAGCCGGCCTTCGGCGTCGCAGCCGACAGTGTAGTCCATCGTCATCGGATGGCGCTTTGGATGCATGCGCACCGACTCTTCGCGGGTCAGTTCGATGCGTACCGGCCGGCCGATCAGGCGGGCGAGCAGTGCGGTCTGCGCCTGCACCGTCATGTCTTCCTTGCCGCCGAAGGCGCCGCCGTTCGGCACCAGCTCGACATAGACATTCGTTTCGGGTTCGCCGAGCACCGAGGCAACCTGATGGCGGTCCTCGAAAATACCCTGGCCCTGCGTGTAGAGATGAACGCGGCCGTCATCGAGCGGCACGGCCAGCGCCGCTTCCGGTTCGAGGAACATGTGCTCGACGCGCTGGGTGCGCCAGGTGCCGCTGACGACGTGGGCCGAGGCGGCGAGCGCGGCATCGACGTCGCCGCGCTGGAGGATCGAGCGCGACAGCACGTTGTCATGCTTCGGATTGACCTGCGGCGCGCCCGGCCTGATCGCTTCGGCCGGATCGAGCACCGGTGGCAGCGGCTCGTACACGACCTCGACGAGTTTGGCGGCGGCACGGGCGATCTGTGGTGTTTCGGCAGCGACCGCGGCGAGCACGTCGCCGACGTAGCGGACTTCCTCACCCTCGGCGACGAAGCAGGGCCAGTCCTTGTAGATCAGGCCAACCCAGCGGTCGCCAGGCACGTCCTTGGCGGTGGCGACGCGGATGACGCCGGGCAGCGCCGCGGCCTTGCTGGTGTCGATCGAAATGACGCGCGCCCGCGCATGCGGCGACAGCGTCAGCGCGCCGTGCAGCAGGCCGGGAACATCGAGGTCGGCGACGAAGGGCCGCTGGCCGAGCGCCAGCGCCATGCCCTGATAGCGGCCGAGCGGATCGCCGACACGGCCCTGTTCGGCCGGCGCGTCGAGCGGCTGGCCGCCGTGCTTGGCGGCGTAGATGAGTTCGACCGCATCGATGATCTTGACATAGCCGGTGCAGCGGCAGACGTGTCCGTTCAGCGCTTCGGCGATCTCCTGGCGCGACATCGGGCGGGCGCGGTCGGTCAGCCACTTGATGCGCAGCACGAGGCCGGGCGTGCAGAAACCGCACTGCATGCCGGCGGCCTTCTGGAACGCCTGGGCGTACAGCGCCCGCTCCTCCTCGCTGACGCCTTCGAGCGTCAGGATTTTCTTGCCCTCGATCTTGCCCATGGCCAGACTGCAGGAGGTGCGCGGCACGCCGTCGATCAGCGCGAGACACGCACCACATTGGCCCTGCGGGGCGCAGGCGCTCTTGACCGAGATGATCTTGAACTGCGTGCGCAGAATCTCGAGCAACGATTGCGTCGGCTCGGCCTCGGCTTCGACCGGGGTGCCGTTGAGCGTGAAGTGGTACAAGGTCATGTGCGTTTGCCTTTGCGTGGGTCTGGCGGATGCGCCGGTTCAACGGCTTGCAAATTCCGGGCCATGTGAAACAATGGTTTCAAAACATCCGTATTGTGATATGTTAATTTCAATCTTTCAATCCAAGCGAATGACAGACTGAGCGAACGCAGCAACCCTGGCATGCATGTTGCTGGAGAAGCTGCGTTGTTTTTGCGTCATTACCGTGAGCAATTCTGTTTCCTGGCGAATAAGATATGGCCGACCTGACTCCGATCCCGTTTGACATCCTTGCCACGCGTCTGTTCTCCGATCTGGCCGCCGGCAAGGGCGCCCTCGATCTGCCGAACCATCTATTTTATGCCGGCCGCAGCGATCTTGACCTGTCGATGTCGTTTCCGGGCGGTCCGGTGTCTACCCCCTTCGGTCCGGCGGCCGGTCCGCACACGCAACTGGCGCAGAACATCGTGCTCGCCTGGCTGTGCGGTGGGCGCTTCATGGAGCTCAAGACCGTCCAGGTGATGGATGAGCTGAAAATCGTGCGGCCCTGCATCGACATGCAGACGGTCGGTTTCAACGTCGAATGGTCGCAGGAGCTCAAGCTGGAGCAGTCGCTCGAGGAGTACGTCAAGGCGTCGATGCTTGTCGAGATGCTGAAGGCGGACGGTCTGGCCGTCGGCCATGCCGAGACGGTTTTCGACATGAGCGTCGGCTACGATCTCGCCGGCATCAGTTCGCCGCCGATCCGCGCGTTCCTGACCGGGCTGATGGATGCGCGCGCGACCGTCGAACGGCTGCGTGCGCAGATCCCCGACGCGCTGGCGCGGTTCCGCGACCTGCCGTTCCGGACATGTATCTCGGACACGCTGACGCTATCGACTTTCCACGGCTGTCCGCCCGATGAAATCGAGGCGATTGCCAGCTTCCTGCTGCGCGACATGGGGCTCAATGTCGTCGTCAAGCTGAATCCGACGCTGCTCGGTCGCGAGACGCTCTTCGAGATTCTCCATGATCGGCTCGGCTATACCGATCTCATCGTTCCGGATTCCGCCTTTGCCGGCGATCCCTCGTGGGCGGACATGGTCGGCATCATCACGCGGCTCGGCGATCTGGCGACGCAACAGGGGCGCGATTTCGGCGTCAAGTTCTGCAACACGCTGCTGGTCAAGAACTACAAGAATTTCTTCCCGGCGGTCGAGTCGAACATGTACATGTCGGGCCAGCCGCTGCATTTGCTGGCGATGGCGCTGGTGCGGAAATTCCGCGGCGAATTCGGCGACCGCTACCGCGTTTCTTTCTCGGCCGGCATCAACGAACAGAATTTTGCCGATGCCGTGGCGCTTTCCCTCAAACCGGTGACGGTCTGTTCCGACCTGCTCAAGGCCGGCGGTTACGGTCGTGGCGCCGCGTATCTGACGGCGCTCGAAGCGCGCATGACGGAAACCGGCGCACGCACGCTCGACGAATTCGTTATCAAGGCGTTCGGCCACGGCGAGGCGGCGCTTGATGGCCTCGGCCTGTCGGCGGCGCGTGTCGACGCCTGCCGGGCGGCGCTGAAAAATGGCGGCGATCTCGCCGCGGCGGCCGGCGAGGCTTTCCCGGCCTGGGTGTCGGCCTGCGTGTTGCGCAACACCGACACCTATGTGGCGCGCGCGCTCGACGATCCGCGCTACACCCGCGCCAAGCACGACCCGGCGCCGCTCAAGCTCAAGAAGCAGCTGGCGATGTTCGACTGCGTGAACTGTAACAAGTGCATCTCGGTCTGCCCGAACAACGCCAACCTCGTCCTCGCGATCGAACCGGGCACGTATTCGACCGGGCGGCTGGTGCCGTCGGCAACGGGGTGGACGGTCGAAGCGACCGATCCGATCGAATTCCGCAAGCCCTGGCAGATCGGCAACTTCATCGATGCCTGCAACGAGTGCGGCAACTGTGAGGTGATCTGCCCGGAAAACCGCAGTCCCTGCCTGATCAAGCCGCGCTTCTTCGGCAGTCTGGCCGCCTGGCAGGCGGCGCCGACCCGCGACGGTTACGCGCTGGTGCGCGACGGCGAGACGCTGACCATGTTCGCCCGTGTCGAGGGCAAGGAACTACGGCTCGAACACACGCCGGGCGTCAAGCTGCGCTATGTCGGCGAGGGCTTCGATATCCGTGTCGACCTCGACAACCCGCTCGGATCGGTCGAGGGACAGGCCGACGCCGCCGTCGATCTGCGCCCGCTTCGGCTCATGGAATTGCTGCGTCTTGCCGTGATCGACGCCGAGGCCAGCAACTACGTCAAGACCGCCCTGGAAATGGCGGAGTCATGCGCGACGTCCTGATTCGCGGCGGAATGCTGGTCACCGCCGACGGTCGTCGGCGCGCCGACCTGCGTTGCCATGACGGCCGCATTGTGGCGATCGGCGCAGACCTTGCCGCCGAGGGCGCCGACATCATCGATGCCGGCGGTTGTTTCGTCATGCCCGGCGGCATCGACCCGCACACGCACATGCAGTTGCCGATGATGGGCACGGTGGTCGCCGACGACTTCGGCTCGGGGACTGCGGCCGCGGCCGCCGGTGGAACGACGACGATCCTCGATTTCGTCGGTCCGGAGAAAGGCCAGTCGCCGTTGGAGGCGCTCGCCGTCTGGCAGGGCTGGGCGGCGAAGTCGGTGGTCGATTACGGCTTCCATATGACCGTGTCGTGGTGGGGCGCGCGTTTCGCCGACGAGATGGCGACGCTTGTACGCGCGCACGGCATCAGCAGCTTCAAATTCTTCCTCGCCTACAAGGGTGGGTTGATGTTGCCCGACGAATATCTGATCGAAGGATTCCGGCGTTGCCGTGAGTTGGGTGCCTTGCCGCAGGTTCATGCCGAAAATGGCGACCTGATTGCCTATCTGCAGGAAAAATTGTTGGCCGAGGGCGTTACCGCACCGCTCGGTCACGCGCTGTCGCGCCCGTCGCTGTGCGAGGGCGAGGCGACCGGCCGGGCGATTGCATTGGCCGAGACCGTCGGTGTGCCGCTCTATGTCGTCCACGTTTCTGCCGCCGAGGCAGTGCAGGCGATTGCCGCCGCACAGGCGCGCGGCGTGCCGGTGATCGGCGAGACGCTACCGGGTTTCCTGGCGATCGACGATTCGGTTTATCGCAGCGAGGATTTCGATATCGCCGCCGGTCACGTCATGAGCCCGCCGTATCGCCCGGCCGCGCACCCGCCCGTGCTCTGGGCGGGTGTTCAGGATGGCACGCTGAGCACGACGGGAACCGATCATTGCTGCTTCACGAAAGCGCAGAAGCGCCTGGGGCGCGACGCCTTCACCAGGATTCCGAACGGCTGTGGCGGTGTCGAGGAGCGCCTGTCGGTGCTCTGGGATCTCGGTGTCAATGCCGGTCGGATCACGCCCGAGCAATTTGTCGCGCTGACCGCGACGAATGCGGCGAAGACCTTTGGCCTCTGGCCGCGCAAGGGCGGGCTGGAGATCGGCGGCGATGCTGATGTGATCGTGCTCGATCCGGCGCGCACGAAAACGCTGTCGGCGGCGACGCAGCATCAGCGCACCGATTTTTCCGTCTGGGAAGGGCGCGAGGTCCGCGGCGTTGTTGTCCAGACGCTCGCTCGCGGCGCGCATGTCTGGGCCGATGGCGAACTGCGCGTCGAGGCCGGCCGCGGACGCTATTGTCATCGCGCACCGATGTCATCTCCAGTAACGCGCTGAAGAGACTGTCCCATGGCGAATTTTCGCGATCATGGCTATCATGCGCGCTTCGCGTGCCCGGAGGGCGCGTCGCGTGACACACGCGAGCGCGGGAAAGCGGCGATGTTGCGATCACTGTCGTGATGCTTGTCGTGATTGCGAGTATGATTTTTTAATTGGACGGTGATTTGCCCGCCGGGCGCAACCGCCACACTTCGAGGAGAAACTCATGGCCTTCAAAATTGAACTGGACCTTTGCAACGCCTGCGGCGCCTGCGAGTCGGAATGTCCGAACCGGGCGATCAGCCACGCCGGCAAGGAATACAAGATCGACCCGAACAAGTGCACGCAGTGCGACGGCGTCTATGACAGCCCGATGTGCGCACAGCTGTGCAACGTCGACGCCTGCGTCCCGGCCTGATACGAACGTCTGGGAGGGCGTTGGCGCGTTGTCAGTAGGGGAGTGCTGAAAAATACGTTGAACAGCGTTGAAACAGCGGCGGAAGAGCGCTAGAAAAAGCGCCAAAAAGAACGCTGAACAACGCGTAGCACACAGCAAAAGCACGCAATAAAAAAGGGCGACCGCAAGGTCGCCCTTTTTGTTGGCCTAAACCCGGTCAGGCAAACCCGTGCTTGGCCTTGCTCGCCTGTTCCTGCGGCTTGAAGAGGCCGAAGCGCGGCAGGAACTTGTCCCAGTCGATGATGTGGCTGTCGATTTCCGGGCCGTCGACGCAGGCGTGCTTGCGCACCATCCTGCCGTCGAGGTTGACCGGCACCATGCAGGCGCCGCACATCCCGGTGGCATCGACCATGATCGAGTTGAGACTGGCGACGGTCTTGACGCCGTACGGCTTGGTCAGGTCGCTGACTGCGCGCATCATCAGCGGCGGACCGATGGTGACGACTTCAGCGATGTCGCGGCCCTTGCTCTTCTTGCCGTTCTTGAGCATTTCTTCGAGCGGCGTGGTGACGAAGCCGTGGATGCCGAAGCTGCCGTCGTTACTGCAGTAGATGACGTCGAGCTGGTCGCCGAATTCGGCCTTGAGCTTGCCGACACGCTCGTTTTCCGCGATCCAGAACAGCAGGCTGGAGCTGCGGAAACCGGAGATCAGCGTGACGTGGTTGCCGAGGCGCAGATGCTCGCGCGCGATCGGATAGACCGGCGGCAGACCGACGCCGCCCGCCGTGAACACCACCGTCTTCTTCTTCGGATCGTAGTGATGCAGCTCGCTCGGCAGACCGAGCGGGCCGGCGATGCCGGCGAAGGATTCGCCGATCTTCATCTTGTTGATGCCGAGGCTGGTGGTACCCATGCCCTGGACGACGAGGCAGATGGTGCCTTCCTTTTCATCCCAGTCTGCGAGCGTCAGCGGAATCAGTTCGCCGTCCGGCCAGGCCAGCACACGCACGAACTGGCCGGCGCGGGCCGACTTGGCGATCATCGGCGCCTTGACGATGAACTCGACGATGCCGCCGGCGAGGTCGATCTTGTCGACGATCGTCTGCGGCGTCGCGCCGAGTTCGGTGTAGGCCTTGGCTTGCTCGACCATGCCGGCGATCTCGGCCGCCGACATGTCGATCTCGCCGACGATCTCGCGCGCCGCCGCCTGGCCGTCGCCGGCCGCGCGGATCGCGGTCGAACCGCCGCGGGCCGCGTCACCGCCCGAGTAGATGCCGTTGAGCGAGGTCTGCATCGAGCCCTTGGTGCCGAGTTCGATCGAGCCGCCGCGCGTCGTCTTGAGGCTCGGTTCCGAGTCGCGGATGATCGGGTTCGGATCGTTGCCGAGCGCCATGATGACGAGATCGGCCTTTACCGTCTCCTTCTCGCCGGTCGGCGCCGGGCTGCGGCGTCCGGATGCGTCCGGCTCGCCAAGAGCGATGACTTCGAGTGTCGTCGCCATGACGAAGTGCGTCTTGTCGTCGCCGATGAACTCGCAGGGCGAGCGCAGCACCTTGAGCTGGATGCCTTCTTCGAGCGCGTGGTGCAGTTCCTCGACGCGCGCCGGCATTTCGCTGCGGGTGCGGCGATAAACGATGGTGACGTTGCCGCCGAGACGCCGTGCCGTGCGCGCCGCGTCCATCGCGGTGTTGCCGCCGCCGATGATGAGGACTTCCTTGCCGCGGGTTTCGGGCAAGGGTGTTTCATAGTCCTCGCGCAGACCCTGCATCAGGTTCACGCGGGTCAGGAACTCGTTGGCCGACATCACGTTGAGGAAATGCTCGCCGGGGATGTTCATGAAGCGCGGCAGACCGGCGCCGGAACCGACGAAGATGCGCCAGAAACCGGCGTTCTTGAGGTCCTGCAGCGTCGCCGTCTTGCCGACGACGAAGTTCTGCACGAACTTGCCGCCGAGCAGCTTGATCTTGGCGACGACGTCGTCGATCAGCGAGTTGGGCAGCCGGAACTCGGGAATGCCATAGCGCAGCACGCCGCCGAGCGCGTGGAACGCCTCGAACACCGTCACCGGGTAGCCTTCGGCCGCCAGCAGATAGGCGTTGATGAGGCCGGCCGGGCCGGAGCCGACGATGGCGATCGGCGGCTTGACGGCCTGTTCCCACGGGTTGGGCACGCCGGCGAAACGCTCGGCGACGCCATCCGGATTGACGACCTTCTCGCGCTGCGGCAGGAACCACTCGAGCTGGCCGATTTCGATCGGCTGCTTGGTGTGGGCGCAAACGCCCTGGCACTGCAGTTCCTGCGGACAGACGCGGCCGGTGACGTTGGGCAGCGGATTGCAGCTTTCGATCAGCTCCATCGCCTCGCGGAAACGGCCGTTGCCCATCAGGTTGAGCACTTGCGGGATGTGGATCTTGACCGGGCAGCCGCCCTTCGGATCGGCCTTGCCGGCCACATGCAGGCCGATTTCACAGGGACGCTCCTCGCACTGCTTGTCGCGCAGCACTTCGAGCCAGACGATCATGTCGACTTCACGGGCGGTGAGGCCGGTGTTCATGTAGCCGAGATAGCCCTGGTTGACGAGTTCGAAGTCGGTCGAACGTTCTTCCGGCGAGCGGATATACGGCGGGATGAAGCTGTCCGCCGGCCAGCCGTTCGACAGCCCCTTGAACATCGGGTAACGGTCGGACAGATGCTGGTCGAGCGCCTTGACGAACTTGCGCTTGAGGCCCAGAGGCACATTCCAGACGAAGCGCATCAGCACCTTGCTGATGTCATCGTCGCGCAGCAGGAGCTCCCAGAAGGTCTTGATGAAGCCTTCGGAAAGCTCGGGCTGCTGGAATTCCCCGACGATGGCGTTGGCGCCGTCGGCGATGAACATCTCGCGGAAGGCTTGCGGCTCCTGAAGCAGTCGGCGCTTCAGGAGTTCCATCTGGTTATGGAAGGCATTCACCGCGTCGGACTGTTCCAGGGCTTCGATCTGCGACCGCGTGCTCTCCAGCGATTCGCTGGCGTTGAGGTAGCGGTACAGATCGTCCTGCGGGTTGGGTGTTGCTTGACTCATCGAATGATCTCCGCATCGCAATTGGCCGAGACGCGCTTGATGCGAGCCTTCAGCTCAGGGGTGACTTCCACGCGCTCGAGCGCGCCGGGGATGATCCGCGCCACTTCGCGGGATTCGCCGTTGACCACCATCACGGTCTTCTCGAAGATTTCCGAGAGGTCCTGATAGCAGGTCTTGCAGTTCGTGCACTTGCTCGAGTCTTCCATCGTCACGATCGCCGTGGCGACGGCGGTGGCAGCGCCGGCGGCCGCAGGCGCAGCGGCCGGGGCGGCACCTGCCGGCGCGATCGGGATGACGACGCCGTTGCCGACCTGGGCCTTGCTCGAGGCGGCCAGCTCGGACATCGCGCGGGCGATGCCGTCGAGCGACGCGTCACGCTGCTTGAGCGATTCCTGCACTTGCGACTGCAGCGCGGCGATGCCCTTCTTGTACTCGTCGCTCATCTTCGAGACGTGCTGGCCATCGAGGTACTGCAGCAGCTGCCAGTGCTTGCGACGCTCCTCGACGAGCGCGACGATCGAGGCCGAGACGCCGTACTTGACGAGCTTCTTCTTGCCGTCGGTGGCGAAGATGAAGGCCACCTTGCCCTTGCGCTGCGCTTCCGGCAGGTCGATGAACTGCTCGACCGGCACCTGGTTGTCGGCATCGGCCTTCAGCTTGCGGAACTGCTTCTTGAAGCGGATTTCCGTCAGCGCGAAGCTCGCCGGCGTCAGCGGCACGGTCATCAGCTTGAGCTCGCCTTTGTCGTCGAGGTATTCAAGCGTCTGCTTGCTCCAGGTCGCCTTCGGTTCCGGGTTGCCTTCGAGTGAGAACCAGTCGTGCAGCGTCTTGCCGCGGCGCGGGTCGTGCACGAAGACCGGGTTCATCCGGCTCTTGACGGCCAGCGCTGCCTGCTGCGCCGAGACGTTGTCGGCGACGCCGTGCTCGCCCTGGCAGGGCGTGTAGACGTCGAGCACCGCCGGCGAGTCGGTATAGGTCAGGAATTCCATCGTGTTCTTGAGGAAGTGTCCCTGCAATGCCGTGCTCGTCGAGCAGACGAAGACGTTCGAGTGGAACGAGGCGATCAGGCCGAGTTCCTTGCGCGCTTCGTACTTGCCGCTGTGCGCGGCGCCAAAGCGGGCAAGGTCGGAGTCCTGCCCGATGAAGCTCGAGGTCGAGGCTTGTCCGCCGGTGTTCGAGTAGGCGCCGGTGTTGAGCACGACGACCTTGATCGGCGTGTTGCTCGCCAGAATGCGCGAGAAGGCGCCGAAGCCGATGTCGTAGGTGGCGCCGTCGCCGCCGACGGTGATGATCGTCGGCAACAGGGCCAGCTCTTCCTTCGTGAACTTGTCCGAGCTCAGCAGGCGCATTTCGGCGTCATGCTGTTCCGGCACGTAGGCGTCGGCCAGTTCGAGCTTGGCCGTGCGCAGCGCGCGGATGTCGGTCAGCGCCTGCGCGGCGATGCCCTCGAAGATGCCCTTGGCAAGCGGCTGGGCGTCCTGGAACAGGCTGTTTACCCAGGGATCGTTATAGGCGTTGAACGGGAAGGTCGAGGCGTAAACGCTGCTGCAACCCGTCGAGTTGGCGATGATCGCGCCGGCCGGGCCGTTGCCGGTCGGGCCGCCTTCGTAGAGATACAGGCGCTTCTCGAGTGCCTTGAGCGCGGTGTTGATGCGCTGGCTGCGCGCGGCGTCCTTCTTGCCGAGCGCGGCGAGCTTCGCTTCCAGCGCTGCCACGGTTTCTTCGAGTTCGGCGATGTGGGCTTCCTTGCGCTTGTCGGTGATCGCATGGTTGGTCGCCATCACCTGACGGATCGCGGTGACTTCGCCGCAGCCGCGGCAGCCGCCGTGACCGCCGGTCGTCGAGTAGTAATTGCCGCGATCGAGCAGCAGGCGCTTGGCTTCGCCGCCTTCGAGCGCGGTGTCGTAGAAACGCTCCGGCGTATTCGGCGTCTTGCTCATGAATTCAAAGCGGCTCTGCAGCATTTCGAGCAGCGCCGGTTCTTGTTCCTGTGCGCTCAGGGCGCCCGGGCCGCAGACTTCGACGCATTCGAGACAGCCCGTGCACTTCCACGGGTCGATTGTGCTGGCGAAGAGACCGCCGGTGCCCGGCGTCGCCTTTTCCATCGCGTCGAAGAAGGGACGCGTCTTCGAGACCGGATAGACGGCGAGCACATCGACAAGCTTGGTGAAGTTGGCGAGCAGCGTCGCCTGCTTGGTCGGCAGCTTGCCGGCGACTTCCGCGACGATTTCGTGGAACGCCCGCTCTTCCTTCGTCTGGCGATAGGTTTCGCGGATGCCCTCGGTCATCGGGATCATCTGCGCGCGCATGGCTTCGCGCTGCGCTTCGGTGATGTCAAGCTGGGCGATGCCGGTGGCGAGCAGTTCGTGGATGTCATGAACCGTGTTCGGGATGGCAGCGTCCGGACAGACCAGCGTGCACTCCATGCAGCCCGTGCACACCTCGGCGTTGAAGACCGGCACGGTGCGGCGGAACAGGCCTTTGTCCTTGGCGCCGGCGCTACCGGCGGGCATGAACAGACCGGTGCCTGGCAGGACCGGCGCTTCGCCGATGGTGCCTTCCTTGAACGGCGTGGCGATCATGTCGCTGAAATACTCGCGATCGAACAGGCCGCAGGTCGAGGAACCCGACGACTGGCACATCGACGACGAGAGCGAGACGTTGCGCAGGACGATCGGTGCCGGCTTGGCATCGATCTTGGTGAAGGCGGCAGCGTTGTAGTCGACGCGTTGGGTTGCCTGGATGCCTTCCTCGATCACCTGCATGTTGCCGGCGACGACGGCGTCGCCCTTGGAGCCGAACTTCTTCT
Organism: uncultured Propionivibrio sp.; assembly: GCF_963666255.1. Lineage (NCBI taxonomy): Bacteria > Pseudomonadati > Pseudomonadota > Betaproteobacteria > Rhodocyclales > Rhodocyclaceae > Propionivibrio > uncultured Propionivibrio sp. The sequence continues at coordinate 744,376 of NZ_OY762656.1, read as the reverse complement.
GAATCTGCTTGCGCACCTTTTCAAGGATGGCTTTTTGCGAGGCACCACCGGCGACCTGCTTGACGTGTCCGGCAACGGCGCCGATGAAGGCGATACCCATCATGCGGGTGGCGAGTTCCGGTGTCGGCGCGTTGCGTTTGGCGACGGCAAAGGCGTCGATGATGAAGAAGTTGATCTTCTTCTCGCGGATTGTCTTGCGGAATTGCGCCGGCAGTTCGGCCCAGACCTGCTCGGGCGTGCCCGAGGATTGCAGAATGAAGGTGCCGCCTTCGGCCAGACCCTTGAGCGGGTTGGTGTGTACGAAGGAGCGGTGGTCCGGCGAGATCACGACTTCAACGTCTTCGAGTTCGGCGTTGGTGATCTTGATCGGCTGGGGACTCAGCGTGATGTAGTAATTGGTCGGGGCGCCGCTCTTTTCCGAACCGTACTTCGGCGCCGACTTCGATTGCATGTCGAGCGCGCCGGCGAGGATGTCGGTGAGCAGCTTGCCCGAGGCGATCGTGCCGTAGCCGCCGACCGAGTGGAAGCGGATGCGGAAGGCCGAATCAGGCAGTAGACGCGGATTTGGCTCGGCTTCGAGCGCCATCAGCTCGGTTTCCGGATACGCGGCCTTCATACGTTTCTGCAGTTCGGCGAGGCGCGGATTCGAGGTCTTCGAGAAGAACTGCGAGCCGAGGTAAACGAGCGGCGCGCTCTTGCCGGTTTCCATCGCCTTGAAGGCGGCGATCAGGTGACGCGGCTGCAGGTCGTGGCCGCCGAGGCCGAAGATGGCCGTGGTCAGGCGCGGAATGGCCTTGATCGCCGGTATGTCGGCGTGGCGGACGGTCTTCGCTTCGCCGTTTTCACGGGCCTTGAACAGTGCTTGGGTGACCAGCGTGGTCAGCGCGGTCTGGTCGGAACGTTCGAGCACCGTGACCGCCTTCTTGCCGGCCAGCGCGGCGACGACTTCGGCTTCCGGGAAGGGTTGCAGCAGCTTGATGGCGACGAGGCCGACTTTCTTGCCCTTGCTGCGCAGGTAATCGACGACGGCTTCGACGTCGTCGCAGACCGAGCCGAGGCCGACCATGACGATTTCGGCGTCATCGCACATATATGTATGCACCGGCGAATAATGACGGCCGGTCAGCGTCGAGTACTCGGCCATCGCCTGGCGGACGAGTGCCGGCACTTCGCTGACGAAGTGGGTACGGTGGTCGGCAGCGCCGGCCTGGAAGTCGGGCTGGTTCTGCACCGCGCCGGTGAGGCCCGGATTATTGATGTCGACGAGCGCCGGAACGAGCTGGCGGGTGCCCTTCTCGAGCGCGTTGACCCATTGGCGCTTCCACTGACCGTGGAGTTCTTCGGGCAGCCAGCCGAGCGTCTTGGCGACGAGGTCGCCGGCGTTGTCCTTTTCGACCTTGGCGGCGTTGCTGTCGAGGTACTTCTTCAGCGCGGCGAGGTTGTCGGCGGTGATGTCGGCCTCATGGCGCGACAGGTACTGGTTGAGCTGGAAGACGCGTCCCTTGGCGCCGAACAGCACTTCCTGGGCGACGGTCGGCGCCTTGATGCGGCCTTCCGGGTCGCCGAGGTATTCCTTCAGCAATTCCGGTTCGGGCAGATACGACTCGCTCATCATGTGACTGGTGGCGAAGCCGTCCATGGCGTTGGCGACCGGGATCAGTGACAGCGCCGAGCTGCGGTAGGAAATCGCTGCGAGGTCGGCGGCTTCCTGCGGGTTCGAGCCGAACAGGATCGTGTAGCCCGAGGAAAGCAGGGCGTAGACGTCGTCATGGCCGGCCATGACGTTGAGCGAGTGCTTCGAGACGACGCGGGCGGCGACCTGCAACACGAAGCCGCCGACCTTTTTGCCGACGGTGACGTAGTGCGATTCGAGCGCGTAGAGGATGCCCTGGCTCGACGAGGCGTTGGAAATGTACTGGCCGCCGGTCAGCTGCGCGCCGAGCGCGCCGCTCTGGGCGGAGTGTTCGCCTTCCGGTTCAAAGAAGAAAGGATGCTTGCCCCAGACATTGACGCCGCCTTCCGCGCGGAAGGCTTCGTAAATTTCCGAGATCTCCGTCGATGGTGTAATCGGATAGCCGATCACGCCGCCGCAGACCTGCCCCATGACGTGGGCGACTGCGCCGTTACCGTTGATGACGGTGGGAATGCCTGGGTATTTCGCTTTCTTGGCTTTCATATTGAGAATTCCGAAAGGATGATGAGAAATTCAGCCCGCCGCCAGACTTGGCGGTTGGCTTGCTGCAAATCGATGAAAGGATCCGGAAATGCCGTCTGGGCGAGAGAAATACGAGGGCGTGGCAATCGGCGACGCGTGGCTCGCCATTGCCAGAAGGTGGCCGTTGTGGCCGTTATGGTGCAGTCCCCTCTGCGTACCCATAGATCTCCCCCTGGAGAGTTTGATCGAGATTCCCTTTTCTATCCGTGAGTTAGTGTTGTATCGGAATAGAAAATTGACACCCCAGAACGAACTATTCTAGCAACAAAATTTTGCAAATTATGAAATGCAATACCAAAAAAAATAATCCCAGATGAATCAGCCGGTTAGCTTTGCTGGCGCGTTCTGCTGCGGCGGAGGAGGGGGAAAAGGACGAAAAAAGACGAAAAAAAAAGAGCAGGGCGAGGCGCCCTGCTCTTGGTCGGCGATGTTGTACCGTCGGTGCTTAGATGTTTTCCGGCACCATGTTGATGGCGCCGCAGGGACACTCGGCGGCGCAGAGGCCGCAGCCCTTGCAGTAGTCGTAGTTGAACTGGAAGCGCTTGCCGGGGCCGAGCTTGATGACGGCGTTGTCCGGACAGACGCCGTAGCAGTTGTCGCACTCGAAGCAGTTGCCGCAGGAGAGGCAGCGGCGTGCTTCGAACAGCGCGTTGGTCTCGTCGAGACCGCCCTGGACTTCGTCGAAGGTCGATTGTCGGCGGATCACGTCGAGCATCGGGCGGACGGTCTTCGGCGCGTCGGAGTAATACCAGGTGTTGAGCCGCTCGAAGGTGGCGATCTGGTGTTTTTCCGGGGCGGTGTGGGTCGTTCCGCGCAGCCAGGCGTCAATGTTGCGGGCCGCCTTCTTGCCGTGGCCGACGGCGACGGTGACGTTGCGATCGGTCGGGACCATGTCGCCGCCGGCGAACAGGCCTGCATGGCCGGTCATCATGTTGGCATCGACCTTGACGACGCCGTCATTGAGTTCGATATCCGGAACGCCCTTGAGTGCGCCGAGGTCGACGTTCTGGCCGAGCGCCAGCACCACCGAGTCGACTTCCAGCGTCTCGTATTCGCCGGTCGGGTGGAGCGAGCCGCGGCTGTCAGCCTGAACCTTTTCGAGGACGATGCCCTTCGGATCGGTCTGCTTGATCGTCGACAGGCACTTGATGGTTACGCCTTCCTGCAGCGCCTCTTCGATTTCGAAGGCGTGCGCCGGCATCTTGTCCTGCGTGCGGCGGTAAACGATGATCGGCTCGGCGCCAAGACGACGCACAGTACGCGCCACGTCGATCGCGGTGTTGCCGCCGCCATAGACGGCAATGCGGCGACCGAGCGGGATCTTCTCGCCGTTTTCAAGGCCGCGCAGCACCGAAATCGCGTCGAAAACGCGGGGGCCTTCGCCATCGGAGATGGCCGTGCGCTTGCCGATGTGCGCGCCGACGGCGAGGAAGGCGGCGTCATAGCTGCCTTCTTTCATCGTGTCGAGGACGTTTTCGATCTTGGTGTCGAGGACGACGCGCACGCCCATGTTGACGATGCGCTGCATCTCGGCGTCGAGCACTTCACGCGGCAGGCGGTACTTCGGAATGCCGTAGCGCATCATGCCGCCGACCAGCGGACCGGCTTCGACGACGGTGACCTGGTGGCCGAGGCGGCGCAGATGGTAGGCCGCCGACATGCCCGACGGACCGGCGCCGATGACCAGCACGTGTTTGCCCGATTCCGTCGCCGGGCGATCGAACTGCCACTTCTGCTTGATCGCCTCGTCGCCGAGGAAGCGTTCGACTGAGTTGATGCCGACGGCCGAATCGAGCTTGCCCCGGTTACACGCGCCTTCGCAGGTGTGATAGCAGACGCGGCCCATGATTGCCGGGAACGGGTTGTGGTTGGTGAGATGGCGCCAGGCGGCTTCGTAGTTGCCCGATTCTGCATGGAAGAGCCAGCCCTGGATGTCCTCGCCGGCCGGGCACTGGTTGTTGCAGGGCGGGAGGCGGTCAACGTAGACAGGACGTTCGGTGCGCCACGATCCGGTGTGGTTGGCAAGCGAGGAGCCGGGATCGAGGGTAATTGCAAAAGGCTTGTTCATCAGTTCGCCTCCTTGTCGAGCAGCGAGTATCTGCGGATGTTACGGTCCGCGAGCGCCTGCAGGCGGACGATGGTTTCATAGGCCGGCTTCTTGCCGAACAGGTGGGCGAAACGTTTCTGCGGACGCAGGTACTCCTCGACCGGCAGCGGTTCGCGAATCTTGGCCGAGCCGGTGATTTCGCCGTACTGCGCTTCGAACACCGGGAACAAACCGGTTTCCTTGGCCAGGCGCGAGAGTTTGATCGTGTCGCCCGAGGCGGCTCCCCAGCCGAGCGGGCAGGGAACGAGGATATGGATGTAGCGGGCGCCGCGGAAAGTCATCGCCTTCTTGACCTTGTGTTCAAGGTCGCGCAGGTCGGCAACAGTGGCGGTGGCGACGTAGGGGATTTCGTGCGCCATCGCGATCGACGGCACGAACTTGCCTTGGCCGAAGGGGTTGCCGGGTTCGGCACCGACCGGCATGGTGGTCGCCGTGCGCGCGGCCGGAGGCGTCGCCGAGCTGCGCTGGACGCCGGTATTCATGTAACCGCCGTTGTCATAGCAGATGTAGAGCACATCGTCGTTACGCTCGAACATGCCGGACAGGCAGCCGAAGCCGATGTCGGTCGTGCCGCCGTCGCCGCCCTGGGCGACGACGCGCACGTCTTCCTTGGTCTCGCCCTTCTGGCGCTTGACCTTGATCGCCGCGGCGATACCGGTGGCGACGGCAGCGGCGTTGCCGAACAGCGAGTGAATCCAGGGAACCTGCCACGAGGTTTCCGGGTAGGGCGTCGAGAAGACTTCAAGACAGCCGGTGGCGTTGGCGGCGATCAACTGGTTGTTGGTCGCGTGCATCGCCGCGTCGATGGCGTAACGGGCGCCGAGCGCCTCGCCGCAGCCCTGGCAGGCGCGGTGGCCGGAGTTGAGCGAGTTGGTCCGCTCCATGTTGGCCTGCACGCTGCGCTGATCGGGTTCGAGCAGGCGGTTGCCGACGGTAAAGGTACCGGTCTGGTAAAACTTGACGGGTTGAAAGCTCATGAACGACTCCTCAACTGTGTTGGGCAACATGGTCGCCCACGTCGCGCAGGATGTTTTCGGCGGTCGGGCCGGAACGGCGCTTGGCGCGTTCGCGCGCCAGCTGCTTGTTGACGATGGCCCAGTCGAGATCGAGGAAGGTCAGTGCGGGCAGTTCGTCGAACGTGGCCTTGTTGAAGACCTCGCGCAGCGACTTGCGCGTGATCGGACGACCGCCGAGACCGGCGACGACGGTGTAGTCACGGATGGCGATGCCGTCCATGGCCGTGCGAATGTCGGTCGCGAGGATGCCGCCGATGCCGACGGCGAAGGTCTTCTCGACGACGACGACGCGTTTGGCGTTCTTCAGCGCGGCGCGCACCGCTTCGAGCGGGAACGGACGGAAGGAGATGACGCCGAGGACGCCGATCTTGATGCCGGCATCGCGCATCTCGTCGATGGTGTCCTTGATCGTGCCGAGTACCGAACCCATGGCGACGACGACGGTGTCGGCGTCTTCGAGGCGATAGCCGCGGACCAGACCGCCCGAGTCGCGCTGGAAGCCTGTCTTGAACTCGGCGGCGATTTCCGGGATCAGTTCGAGCGCCTGCATCTGCTTTTCGTGTTCGAGATAGCGGACTTCGGTGAAAGCCTCGGGACCGACCATCGCGCCGATCGAGACCGGATCGTTGGGGTCGAGCACCTGGCGTGGTTCGTACTTGGGCAGGAAGGCGTCGACCTGCTCCTTGCTCGGAATGTCGACGCGCTCGTAGGCGTGGGTGAGGATGAAACCGTCCATGCAGACCATCACCGGCAGCGACAATTCCTCGGCCAGCTTGAAAGCCTGAATGTGCAGGTCGACGGCTTCCTGGTTGGTTTCGGCGAAGAGCTGGATCCAGCCGCTGTCGCGTTGCGAGATCGAGTCGGAGTGGTCGTTCCAGATGTTGATCGGGGCGCCGATCGCGCGGTTGGCGACGGTCATCACGATCGGCAGGCCGAGGCCGGACGCGTTATAGACGGCTTCGACCATGAACAGCAGGCCCTGCGCGGCGGTCGCCGTGTAGGTACGGGCGCCGGCGGCGGAGGAGCCGATGGCCACGCTCATCGCGGCAAATTCGGATTCGACGTTGATGAATTCGCATTCCGGCAGTTCGCCGCCCTTGACCATCTCGCCAAGCCCTTCGACGATGTGGGTCTGCGGAGAGATCGGATAGGCGCAGATGACTTCCGGACGGCACAGCGCGATCGCTTCGGCGACGGCCTGCGAGCCTTCCATTTGCTTAAGCATGGGCAACCTCCTTGCGGGTGCTTTCGACATGGGCGCGGACGATCTCGAAGGCTTCGGTCGCGGCGGCGACGTTGCCCTGGGCGACCTTGCCCGAGAATTTGACGTTGATGGCGTTGCACACCGATTCGAGTTTGATCTTGCCTGACAGCGCGGCAAAACCGGCCAGCAGCGGCACGTTCGGCACCGGGCGTCCGACGTGCTTGAGTGCGAGGTCGGTGGCCGGCAGGATGCACAGGCGGTCGGCCGACCAGGTGCTCACCAGTTCGGCGAGGCCCAGTTCGGCAAAGCTGTTCTTGGTGTTGATGAGGACGAAACCGTTGTGCTTGAGACCGGCGAACACGTCAATCTGGCTCAGCAGCGTCGGGTCCTGGATGATCAGCGCGTCCGGTTGCATGATCGGCTCGCGCAGCCGGATTTCCTTGTCGTCGATGCGGCAGTAGGCCACGACCGGCGCGCCGGTCCGCTCGGAGCCGAAGCTTGGAAACGCTTGCGCGTGATGGTTTTCTTCAAATGCGGCGATCGACAGCATCTCCGCCGCCGTCACCACGCCTTGGCCTCCCCGGCCATGAATGCGTACTTCGAACATAAACGCTCTCCGCTTCTGGGGTTTGGGAGTTTTTGTCAGACCGCTTGGCGTTTGTCAGGCCGCTTGGTGCAATATCGGAATAACAAAATGCACTCCTGGAATCAGCGATTGTACAAAAGTTTTGCACATTGTGAAAGGTAATTTCGCTTATTGAACTTTTGTATAAAAAAAGCCGCGTCAGCGGCTTTTCGAGAATTCCGGATTTTCCGCGCCAAGGCTTGCGGCGCCTCGGCGCGAGCCGGTTTTTGACGGCTACATCACTTCCAGGTGGTCGAGCCCCGAGTTGACGTCGCGGTCTTTCGATTCCTTGCCGTGCAGCTTGATCTGCAGGCGCAGGTCGTTGACCGAATCGGCGTTGCGCAGCGCGTCTTCGTAGCTGATCCGGTCGGCTTCGTAGAGGTCGAACAGCGCCTGGTCGAAGGTCTGCATGCCAAGTTCGCGCGACTTCTTCATGATTTCCTTGATCTCATGCACCTCGCCCTTGAAGATCAGGTCCGATACCAGCGGGGAGTTGAGCAGGATTTCGATCGCCGCGGCGCGGCCCTTGCCTTCCTTGAGCGGGATCAGGCGCTGCGAGATGACGGCGCGCAGGTTGAGCGAGAGGTCCATGAGCAGTTGTGGACGCCGTTCTTCGGGGAAAAAATTGACGATCCGGTCGATCGCCTGATTGGTGCTGTTGGCGTGCAAGGTGGCAAGGCAGAGGTGGCCGGTTTCGGCGAAGGCGACGGCGTAGTCCATCGTCTCGCGATCGCGGATTTCGCCGACCAGAATGACGTCGGGCGCCTGGCGCAAGGTGTTCTTGAGCGCCGCTGACCACGAGTCGGTATCGACGCCGACTTCCCGTTGCGTGATGACGCAGCCCTTGTGGTCGTGCACGTATTCGACCGGGTCCTCGATGGTGATGATGTGCCCGAAGGAATTTTCGTTGCGATAGCCGATCATCGCCGCTAGCGAGGTCGATTTGCCCGAGCCCGTACCGCCGACAAGCAGCACGAGTCCGCGCTTGGTCATGACGACATCCTTGAGCACGGGTGGCAGGTTGAGATCCTCGAAACGCGGGATTGTCGTGTTGATGGTGCGACAGATGACGCCGACGCGCCCCTGCTGGACGAAGGCGTTCACGCGGAAGCGGCCGATATCGGCCGGCGAGATGGCGAAGTTGCATTCCCGCGTCGCCTCGAATTCGGCCGCCTGGCGGTCGTTCATGATTGCGCGTGCGAGTTCGGCGGTGTGCTGCGCGGTGAGGATCTGGTTCGAGACCGGCGTCATTTTTCCGTCGATCTTGATGGCCGGCGGAAAGTTGGCGGTGACGAAGAGGTCGGAGCCTTTTTTCTGCACCATCAGGCGCAGCAGTTCCTGCATGAATCGAAGGGCTTGATCGCGTTCCATGACGGGTTTTCCTTATCTGGCGCATCAGGCGCCCGGGAATGAGTCCTTGTTGGCGGCCTTGCTGCGCGCCTCGGCGGCGGACACGATGTTGCGGCGGACGAGGTCTTGCAGGTTCTGGTCGAGCGTCTGCATGCCGACCTGCGCGCCGGTCTGGATCGCCGAATACATCTGTGCGACCTTGGCTTCGCGGATCAGGTTGCGGATCGCCGGTGTACCGATCATGATTTCGTGCGCAGCGACGCGGCCGCTGCCGTCCTTGGTCTTGAGCAGCGTCTGCGAGATGACGGCGCGCAGCGATTCCGACAGCATCGCCCGGACCATCTCCTTTTCGGCGGCGGGAAAGACGTCGACGATACGGTCGATCGTCTTGGCGGCGCTTGAGGTGTGCAGCGTGCCGAACACGAGGTGGCCGGTTTCGGCGCCGCTCAATGCCAGGCGAATGGTTTCGAGGTCGCGCATTTCGCCGACGAGGATGACATCCGGGTCTTCGCGCAAAGCCGATCGCAGCGCGTTCGAGAACGAATGCGTATGCGGCCCGACTTCGCGCTGGTTGATCAGGCACTTCTTGGATTCATGCACGAATTCGATCGGGTCCTCGATCGTGAGGATATGGCCCTGTTCGTTTTCGTTGATGTGGTTCACCATCGCCGCCAGCGTCGTCGACTTGCCCGACCCGGTCGGGCCGGTGACGAGAACAATGCCACGGGGGTATTCGGAAATATCCTTGAAGATCTTCGGCGCGTTGAGGTCCTCAAGCGACAGTACCTTCGACGGAATCGTGCGCAACACCGCCGACGCGCCCCGTTTCTGCACGAAGGCATTGACGCGGAAGCGCGCGAGGTTGGGAATTTCGAAGGAAAAGTCGCATTCGAGATTTTCCTCATAATGCTTGCGCTGCGCATCGTTCATGATGTCATACACCATGGCGTGCACATCCTTGTGTTCCATCGGCGGCAGATTGATTCGGCGCACGTCGCCATGGACGCGGATCATCGGTGGCAGGCCGGAGGAAAGGTGCAGGTCGGAAGCCTTGTTCTTGACGCTGAAGGCCAGCAGTTCGGTGATGTCCATGGGGTCTCCCTCGGCGGTGTTCGGAGCGCGATGCTATACTCGCGGCATCTTCCGGCAACGATTATGACGACTATTTCCGCCAACCTGCAAGCCGTTTGCGCCCGCATAGATGCGGCTGCGCGCCGTTTCGGGCGCGACCCCGCCGCCGTGACGCTGATGGCCGTGAGCAAGACCTGGCCGGCGTCTTCGGTCGAGGCGGCGGCTGCCGCCGGGCAGCGCTGTTTCGGTGAAAACTATGTTCAGGAAGGCGTGGCCAAGACTCTGGCACTGGCTGCGCTGGATCTCGAATGGCATTTCATCGGTCCGCTGCAGAGCAACAAGACGCGTCCGGTCGCTGAATCGTTCGCTTGGGTGCACTCGATCGATCGTTTGAAGATCGCGCAGCGCCTGTCCGAGCAGCGGCCGGTCCATCTGCCGCCCCTGCAGGTTTGCCTGCAGGTCAATGTCAGCGGCGAGGCGAGCAAGAGCGGCGTCGCGCCGGATGAGGTGGCGGCATTGGCCGCGGCGGTGACCGGTCTTCCCCGCTTGCAGTTGCGCGGACTGATGGCGATTCCGGAACCGACCGACGATTTCGCCGCGCAGCGACGGGCATTTGCCAGGCTGCGCGAAATTTTTGAACAGTTGCAACGCGGTGGGATGCCGCTCGATACGCTGTCGATGGGCATGTCGCACGACCTCGAGGCGGCGATCGCCGAGGGGGCGACGATGGTGCGCGTCGGCACCGCGATTTTTGGAGAAAGACAGAAAACATGAAAATCACCTTCCTCGGCGGCGGCAATATGGCCAATGCGTTGATCGGTGGCATGCTCGACAAGGGCGTCCCCGCCAGCGCGTTTACGGTGATCGAGATCAACGAGCAGAACCACGGCCCGCTGCGTGAGCGCTTCGGCGTCAAGTGCCTGTCCACGCCGTCGCCGGAAGCCTTCGATTGCGACGTCGTGCTGCTGGCCGTCAAGCCGCAGCAATTGCGCGCTGCCGTCGCACCGTTCCGCGGCAAACTCCGCGAGCAACTCGTCATCAGTATTGCCGCCGGCATTCGCCTGAGCGACTTGTCGCGCTGGCTCGGCGGCTATGCGCGCCTGGTCCGGGCCATGCCGAATACGCCGGCTCTGATCGGCGCCGGCGTCACCGGCCTTTTCGCCCTGCCCGGGGTTGCCGAGACGGAGCGGCGCGGTGCGGAGAAAATCCTGCAGGCTGTCGGCACAACCTTATGGGTGAACGAGGAAGCCCAGATCGACGCGGTCACGGCGATTTCGGGCAGCGGTCCCGCCTACGCTTTCCTGCTCATCGAGGCGATGCAGCAGGCCGCCGCCGATCTTGGCTTTTCGTCCGCACAGGCGCGTCAGCTGTCGATCGATACGGTGCTCGGTGCCGCAAAACTGGCACAGGGCTCCGAAGAGTCCGCGGCGATCCTGCGCGAGCGCGTGACCTCGAAGGGCGGCACGACCGAGGCGGCGCTGCGCGTCATGGCGGAACGCGGCGTGCGCGAAGCGATCGCCGCCGGTGCGCTGGCAGCGGCGGCGCGCAGCCGCGAACTGGGTGAAGAGTTCGGCCGCGATTGAAGCGGTATTCCGGTGATCGGTCCCGTGTGCGCTTTGGAGAGTGATTGATGTTGACGCAAGCTTTGCTGTTCCTGCTCGATTCCGTCGGCGGATTTATTGGCGGCGTGTTGTTGCTCCGCTTCCTGATGCAGGCATTTCGCGTCTCCTTCTCCAATCCGCTGGGGACGCTGGTCGTACAGTTGAGCAACTGGATCGTCGCGCCCTTGCGGCGGGTCCTGCCAGGATTCATGGGCTTCGACCTGGCGTCGTTGCTGCCGGCGTATGCAGTGCAGGTGTTGTTGTTGCTGGCACGGGTCGCATTGCTGGGCGGCATGCATATTGGTATCGGCGCGCCGGAAATGCTCGCTGCATTCATCGCCGGGCAGGCCGTGCTCGCCACGCTGCGACTCGGCGTCTATCTGATGATCGGTGCGCTGGTGCTGCAGGCGGTGCTCTCGTGGGTCAACCCGTACTCGCCCTTTTCCCAGCCGGTGCATCAAATCACCCGGCCGTTGCTGGCACCCTTGCAGCGCATCATTCCGCCGCTCGGCATGATCGATCTGTCGCCTTTGGTGGCGATCCTGTTGCTGCAGCTGATCCTGATTTTCCTGTGAGGCGCTGGCGGTGACCTGGTTACAGTCACGCGGTGCGACCGCGACACTGACGCTGCATATCCAACCGGCGGCGCGCAAGACCGAGGTGGCCGGTCTGCACGGCGATTCGCTGAAAATCCGCCTGGCGGCACCTCCGGTGGACGGCAAGGCCAATGCTGCGTTGCTCGAATTCATCTCCGATCGTCTCGATCTGCCGCGCGCCGCCGTCTCCCTGAAGAGTGGCCAAACCTCCCGGCGCAAGGTGGTCGAGGTCGCGGTTGACGAGGCGGTCGTGCGAAATCGGCTTTGGTCGGGCGACTAAGGGGCCGTTGATGTTCTCTCCCGATTATCTGCTGTTGGTCGTTGGCGCCGTCATTGCCGGTTTCGTTCAAGGCCTGTCGGGTTTCGCCTTCAGCATGGTGGCGGTGTCGATCTGGGTCTGGGGGCTCGATCCCAAGCTCGTGTCGGTGATGGCCGTTTTTGGTTCGCTGACCGGCCAGCTGGTGGCCATGGCGTCGGTCAAGCGAGGGCTCCATCTGGCCGTTCTCGGTCCGTACCTCGCCGGCGGACTCGTCGGCATTCCGATCGGTGTGCTGCTTTTGCCGCTGCTTGACCCCAACGTTTTCAAGCTGATCCTCGGTATCGTGCTCGTTGCCTGGTGTCCGACCATGCTGCTTTCCGGCAGTCTGCCCCAGGTGCGCTGGGGCGGTCGTATTGCCGACGCGGTATCGGGCCTTGCCGGCGGCTTCATGGGGGGGCTCGGCGGCATCACGGGCGCCATCCCGACCTTGTGGACGACCTTGCGCGGACTCGAGAAGAACGAGCAGCGTGCGATCATCCAGAATTTCAATCTGGCGACGCTGGCGGTGACTTTTATCGCCTATCTGATGACCGGGGTGGTCAGCACCGAGATGTGGCCAATGTTTCCGGTGGTGGCCCTGGCGCTGTTCCTTCCGGCGCGACTCGGTGTGCGAGTCTATGCGCGGATGAGCCAGGCACGCTTCCGTCAGATCGTCCTGTTGCTGCTCAGTTTCTCAGGCGTTGCCGTGCTCTGTGCGGCGCTGCCCAAGTTGCTTGCCTGACATCAGCGTCGAGGAAACGCGGCAAACAGTTATCGTTGCGCATGATGCTTACATACATTCACGAGTGTATGTATTTGCCGTTTCGCGCTAAAATCATCACTGCGTACCAGACATCGGTCCATGGGCGTCTTGCAGGAGGAGCATCATGGTCAGGAAAACCAAGGAGGAAGCGCAGGAAACACGGAATGCGATCCTTGACGCGGCCGAGCTCGTGTTCAAGGAACATGGCGTCAGTCGTACCTCGTTGGCGGAAATCGCGACGGCGGCGGGTGTGACGCGTGGTGCCGTGTATTGGCACTTCAAAAACAAGGCGGATCTGTTCGATGCCATGATCCAGCGGGTTTTCGACCCGTTCGAGACCAAGCTCGCCGAATTGCGCGCCAACGACGATGCCAATCCGGTTGACCTCCTGCGCAAACTCGCATCGCACTTTTTCGAACGCATCGTCAATGATCCCCGGTATCTCCGCGTCATAGAGATCGTCTGGCACAAATGCGAATACGTTGGAGAAATGGCGCGCAGTCGGGACAAGCATCTGGAATGCGGAAACCGCTATCTTGCGGTCAGTGAAGAAGCCTTTCGGCTGGCGCAAGCGCGTGGCTATCTGCCGAACTCGCTCGACCCGCATCTGGCGGCGATCGGCCTGATGGCGACGGCCGACGGTCTCGTCGTCAACTGGACGCTCGATCCGCGGCTTTTTTCGCTGGCCGCCGACGGGCCGGTCATCGTCGATTTGTATCTGGCGGGATTGCGGACGGCTCGGTAGAAAGGGTCCCCGGTTAAACGCAATCTGCATTTAACCGGGTCTGTCCTCCTTGGCAATGCGCAATCGGAGGCCGGCTTCAAGCAAGCCGGTAGGCGCTGACGATGCGCTGCATGTCCTTGGCCAGTTGGTCGAGCGCGTTGGCCGCTTCGGCACTGTTGGCTGCCGCTGCGCTGCTCTCTTCCGACATCTGGGCGATACGTTCCACTTGCGAGGCGATATTGTTGGTGGCCGCCCCCTGTTCGCGGATGGCCTCGGCGATTTCCTCGACCATGCCGATCGAGCACCGTGCCCCCCCGCCGATTTGCTGCATCGCCTGATTGGCCTCCTGTGCCTTGTCCACCCCCGATTTCACCTTGGCATTGACCGTCGTCATGCTGGCGACGGCGTCGCTTGCGCTGGTGCGCATGGCGTCGATGGTCTTGGCGATTTCCTGGGTCGAGGTGGCGGTACGTTCGGCCAGTTTGCGTACTTCGTCGGCGACGACCGCAAAGCCGCGGCCTTGTTCGCCCGCCCGGGCCGCCTCGATGGCAGCATTGAGCGCAAGCAGATTCGTCTGTTCGGCAACGTCCCGGATGACCTGGAGGACGTTGGCGATCTGCTGGCTGTTCGATTCGAGACTGTGAATGAGTTCTCCAGCCTCACCGACCGTGCTGGCAATCTCGTGAATTTCCGTGCTGGTATCTGCGATGACATGTTCGCCCCGTCCGGCGACTTCGCCCGATTCCCTGGCCAGGCGACTGGTCTCGCCGGCCCGGTCGGCGACGTGGTTGATGCTGACCGTGAGTTCCTCGACGGTTGCTGCCATGTCGGAGGCCGCTGCGGCTTGCTGTTGCGAGGCGGTGGCGACGTGACCGGAGGTCGTGTTCATTTCGTCGGCAGCTGCGGCGACCGAACGCGTGCTCTCGGCAATCGATCGGAGACTCGTCTGCAACTTCTCGATCAGCCGGTTGAAAGCGTCGGCTGAGTGGCCGAGTTCGTCCATGCGCGTAATGGGGATGCGCACCGTGAAATCGAGCGTGTCGTTGACCTGGTTCATCATGCCGCTCAGACGCCCCATGCGCGTGCGAATTTCGCGAATAATGATGACGCTGAGGCCCCCGACGACGAGTAGCGACGCGATAATCAGGGCGATGGCGACGAATTGACCGCGTCGGTCAGTGCTCTCCGAGACGCGAATATAGTTTTCCGCCAGTTGGGTGTTGTACTTCTTGTGTGCGTCGATGGCTTCGTTGAGCGCTGTCATGTTCTTGGTCGCCTTTGCAACCCCATCCCAGATACCCGCTTCATCAAGGGCGCGCGAACGCTCCAGTGCTGGTTCAATTTCGGTGAAATAGGTCTCGAAATAGCTCTTTTCCTTTTCCAGCATCGCCTTGTCCGTGGCATCGGAAACGAGTTCTTTCTCGTAGCGTGCCAATCCTTGCCGGATCTTGTCCTTCAGCGCCGTGATCTGCGCGTCGGAGGTTTGCTTCTTGGCGGCTTCCTTATTGAGGAAGTGATAAAGCACCGCCAGTCTCAACCGGAGGAAGTCTTCGTTGATGGTTTCGATGGCGTCGATGCTGGGCAAGGTGTTTCGGTAAATGTAATCGACGCTGCTACGGAGATGTTGGGCGACATAGGCGCCTGAGGCCGCCAGGACGAGCAGAGAGGCAATGGCGACGACGGCGAGAATTTGCAAACGTGCGGCAATACCGACATTCCCCAGTTTCATTTTGTGAGTCCCTTTTTCAAAAGGTTTTGTAAGCGGCTGAGCGAAGCCAGAATGATCTTGTCATCGATCGGCGAATTACGTCTGTGTTGCAGGTGGGGCAATATTAGGGCAGTTCGTGAAATGATGCGGAAAATTTCGACCGGTGGGGGCGTTTTCCAATCTGGCCTATTGCAACAGGGCGACGATGCTGCCGCAGGAGAGCGTTGCCAGCGTGCCAGAAACGAGTGTCCAGGGGCCGAGGCGGATGATCTCTGCACGGCGCTCCGGGGCCATCGCGCACATGCCGCCGAGCAGGATGCCGAGACTGCCGAGGTTGGCGAAGCCGCAGAGCGCGTAGGTCATGATCAGTCTCGAGCGCGGCGCCAACGCTTCGGCGGGTAGATGGGCGAGATCAAGGTAGGCGATCAGTTCGTTGAGAACGGTTTTGGTGCCGAGCAGAGCGCCGGCGGTGCCGGCTTCACTCCAGGGAATGCCGCAGGCCCACGCGAGCGGCGCCATGAGCCAGCCGAGAAGGCGCTGCAGCGTCAGCGCCGCGCCGTCGACCGCCGGGAGCAGGGCAAGTGCCTGGTTGGCGAGACTGACGAGGGCGACGAGGACGATCAGCATGGCAACGATATTGATCAACAGCGTCGCGCCTTCCATTGTGCCGCGGGTGATCGCATCCATGCTGCCCTGGTCGCTGCGCGGCAGTTCAAGGTGGCGGCCGGTCGGCGCGCCGGTGGGGGGTACAAGGATGACCGAGAAGACGATCGCGGCCGGCGCGCTGATGAACGAAGCGGCGAGGATATGGCCGAGCGCATCGGGGACAACATTGCCAAGGATGGCGGCATAGAGTCCCATCACCGTGCCGGCGACGCCGGCCATGCCAGCCGAGAGGATGACGAACAACTCGCCGCGGCTGACGGCCGTCAGGTAGGGGCGGACAAGCAGGGGTGCTTCGACCATGCCGACGAAGACATTGGCGGCCGTGGACATGCCGACTGCGCCGCCGACGCCGAGACTGCGTTCGAGCAGGAGCGAAAAGAGCCGCACCGCCCAGGGCAGGATGCGCCAGTGGAAAAGCAGCGCCGAGAGTGCGCTCATGACGAGCACGATCGGCAGCGCCTGGAAGGCCAGCACGAAGCTGGCGCCGGGCGCGCTTTCAGTGAAGGGCAGCGGCGCGCCGCCGAGAAAGCCGAAGACGAGTTGCGTGCCTTCACGGGTTGCCGCGCTGATGGCGAGCAGGGCGTCGTTGCAGGCGGCGAAGGTTTCGCGGGCGCCGGGCAGACGGAAGATCGCCAGCGCCAGCGCCCCTTGCAATGCGATGCCGCCGAGGACGGTGCGCCAGGGCACTGCCCGTCGGTTGCCCGAAAGCGCCCAGGCTAACGCCAGCAAGCCGAGATAGCCGACGAGCGCCTGCACCGTCCGACTCCTGCGGGATTAACCTGCGTCGCCGAAAACCAGGCGGCCACCGACCAGCGTGGCGCGTACCTGGCCGCACATCTCCTCACCGGGGAAGGGCGTGTTCTTGCCCTGGCTACGCAGCGTGTCCGGCGTCACGCACCAGCGCGCTTCGGGATCGAAGACGCAGAGGTCGGCACGGCTGCCCGCTGCCAGCGTGCCAGCCTCGATGCCGAGGACGGCGGCGGGGTCGCAGGTGATACGGGCCAGCGCGGTCGCCAGTGGAACGCCGCATTCCTGTGCCCAGCGCAGCGTCAAGGGCAGCAGCAGTTCGAGCCCGGTCGCACCCGGTTGGGCTTCGCCGAACGGCAGTTGCTTGCCGTCCTCGCTGACCGGCGTGTGGTCGGAGCAGATCGTTGCCAGGCCTTCGGCGACGGCTTCGCGCAGCGCGGCCCGATCGCTGAGGGCACGCAACGGTGGCGTGAAACGGGCATGGCTGTCGAAATAGCCGATGTCCTCTTCCGACAGATGCAGGTGGTGGATGCCGATGTCGCAACTGACGGCCAGTCCGTTGCGGCGCGCCTCGCGCACCAGCGCGATGCCGGCAGCCGATGACAGGCGCATGAGATGCAAACGGGCGCCGGTGGCTTTCGCCAGTTGCAGGGCGGTGGCGATGGCGACCGTTTCGGCGCAGACCGGAATGCCAGACAGCCCGAGGCGCGAGCCGACGTCGCCGTCATGGGCAACGCCGTCGCGGGCCAGATAGTGGTCCTGCGGTTGCAGATGCAGGGCGACATCGACGGTAGCGGCGTATTGCATCGCGCGTAGTAGCACCTGCGTGTCGATCAATGGCCGCTGCGCCTGTGAGAAGGCAATGCAGCCGCTCTTGCTCAGCGTCGCCAATTCGGCGAGTTTTTCGCCGCCGAGTTCTTGCGTCAGTGCGCCGATCGGGTAGATGTGGGCGAGGCCGAGCGCGGCGCCGCGGCGGACGATGCGTTCGACAAGTCCGGCTTCGTCGAGCGGCGGTCGCGTGTCGGGCGGGCAGGCGAGCGCCGTGATGCCGCCGGCGACGGCCGCAGCCAGTTCGGGCTCGACGCCGCCGAGGCGGGCGGAAAGATCGACGAAGCCGGGGCTGACGATGCAGCCTCTTGCGTCGATAGTCTGTGTTGCGACAAAGCCGGCTGGCGCCGTGCCGATCGCGGCGATGCGGTCGCCGTCGATATAGACGTCGGCGACCTGGTCGAATTGGCGCTGCGGATCGATAACGCGGCCGCCGGTGATGTGAATCATGTGCTTGTTCATCTCAGTTCCCCGCCAGAATGCTCATGACCGCCATGCGGACGGCAATGCCGAAGGTCACCTGCGGCAGGATGACCGATTGCGCGCCGTCGGCGACCTCGGACGCGATTTCGACGCCGCGGTTCATCGGTCCCGGATGCATGACAATGGCGTCGGGCCTGGCCAGCGCCAGCACCTCGGACGTAAGGCCGTAACACTTGAAATATTCCTGGGCCGACGGCAGCAGGGCGCCGTTCATGCGTTCGTTCTGCAGACGCAACATGATGATGACATCGCAGTCGCGAATGCCCTCGCGCAGGTCGTGGAATATGCGCACGCCCATCTTCTCGATCGCCACCGGTAGCAGTGTCTGCGGTCCGATGGCGCGGATCTCGGGGACGCCGAGTGCCTTGAGCGCGTGGATGTCCGAGCGCGCCACGCGCGAATGCAGGATGTCGCCGACGATGGCCACGCGCAGCTGCGAGAAGTCCCGCTTGTAGTGACGGATGGTGTACATGTCGAGCAGGCCCTGCGTCGGGTGCGCGTGCCGACCGTCGCCGGCATTGACGACGTGCACCTCCGACCGTCCGGTGCGGCGCAGGTGGTCGGCGATCAGGTAGGGGGCGCCCGAGGCGTTGTGGCGGACGACGAACATGTCGGCGTGCATGGCGACGAGGTTGTCGACCGTGTCGAGCAGGGTCTCGCCCTTGGCCGTCGATGAGCGCGCGACGTCGAGGTTGATGACGTCGGCCGAGAGGCGCTTGGCGGCGATCTCGAAAGTTGTCCGTGTGCGCGTGGAATTCTCGAAGAACAGGTTGAAGACGCTCTTGCCGCGCAACAGCGGCACCTTTTTGACGCTGCGGTCGGATACTTCGAGAAAGCTCGCGGCGGTGTCGAGGATGCGTTCGATCGTCTCGCGCGGCAGGCCCTCGGTCGTCAGCAGATGGGTGAGTTCGCCGTGGGCGTTGAGCTGTGGATTATGCATGGTCTTCGCACCTCCAGTGCAGTTTGCCGTCGGCATCGGGTTCGAGCACGAGCTCCTCGCGGTCGCCGAGCGAGACCTGCCAGGTGCAGTACTCGGCGTAGATCGGCAGCTCCCGGCCGCCGCGGTCGGCGAGCACCGCCAGCGCGATGCTGGCCGGGCGCCCGTAGTCGAACAGCTCGTTGATGGCGGCGCGCGTGGTACGGCCGGTGTAGAGCACGTCATCGACGAGGATCAGTGGCCGCCCATCGACGTCGAGCGGAATCCGCGTCGGCTTGACCTGCGGGTGCAGTCCGCGCTTGCTGAAGTCATCGCGATAGAAGGAGATGTCGAGCTGGCCGATTGGCGTTGCCGGCTGCAGCAGTTCGGCGAGGCGGCGGGCAACCCAGGCACCGCCGCTGTGGATGCCAATCAGCATCGTGACAGGCTGCAGGTGGGGACGGATCAGCTCGGCGAGCGCGACGCATTGCGCTTCGGCATCCGGAAGAGTGGGAAGAGGCATGGTGGCGTTTCCTAAGGGGACGGGGGGTGTTCGAAGTAGCCTTGCAGGATGATCTGGGCCGCCAGCGCGTCGACGTGCGTTTTGGCGCTGCGCGCGTCGTGGCCGGATTCGCGCAGCCGTTCCTCGGCTTCGAGCGAGCTGTAGCGTTCCTCGGCATGATCGACGGGCAGGTTGAAGCGGCCGCGCAACTGGTTGGCGAAGCGGGTGCAACGCGCCGTCATCGCGTGCGGCGTGCCGTCAAGCGATACCGGCAGGCCGACGACGAGCCGGGTCGGCGTCCATTCCTGGATCAGCGCGCCGATGGCGCTGAAGCGCTCGGCATTGATCTCGCTGCGTATCGTCGTGAGTGGATGCGCCTGGCGTAATTCCAGTTCGCCGATGGCAACGCCGATGCGCTTTTCGCCGAAGTCGAAGGCGAGGACCGTGCCTCGTGCCAGCGCGCCCGCCTCAGGCATGCCCGGCGGCGTCCGCGAGGTTGGCGAAGTCGATGCCGAGCATGTCCATGGCCGACGCCAGCCGTTCCTCGTGCGGGAGTCCGAAGAGGATGTGGGCGCTGGCCGGGACCGTCAGCCAGGCATTCTGCGCCAGTTCGTGTTCAAGCTGGCCGGCGCCCCAGCCGGAATAGCCGAGGCTGACAAGCAGGTCGGCCGGGCGCGATGCGCTGCTGAGCGACATGAGGATGTCGCGGGAACTGGTGAGTCCGGTGTCGGCATTGACGACGAGTGTCGATTGCCATTCGCCGAGCGGTCGATGCAGGACGAAACCGCGATCGGTCTGGACCGGGCCGCCGAAATAGACGGGTTGGTTGACCAGTTCGCCGTGATCACGCGGTGGGATCGGGATCGAGATGCGTTCGAGCAGTGTCGCGAGGTCGAGTTCGACCGGGCGATTGACGATCAGGCCGAGGGCGCCTTGCTCGTTATGCTCGGCAATATAAACCAGGGATTTTGCAAAATACCGATCTGCCATGGATGGCATGGCAATCAGGAAATGATCGGTCAGGTTGATGCTCTGCATATGAATATTGTACCCTCAAATGACCGTCGGCCATGCGGCCGCCATGTTCAGGCCGGGAGTGGCGAAGTGTTCGATTCGATTCTGGTGTGGTTCCGGCGCGATCTGCGCGATGAGGATAACGCTGCGCTGGCCGAGGCGACGCGGCGCGCCCGTCGCGTCTATTGCGCGTTCATTTTCGACCGCGACATCCTCGATGCATTGAGCGATACGTCGGATGCGCGCGTCGCCTTCATCCATGCCTCTCTCCTTGAACTCGATGCCGGCCTGCGCCAGCGCGGCGGCGCGCTGATCGTGCGCACGGCGCGGGCGGTCGAGTCGGTTCCGGCGCTTGCCGCCGAACTCGGTGTCGACGCGGTCTTTGCCAATCGCGATTACGAACCCGCCGCCAAGCGACGCGATGGCGCGGTGGAAGCGGCTTTGGCGGCGCGAGGAATAAGCTTCGTTGCGTTCAAGGACCAGGCGCTGCGGGACGGCGCCGAAGTGCTGGCGCAGTCGGGGCGGCCGCTGACGGTATTCACGCCGTACCGGAATGCCTGGCTACGGCGTTTCAGCGACGACGACATTGTCCCGTTTTCGCTGCAACCTGGACGCTTGGCCGTGCCGCCTTGCGCGCATGGCGTGCCGACGCTGACCAGCGTCGGCTTCAAGTCGCCGGCCGATGCGCTGCCGTTTTCGCCGGGAGTGTCGGGTGCGCAGGCGGCGCTGACACGTTTCGAGTCGCGTCTTGGCGACTATGCGGTCGCCCGTGATTTTCCTGCGCTCGACGGCACCTCGGGCCTGTCGCCGCATCTGCGCTTCGGCACGATGTCGATCCGCCGGCTCGTCACCCTGGCGATCGGTGGTGCCCGGGCGGGCCGGGAAGGGGCGGCGAAATGGCTGGACGAACTGATCTGGCGCGATTTCTACTTCATGATCCTCGATCATTTTCCGCATGTCGCGGACGGCGCCTTTCGCCGTGAATTCGACGCGCTGAAGTGGGAAAGCGGCGCGGCCGCGGATCGCGATTTCGCCGCCTGGTGCGAGGGCGCGACCGGGTTTCCGCTGGTCGATGCGGCCATGCGGCAGTTGCGCCGGACCGGCTGGATGCACAACCGCCTGCGCATGCTGACGGCATCGTTCCTGACCAAGGATCTCGGCATCGACTGGCGGCGTGGCGAGGCCTACTTTGCCGAGCGCCTGCTCGATTTCGATCTGGCGGCGAACAACGGCGGCTGGCAGTGGTCGGCGTCGACCGGTTGCGACGCGCAGCCGTACTTCCGCATTTTCAATCCGGTGACGCAATCCGAGCGCTTCGATGCCGGGGGAAGGTTCATCCGCCGCTTCGTGCCGGAACTGGCCGCCGTGCCCGACCGTTTCATCCATGCGCCGTGGACCTTGGGCGATCTGGCGCTGGCAGCGCATGGCGTACGCCTGGGCGTGGACTATCCGCGGCCCTGCGTCGATCACGCCGAGGCGCGACGGCGCACGCTGGCGCGTTATGCCGTCGTCAAGAAAGGTTCGCCGGTGTGACGAAGCTCGCGACGAGGTTGAGCAGGCTCTCCTCGTTGAACGGTTTGCCGAGGAAGTGATCGACGCCGATGTCGGCGGCATAGCGCCGGTGTTTCTCGGCGGTGCGCGAACTGATCATGATGATCGGTACCGCGTGCAGCCGTTCGTCGGCGCGGATCTGGCGGGTCAGCTCGAATCCGTCGAGACGCGGCATCTCGATGTCGACGAGCAGGACGTCGGGGACGATGTCGATCAGCTGTTCGAGCGCATCGACGCCATCGCGTGCGACGAGGACCTGATAGCCTTCGCGCGCCAGTATCCGTCCGGTGATCTTGCGCACGGTCAGCGAGTCGTCGACGACCATCACGGTCGGTCGGTGCGCCGGCATCGAGGCTGGCGAATCGGCTGCCTGCGTCCGGGTCGCCGTGTCGCGTGCCGGCGATTGAACGAACTGCTCGAAGAGTGCGACGGGGTTGATGATCAGCACGATTTCGCCGCCGCCGAGTACCGTCGCCCCCTCGATGCCGATGACGCGGGCCAGTTGCGGCCCGACGTTCTTGATGACGATTTCGCGGGTGCCCATCAGTTCATCGACTTGCACGGCTGAACGGCGTCCGCCGCCGCGCAGCAGCAGGACCCAGTATTGCCGCCGGCGTTCGGGCAGCGCAGCGGTGTCGCCGAGCAGGCGCGGCAGGAACTGGAAGGGATAGGCCTGACCTTGCCAGTCGGCCCGTCCGGCCGTGCGGATGTCGTCGAGCGCCGCTTCCTTGAGGTCAAGGACCTGCTCGATCATGGCCGAGGGGATCGCATAACGCCTGTTACCGACACGGACCAGCAGGGCCTTCGTCGTTGCCAGCGTCAGCGGCAGGGTGAGGCGGAATTCGGTGCCTTTGCCAGCCTGCGTGGCGATGTCGACGCGGCCGCCGAGATGCGCGACCTCGTTCTTGACGACGTCCATGCCGATGCCGCGTCCGGCGATCTGGGACACTTCGGCCGCCGTCGAAAATCCCGGCATGAAGATCATTTCGGCCAGGCGGTCGTCGCTGACCACCGCGTCTTCGGCCAGCATGCCGGCGGCGATGGCGCGCGCGCGGATACGCGGCAGGTCGAGACCGCGGCCGTCGTCGCTGAGGCTCAGCACGACTTCGTTACTTTCCTGCGTCAATGACAGGTTGATTTCGCCGATGTCCGGTTTGCCGGCGGCGCGCCGCTGAGCGACCGCTTCGAGGCCGTGAGCGACGGCGTTGCGCAGCAAGTGTTCGAGTGGCGCCACCATCTTGTCGAGGACACTGCGGTCAAGTTCGACCTGGGCGCCATGGATTTCGAGGTTGACGCGTTTGTCGAGTTCCTTCGAGGTCTGCCGGACGATGCGGTAGAGACGGTCGGAGAGACTGCCAAAGGGCACCATGCGTACGGCCATCAGTTCGTTCTGCAGCGTCCGGTTCAATCTCGCCTGGGCGGCCAGGGCGGCATTGGCGTTGTCGAGATTCTTGAGCAGGCTTTGCTGAACGGTGGCGACGTCATTGACCGATTCCGCCAGCATCCGGGTCGTTTCCTGGAATTGCGTGAAGCGGTCGAATTCGAGAGGGTCGAAATCAGCAAGTGTGCCGTCGTCCGCGCTGTGTCCGGCCGGCATCTGCGTTTCCGCCTGCATCTCGACGTCGCGCAGCTGGCGTCGCAGCCGGGCGACGTTGTCGGTGAGGTCGAGCAGCGAGTCCTTGAGGCCGCGCATTTCGCCTTCGATCCGGGTGCGTGCGATCGACAGTTCGCCGGCTTCGTTAACCAGCCGGTCGATCAGGTCGGCGCGTACCCGCACGGTTGCCCGCGATACGCCGGTGCCGGCCTCATGGTCATGCGTTGCCGGTGCCGTGTGGGGTGCCTCGTCTTCCGTCTCCGGGACTGGTTCGCCGGTGTCGGGGAATTCGCCGCGTTGAAGCCGGTCGAGGATTTGTTGCACATCGTCGAAGACGTTGCAAATGTCGTCGATGGCCTCGCGCGCGATTTCGCCACTGCTGGCGGTGTCGATGACGCGTGCTTCGATGGCATGGGTGATCTCGCCGAGATTCATGGCGCCGGCCATGCGGGCGCTGCCTTTGAGCGTGTGCAGCAGGCGGGTCAGCGCGGTTACGACCTGATGGTCGTCCGGCGCCTCCTGCCAGGCGCGCAGTTGCGCGGCAATCCCTTGGCTCAGCTCCTGCGCTTCGTCGATGAAGATCGGCAGGAGTTGCGGGTCGATGTCATCTTCGCGCTGTGGCAGGGCGGCCACCAGCGTCGCCAGCTTTGTCTTGTTGGGCCCTTCGGCAACCGGCTCGGGGGCGGGCGCATCGTCTTCTTCCGGGGGGACGTCGATGTCCGCGACTGCCGGGTAGAGCGCGTCCAGCTGGTTGACGAGGTCTGGCGACAGGTTGACTTCGCGCTGCTCAATGACGGCAGCAAGGGTCTGTTCGATCTCGTCTATGGCTTGCCGGAGTATGGCGAGCGCTTCAAGGCTGGCTGATTCCGCGGACGGGCCGCGCCGAAGCAGCGCGTATTCGAGGGCGCGGGCGATCTGATTCAGTTGGCGGAAACCGACCGTGGCCGAAATGCCGGCCAGGGTGTGGGCGGCGCGGATCATCTCCGCTGGTGTCGTTGCTGACTCGTCGCGTTCGAGCACGCCGAGTTCGTGGCGCAAGGTACGGACGTGACCGATCGCTTCGTCGCGGAAGATTTCCAGCAGTGCACCCGACAGGATGGTGCGTGAGGCCGCCGCCGGGCGTGGCGCGGATGTGTCGGCCGGTGGTTGCCGGAGCGCCGCCGCGGCAGCGATCAGCGCCGAGACGTCGGGCGGATTGTCGACCTGGGTGTCGAGTGCGTCGACCATCGCCAGGAACAATGCACGCGCCTGGTCGACCAGGTCGAGCAATGCCGGGGAGACCGCGCGCTCCTGGCCCAGCCAGAGGTTGAGCGTTTGTTCAAGCGCCCAGCCGGCGTCGCCGGCGTCTTCGAGTCCGACCATGCGACCGCTGCCTTTGAGCGTGTGAAAGGCCCGTCGCAGCGTGGTCAGCGCCTCGCGGTCGCTGACTTGCCGGCGCAGGCGTTCGACGCAGTTGGCGATGGTGACGAGCTCGCCGCGCGCTTCCTCGACGAAAAGCGCGATGAATTCGGCGTCGGTCGCGGTGCTTGCGGCGGTCTCGGGCTGCGCTTCCGGCGTGACGTCAGGCGTTACCGCATCGAATTGCCGGGCGAATTCGGCGAAGTCGATGTCGTCGCGTTCGCGGGCGTCGACAAAGAATCCTATCAGCGCGAGGCCACGGGCGGCGCGTTCGAAGTCGGCGTCGGTGACCGGCACGTCGATCGAACCGAGGCGCCGGATGTCGGTGACACACGCATGCCAGGCGTCAAGGGCTGCCGCGTCGTGGCAGAAGTCGGTGAGCGCACGCTCTCCTTGCTGCAACGATGCCTCAAGGGAAACGATGTCCTTCCGGTGTCCGGGTGTGCGGAAACCTTCGTCGAGGACCAGTTCGATCTGCGTCAGCGCGTTCCTGAGGACCTTGCCCGCCTGTCCGGCACGCAGGTTTTCCTGCGCTTCCCGGGAGAGCGCCGCAAGGGATGGGTCACTTTCCTCGTTCGTTTGTGCAGAACCTGCGATGCAGCGGTGCAGGCGGGCGACGGTGGTGTCAACCGCTTGGGCGAAGTCGTTGCCGAGGTGGGCGAAATTCCGTAGTGCGGTATCCGCCAGCAGTAGCGCTGTTGCCATTTCGCCGGCCAGCGTGTCGGAATGGCGCGCAGGATCCTCACCGAGCCAGTTGGCTGCGGCGACGATGGCTTGCACCAGGCGCCGGGTGTCGGTGTGTCCCAGCGGCTCGATCAGCGTGGCGGCGGAGCCGATCCGTGCGCTGAACGTCGTCAAGGCCGACGTTGTTCCGGCGCAATGGGCTTTCCAGGCGTTTTCGGCGGCGACCAGCAGGGCGTGTAGTTGCTGCTGCGGGGTTTCTTCCGGGGCGTCGGCGCTGCCAGGGACCAGGTCGGCCAGACGGTAGGTCGCCCGGATCTCCTCGACCAGCGGATGTGTTGCGGCGCTGCCGGCGATGAGATACAGCGATTCGCGCAGCAGTTGCACGTCGGCGGCGGCATCCCCGTCGATGAGACGACGCAACTGTTGGTCGATCTGCGTGCACCAGGGCTTGAGCGCACTTTCGGCGAGGCCGGCGGTTTCCGCCAGTGCCGTTGGCACGCCTGCCGCCACGCGCCAGAAGCTGCGGGTTGCCGGCGTTTCCAGTGTCGCTTCGATTTGCAGCAGGGCCTCGCGCATTTCGTCGAGGCCGATGCGTTCCTGCGGCGCTCGCAGCCAGGCCAGCAGTCCTTTCTGGAAGCGTACGCGCGCCTGCTTCTGGCGTGACCGGCGTTCGTCCTGCGGCAACGTCTCGCCGGTCTCCTTGCACGCCCGTTCGCAGGCGGGGAGGCATAGGCTTGTATCCGGGAAAAAGAGTTCGGTGGGCGACACCGTTTCGATCCCGCGCGCCTTTTGCACCGCTTCGTAGAACGGCGCCAGCCGCAGCGGCTGATGCGGCTGGCCCGCCTGCAAGGCATCGAGGCTCTGCCGGATCGCGCGGAGGCTGCGGTGCGCCAGATCGATGGTCGTTTCGCCGGCGGGACGCAACATCCTTTCGACGGCGTCCATCAGTTGTTCGAGCACCTCGGTGAGTTGCTTGACGCCGTCGAGTCCGACCATTGCGACGGCGCCGTGGATCTCATGCAGGCGCAGTCGACATTCGCGGATGCGGGAGAGATCGCCGGCGCCGTGAGTGACGCTGTCGGTATAGGCGCAGAGCGCCTGGTCGGCCTGGTCGAGCGCCAGATCGATTTCGCTCCTGACCCAGGTAAGGAGACCGGTGTCGAATGTGGTGTTCGTATTCATGGGATTACAAACCGACCGACATGAAGCCTTCGTCGGCCATCAGTTGGCGAACGTCGAGCATCCGCCAGAAGCATCCTTCCTTGTCGGTAAACGTCTGACCCGCCCAGGCATGGGGCGGGGTTTCCGAATCGGTCGGGGTCAGGTCTGCGATGTTGCGCAATCCGAGCATGCGCCCGACGAGCAGGGCGCAGTTGTTGCCTTGCCGCGGACCGACCAGCAACAGCCGCGCGCTGCCGCTTCTTGGTGTCGCTTCCTTGCCGCAAAACGCAGAAAAATCGGTCACGGCATAGAGATCGCCGCGGATGTTGGCGATGCCTGCGAACCAGGCGCGAGTCAGGGGAACAGCTGTCAGCGGCGGCGGCGGAACGACTTCGCCGGAGTCCTGGAGTGGCAGCAGCCAGCGCTCCTCGCCGCACAACACGCCGAGCAGACCGGCCGCCGGTTGCGATCCGGCCCCGGCCAGACGGTTGGCGAGGTAGGTCTGGAATTGACTGAGGCTGCCGCGCTGACCCATGCGAATTCCGGATCAGAGCGCGGCGATTTTCATCAGCAGTTCGTCGCCATCCACCGGCTTGGTCAGGTAGTCGAGCGCCCCCTGACGCAGCCCCCAGATCTTGTCGGTTTCCTGCCCCTTCGAGGTGCAGACGATGATGGGAATGTCCTTGGTGGCGTCGTCACGCGTCAGCGTGCGCGTTGCCTGGTAGCCGTTCAGGCCGGGCATGACCACGTCCATCAGGATGAGGTCGGGACGCTCGGTCCGGGCTTTTTCAATGCCTTCTTCGCCGTTGGTGGCCGTCATGACTTCATAACCGTTGCGGGTGAGCAGGTCGGCCAGGACATAGCGTTCGGTCGGGGAGTCGTCGATGACGAGGATTTTCTTGACGGTGGACATAGCGATGCTCCTGAGTTGTTTTTTTCAGCTGAGAGGTCCGGACGGAGGTTTGGCGAAGGCCGCAAGCGCCTGCAACAGGCTTTCCCGCGTGAACGGCTTGGTCAGGTACTGGTCGGCACCGACCATGTGTCCGCGTGCCCGGTCGAGCAAACCGTCCTTCGACGTCAGCATGATCACCGGCGTTGCGTGGAAGAGTGGGTTCCTCTTGATCAGCGCGCAGGTCTGGTAGCCGTCCAGACGCGGCATCAGGACGTCGCAAAAGACAATGGCGGGCCGATGGTCGATCATTTTCGCCAGCGCGTCAAAACCGTCCTCGGCAAGAATGACCTGATACCCGGCCTGCGTGAGAAATATCTCGGCGCTACGCCGGATCGTGTTGCTGTCGTCAACCACCATGACCGTGATGCCATTCAAATCAACGGCTTCAGTCAATTCTGTCCTCCGGACTGCCGCTTTCGCGGGCGACCTCGATGTTGCATGACTTCGTTCGGATTCAATCTCGGTCACACTATACCGCAACGCTCGCTCCGGCGGCGACTGACGCGTCTCGCCGACCGGTCCGGCTGGGCCGGTTGGGCGTGGTTTTTCGGGTAGAATCGTTGCAGTGTTTTCTTGCGGCGGAAGCCGCGACCGGGCGCGCATGCGTTGGCGCCGGCGAACCCGATGGCATGTGACGATTTCATGGATTCCCTCTCTTCGCAACTCTCGCCCCCGCTCGTCCTCAGCTTCGCCGCCACCGATTCGACCGGCGCGGCCGGGGTGGCGGCCGATCTGATGACGCTCGCTTCGATGGGCTGTCATCCGCTGTCGGTCGTCACGGCGATCACGGTGCAGGATAGTGTCGGGGTCAGCAGCGTTCTGGCGCTCGACCCTGAATGGGTCGAGGCGCAGGCGCGTGCGGTCCTCGAGGATATGCCGGTCGATGCGTTCAAGCTCGGCATGCTCGGCAGCGTCGATATCATTGCCGTCGTGGCGGCGGTGCTGGCCGACTATCCGGACGTGCCGGTGGTTTTCGATCCGGTACTCTCCTCGGGTGGGGGCGCCGAACTGGCCGACGACGAGATGGTTGCTGCGATGAAAGAACTGATTTTGCCGCAGACGACCTTGTTGACGCCGAATACACTCGAGATCCGGCGTCTGGCCGACGACGGCAAGAGTGATGCCGACGAGCTCGATTTCGGCGAATGCGCCAAGCGCCTGCTGGCCTGCGGCTGCCGCCATGTGCTGCTGACCGGAACGCACGAAAATACCCAGCAGGTGGTGAATACGCTCTATGGCGCCGAGGGTGTGGCGCGCAGCGATCACTGGGATCGCCTGGCCGGTGCCTACCATGGTGCCGGCTGCACGCTGGCGTCGGCCGCTGCCGCGGGACTGGCCCACGGCCTGCCGGTCGGCGACGCGGTGCGCGAGGCGCAGGATTACACCTGGCAGACGCTGGCGGCCGGATTTCGTCCCGGCATGGGGCAGTTCATTCCCGACCGGTTTTTCTGGGCGCGCCGTCACGAGGCGCCGGATGCCTGATGCATCCGGTGGCTCTGGTGTTGGCTGACGCGCATTCCTTTTTTCTGTTTGTGGAGATTTCACGTGTCTGATCGAAATTCCTCTCTTTTCGAGCGCGCCCAACGGCATATTCCCGGCGGCGTCAATTCGCCAGTGCGCGCCTTTCGTTCCGTCGGCGGCGCACCGCGCTTTTTCAAGCAGGGCGCCGGCGTCCGTGTCACCGATGTCGATGGCAAGTCGTATCTCGACTATGTGGGTTCGTGGGGGCCGCTGATCGTTGGTCACGCGCATCCGGACGTCGTCGCGGCGGTGCAGGCGGCCGCAGCGCAGGGGCTGTCGTTCGGCGCACCGACCGAGGCCGAGGTTGATCTCGCCGATCTGCTCTGCCAGCTGCTGCCGTCGATGGATATGGTGCGGCTTGTCAGTTCCGGGACTGAGGCGACGATGAGCGCGATCCGTCTGGCGCGCGGCTTCACCGGGCGCGACCTGCTCGTCAAGTTCGAGGGCTGCTATCACGGGCATTCCGACAGCCTGTTGGTGAAGGCGGGCTCCGGCTTGCTGACCTTCGGCAACCCGAGTTCCGGCGGCGTGCCGGCCGATCTTGCCAAGCACACGCTGGTACTCGATTTCAATAACGCCGCGCAACTCGAACAAGCCTTTGCCGAGCATGGCGACAAGATCGCGGCGGTGATCG
Organism: uncultured Propionivibrio sp.; assembly: GCF_963666255.1. Lineage (NCBI taxonomy): Bacteria > Pseudomonadati > Pseudomonadota > Betaproteobacteria > Rhodocyclales > Rhodocyclaceae > Propionivibrio > uncultured Propionivibrio sp. Next base: position 714,447 of record NZ_OY762656.1, on the reverse strand, counting down.
TCGAGCCGGTCGTCGGCAATATGAACCTGATCGCGCCGCAGCAGGAATTCCTGCAGGCGATGCGCGCGCTGTGCTCGAAGCATGGCGCCGTGCTGATTTTCGACGAGGTGATGACCGGTTTCCGTGTCGGTCTTTCCTGCGCACAGGGCCGCTTCGGCATCACGCCGGATCTGACGACGCTGGGCAAGGTGATCGGTGGCGGCATGCCGCTCGGGGCTTTCGGCGGTCGGCGCGACATCATGGAGCAGATCGCGCCGCTCGGGCCGGTGTATCAGGCCGGTACGCTGTCGGGCAATCCGGTGGCAGTGGCGGCCGGGCTGGCGACGCTGAAACTGATTCAGGCGCCGGGTTTTTACGAGACGCTGTCGGCGAAGACGGCAGCCTTGTGCAGCGGTCTCGAAAATGCCGCTCGCCAGCAGGGCGTGGCTTTTTCGGCGCAGGCCGTCGGCGGCATGTTCGGGCTGTATTTCCGCGCGGCCTGTCCGCAGACCTACGCCGAAGTGCTCGAATGCGACAAGGCCGCATTCAACCGCTTCTTCCATGCCATGCTGACGGCCGGGCACTATTTCGCGCCGTCGGCCTACGAGGCCGGCTTCGTCTCTGCGGCGCACAGCGATGCCGACATCGCCGCGACGGTGGCGGCGGCTGGACGCTGGTTCGCGAATCCCGTTTAGCGCTGGTTCCGGTGGGGCGTGGCTCGTGTACCCCACCGAAATGAGCGTTTAGCCGAGCGCATCCTTGCTGCGCTGTTCGAGCGCCATGCGGCGCTCGTAGTGGCGCAATACCAGGAAAGTAGCCCAGCCGACGCCCATCATGCCGATGATGAAGGCTGCGTAGGCGAGCGGCCAGGGGATGCCTTGCGTCATCATCGAGAATTCCGACATGCCGCCGATGCCGGCGAGGATGTTGATCGGCATGAAGATGACGCTGATCGTGGTCAGCTTCGACACGCGCTGGTTCTGGTTGATGTTGATGAAGCCGACCGTGGCGTCCATCAGGAAGTTGATCTTGTTGAAGAGGAAGGACGTGTGGCCGTCGAGCGACTCGATATCGCGCAGGATCTGGCGCGCGTCCTCCTGCTGGTCGGCGGTGAGGAACTTGCCGCGCATCAGGAAGGAGACTGCCCGGCGGGTGTCCAGAACGTTGCGGCGAATACGACCATTGAGGTCTTCGCTGCGGGCGATTTCGGACAGGATGGCCGCCGCTTCTTCGTCAGAGAGGTGCTTGTTGAGCACCTTCTTGCCGGCGGCTTCGAGGTCGGCGTAGATGTCTTCGAGCGCGTCGGCGGAGTATTCGGCGTCGGCCGCGTAGAGGTCGAGCAGCACGTCCTTGCCATCCGAGACGTAGCCCGGCTGGGTGCGCGCCCGCAGGCGCTGCAGACGGAAGGTCGGCAGTTCTTCGGTTCGCACCGAGAAGAGCACGTCCTTGTGCTGGATGAAGGCGACCGCGACGTTGCGGGATTCGGTCTGCAAATCGAGCAGGAAGTCGGAATGCAGATGGATCTCGCCATTGTCCTCGACGTAGAAACGGGCGCTGGCCTCCAGGTCCTTCAGGTTGTTCGGGTTGGGCAACTGCACGTCGAAGAAGCGACCGACCCAGGCGCGGATCTCCGGCGTCGGGGCGACGAGGTCGACCCAGATCGGTTTCAGACAGCGCAGGTCGTATGGCGTGTTGACGTTGATCTGGCTGAGGCGGCCGTTGCGCAGTTCAAAGGCCGTCACCGAGGTCTTTTCGTTGCGCAGGTGGCTGTCGCAGATCAGGTCTTCGCGGATTTCGTCGGAGAGAATTTCGAGGATCGCCTCGCCGCGCTCTTCGCGCACGTCGTTCCAGACTTGCAGACGTTCCTGCGGTTCCAGCGCCTCGATGATGGCCGCGACTTCGTTGAGCGGCAGGCGTTCGAGCAGGGCGTGCAGACCGACCGGATGCTGTTTGTACGCCGTGTCGTCGCCGGTGTCGTGACGCGGCGAATCCGAACGGTGCACAAGCTCTTCGACCAATTTGCGCTTGGCAAGCAGTTCCTTGACCGTGTCCAGATTCTCCGGAATGCTCTTTTCTTCACTCATCTGGGATTTCCTCCTGCGTTGCCGGGGCGCGTCAAACCGGCGCCAATTCTAGCATGCGGGGCAGGCCAAAACGGGCTGCGCGTCAGGGGATTTGTGCCGAGGGCAGGCGGCCGAGCAGGACATCGGTCTGAGCGGCAAGGCCGGCCGAGTCGCGATGGCGGTCGTAATAACGCGGACTCGGCACCATCGCCGCGAGACGGGCGGCCTGTTCCGGCGACAGCTGCGCCGCGGCAATGCCGAAGTGATGATGTGCCGCGGCCTCGGCGCCGAAGACGCCGTTGCCCCATTCGATGACGTTGAGATAGACCTCAAGGATGCGCCGCTTGCTCCAGGTGGCTTCGATCATTGCGGTGATCACGGCTTCCTGCGCCTTGCGCCAGTGCGTCTTGTCCGGCGTCAGAAAGAGGTTCTTGGCCAACTGCTGCGTGATCGTCGAGCCACCGGCGGCGATTTTTCCGCGCTGCTCATTACGCTCGAGGGCTTTTTGCATGCCACGCCAGTCGAAGCCGTGGTGATGAACGAAGGAATCGTCCTCGGCGACGATGAGCGCGCGCTTGAGCGCCGGCGATATCGCGCCGTACTCGATCCAGTGTTTGCTCAGGCGGGCGCCGGGCGCTTTCTGCTGCAGTTCGTTGAGCCGGATCTCCATGAAGCGGGTCATATCCGGATTGTGGTCCCGCCACCACAGGACCCACGCGAAGATCCAGGCTTCGTAGAGGACTGCGGCGATGACGACGAGCCACAGCAGGCGTTTCGTCCAGCGGCCAAGCGACGCGAAGAAACGCGCCGCCTTCATTTCGCCGCGAGCAGCAGTTCCATGACCGGCTTGCCTTGCGGGCGGACATTGCGCCAGACGAAAAAGGCTTCGGCGGCCTGCTCGACGAGCATGCCAAGACCCTGCGCGATGCGTGCCGTGCCCTGTTCCTGGGCAAAGCGGCAGAAGGGCATGTCGGGGCGTCCGTACATCATCGTGTAGGCGAGGCTGCCGGCGGCGAACAGGCCGGTCGGGAGGGCCGGCATGGCGTCGCTCAGGCTCGACGAGGTGGCGTCGATGACGATGTCGAATTGCTGCCCGGCGAGGTCGTCGTAACTGCTGGCGCGGACGGCGCCGAGCGCGGCAAAGCGTGCGGCCAGTTCGGTGGCGCGGGCGACGGTGCGGTTGGCGACGGTCAGCGACAGCGCGCCGGCGTCGAGCAGGGGGCCGATGGCGCCACGGGCGGCGCCGCCGGCGCCGAGCATGAGGATGTGCTTGCCGGCGACCGGCGTGTCGAGATTCGTTTCGATGTCATGCAGCAGTCCGAAGCCGTCGGTGTTGTCGCCGATGATCTCGTCGTCGCGGAAACTCAGCGTGTTGACGGCGCCGGCGAGTTCGGCGCGTTCGGTGCGTCGGGTCGCCAGTCGGAAAGCCTCTTCCTTGAACGGGACCGTGACGTTGGCGCCCTTGCCGCCGCGGGCGACGAAGTCGCGCACGGCGCCGGCGAAGTCGTCGAGCGGCGCCAGTTGCGTGACATAGTCGATGTCCTCGCCGGTCTGGCGGGCAAAGGCGGCATGGATGATCGGCGATTTGCTGTGCCCGATCGGGTTGCCGAAAACGCAGTAGTGGTCTGTCATGGTTGTTCTTTCAACGGGTGCGAGATTCGAGCTGGTTGCTGTTCGTAAAGGTCAGGGTTCGGACGATGACCAGGCGATCGTAGTCGGCGCGGATGGCGGCCGGGAACGCTGCGTAAGGGCTTGCCATCTGGACGATCCGGCGGGCGGCATCGTCGAGGATGCGATGGCCGGAACTCCTTTCGATCTCGATCTTGTCGACCTGTCCGTCGGCATTGATCGTCACCGACAGCAACAGCGAGCCGAACAGTTTGCCGCGCGCGGCTTCCGGGTAGTTGAGCGTGCCGATGCGTTCGACTTTCTGGCGCCAGTCCTCGACGTATTGCGCGAAGCGGTATTCGTCGACGCGGACGCCGAGATGCTTGACGCGGGGGCGCTTGTTGTAGGCCTCGGTGTCGCGGGCGATTTCGCCTTCGATGCGTGCCAGCGCCAGCGCGCTGGAGGCGAGGTCGCGACCGTTGGGCGTCGCCACGGGTTCTGGCTGCGCCTCCTGTTCGGACTTGATCGCCATGCCCTTGCCCCGGGCCAGCGCGAGGAGCCGTTGTTGTTGCGCCTCGAGCGCCCTGACACGCTTTTCCGCCTGTTCGAGGTCGTTGCCGCTTTTCTCACGGTGCGAGGCCGGCAGTGGCGTCCGCATGCGCCGGTCCTGGTCGGTGTCACCGCCGCCGTCGAGCCGGTTCTGGGCGAGGGCTTGCGCCTTGGTCGGCTTTTGCGCCGACTTGCTATTGACCAGGATGATTTCGAGCGCCTTGTCCTGGAAGGCGCGCGAGGCGTCGGGAAACTTGAAGTTGAGCGCCAGCAGCAGCGCATGCAGCACGAACGAGATGCCGAACGCCATCCACAGTTTGGGGATGGCAGCGAACGGGCGCCGGTTCGGGCTCATGGCGATCACGTCAGTCCAGCGCATCCGCCGCATCGTCGTCGAGCGCTTCGTCGCTTTCGCCCTCAAGCGTATCGAGGAAGCGCAGGCCGAGGTCGAGCGTCAGCGGATCGAGCGTTTCGATGCCAAGGGCGACCCGGGTGCCTGGCGGCAACTCCGGCAATGACGGGACGCGAAGCACGATCGGCAGGTGATCCACCTTGACGAGGTTCTCGCGACGCACGGTGGCGCCGATGCTGTCGATCGCCTCCTGGCGCAGCCAGCGCAGGCACCAGTAGCGTTCCATGCCGCGTTGGAATTCTGCGTACGCGGCATAGGTTAGCTCGAAGTCGCGCATGGCGGCGAAGAGCGCATCCGAGCGCGCCTTGAAGTACGGAGCGCGGTCGCCGATGCAGGCGATCAGTTGCCACTGGTTGATCAGGTCAACATAGCGGCGCAAGGGCGACGACGACCAGGCGTACTGGGCGACGCCGAGTCCTTCGTGCGGCAGCGGCGAGGTCGTCATGCGCACCTTGCCGGCGGTCTGCGCCCGGTAAATCGCGGCGATGCCGCGTTCGGCGAGCAGTCTGCCCCAGGTGCTGTTGGCGACGATCATCAGTTCGGCGACGAGTTTGTCGAGCGGGCTGCCGCGCTTGCGTTCACTGATGCGAACACGGCATTGCTCGGGGTCGTCGGGATCGCCGTCGATGTCGAAGTTGTAATCGTGGATGCCCTGCATCGCCGATGGCTTGCCGCGCCGCTTTTCGCAGGCGCCGGCCAGTTGCCACAGTGTCATCAGTTCGTTGCGGAACGGAAAATCCGGGAGTTCGCCGGCGACCGTTTCAGCGTTGAACAGCGGTTCGATGTCGTGGTGGCGCAAGTTGGCGGCAATGCGCACGCGTTCGATGCGCGATTCGTGCGCGACGATCTCGAACTCCGGCGTGACCGTCAGATACAGCGACAGTGCCGGACACTCGCGTCCGGCTGCCAGCGTGTAGGCTTCGACGATCGTGTCGGGCAGCATGGTGATCTTGCGGCCGGGCATGTAGACGGTCGACAGGCGCTGGCGGGCGATCGCGTCGAGCGGCGATTCAGGCAGGATGCCGAGGGTCGGGGCGGCGATGTGGATGCCGACGCGCCAGCCGCTGGCGAGCGTTTCGATCGAGAAGGCGTCGTCGATTTCGGTCGTCGCCGCATCGTCGATCGAGAAAGCGGCCACCGTCGCACACGGAAGCTCGGTGGCGATGGTTGGCAATTCGACCGATGGAAATGCCGTGCCTTGCGGAAAATATTCGAGCAGGAAACGGCGCAGATGAATGTCGTGGGCGCTGCGCACGGCGCCGCATCGGTCGAGCAGGTGCAGCGCAGACAGACTCGTTTCGGCGCAGGCGGCTTCCAGCGCCTTGGTTTCCGGACGGTTGCGGTCAGGTTTGTAGAGCAGTTGGTCGAGCAGCGGCTTGAACTCCGGCGGCAGGGTGAATGCCTTGAGTTCAGTCACCATGCGATCGATGGCTAGCGCTTGCTGACGCTTTTTTTCAAGACCGGCCAGAGCGGCTGCCAGAATGTCTGGAGGGGCTTTGCGGAAGCGGCCTTTGCCTTTGCGGTGGAAGTGGATGGGCGCTGAATGCAGGGCCAGCAGCAGCGATGCCGCTTCGACCGGGCTGGCCTTGTGTCCGCAGTAGTCGTCGGCAAGATCAGAAAATAGAAATTCGCCATCGCTTGCACACTCCCAGAGGAAGGGGATATCGATCTCCCCGGCGGCGGGCTCGGCCCGACTCAGCAACTCGGTCGGCGACGGGTCGCTGAATCGCAACAGGACATTGGCCGCCTTGATCTTGCTGCGCTTGCCGCTGGCCGTTTCGACCTGCAGCGAGCTGTCGTTGTCGGCCAGGACCGTGGCTGCCTTGAACGCGCCGTCTTCTTCAAACAATACATACATCAGGAAATTATAACCCGCAAAATTCAAGGAGTTGCGGCAACATGTCGGGGAAGCGGGTAAAGCTGTGGTCACCCCCGTCGAAGACTTCCTGGCGACAGCCGGCGTAACGGGTGACAGCATCGCGGTAGTCGAGCACCTCGTCGCCCTTTTCGACCATCAGCAGGTAGCGGCCGGGCGTGATTTCCGGCGCTTCGAGCGCGCGCAACTGGTCGATGTGTGCCTCGGTAAATTCGAAACTGGCGCCAGTATGCAAATTCGTCTGTGTGCCCAGGTATTTCTGCAGGGAAATTGGCGCGACAACAGCCGGGTTGATCAGCGCCGCGCGGAGCAGGTGCTTTTCCGCCAGCCAGGTGGCGTAGTAGCCGCCGAGCGAACTGCCGACCAGCGTCAGCGGGCCGAGGCGGCTCTCGATGATCGCTTCGGCCTGGGCGATGGCTTCTTCGGGCACCGGCGACAGCGTCGGGCAGATCAGTCGGTAGCCTTGTCCGCGGTCGTCGAGGGCTTTTTTGAGAACGCCGACTTTCCAGGAAGCCGGCGACGAGCAGAATCCATGCAGGTAAAGAATCGAAGAGATCATGCGGTCCACGCGATAAGGTCGAGTTGCCAGGTAACGATGATGACGATGCCGAAAGCGATCCGGTACCAGGCGAACGGGGTGAAATCGTGCGTCGAGATGAAGCGTAACAGCCAGCGCACGCAGAAAAAGGCGGAAACGAACGCGGCGACGAAACCCGTCGCCCACAAGCCGAGATCGTCGGCGGAGAACAGCGCGCGCTCCTTGTAGGACTGATAGAGCGTCGCGCCGATCAGTGTCGGGATGGCCAGGAAAAACGAGAACTCGGCGGCGGCGCGGCGCGACAGGCCGAAGAAGAGTCCGCCGATGATCGTCGCACCCGAACGGGAGGTGCCGGGAATCAGCGCCAACGCCTGGGCAAGCCCGAGTTTGAGCGCGTCGAGCGCGCTGAGGTCGTCGACCGAGTCGACGCGGATCGTGTGCTGGCGGCGTTCCGCCCAGAGAATAAAGAGAGCGCCGACGATGAACGCGAGGGCGACCGGCAGGGGCTTGAACAGGTGGGCCTCGATCGCTTTCTTGAACAGCAGGCCAAGGACGGCGAGCGGGACGAAGGCAATGACGATGTTCAGGGCGAAGCGCTGCGCCGCTCGCTCGCGGGGCAGTCCGCGCAGCGTGTTGAAGATCCTGGCGCGGTATTCCCAGCAGACGGCGAGAATCGCACCGGACTGGATGACGATTTCAAACAGCTTGCCGCGTGCGTCGTTGAAACCGAGCAGGTCGCCGACCAGGATCAGGTGTCCGGTCGACGAAATCGGCAGGAATTCGGTCAGTCCCTCGACGATGCCGAGCACAAGGGCCTTGAACAGGATCAGGAAGTCCACCAAATGGCTCCGTGGAAAAAACCGGCATTCTAACAGGCGCGTTCTGCCGCGGGCTCAGGGCGTGCTCTCAATTGATCGCCAGATCCTTGCGCAAGCAATGATCCGTTGTGAATACGCCGTGGCAAAGACAAGCGCTTGTGTTTTTTGCGGAAAACCGAAGTTGAACCGGATGCGTCGAGCATGGGAGAATGCGCGACCTTTACATTGGGGTTAAAACGGATTTGTCTGCGCCTGCGTTTCCGGAGCGTCTGATTTTTAGGCTTTTTTCGACGGGGCGACGGGGTGTGCCGACGGGTCCATTCTTTTTTCAGGAGAGTGTCAATGAGTGCTGCTGAAACGCAGAAAGTTAAAGTTACGGTCGCCAATCCGACCGCGCTGGGGCTGTTCGGCCTGGCGATGGTGACACTGGTCGCCTCGTCGCAGAAACTGGGGCTGACGACCGGCCTGTCGTTCGTGATCGTTTACGCGCTTTTCCTTGGCGCGACGGCGCAGCTGATTGCCTGCATCTTCGATTTCCTTCACGACAACATCTGGGGTGGTACCGTGTTCGGCGCGTATGCCTTCTTCTGGTATGCCGTTGCGACCGCCTGGATGATGAAGATGGGTGTGTTCGGGCCGGAACTGGCCGCCGCCTGCGACGTCAAGCAGCTTGGTTTCGCCTTCCTCGGTTATCTGATCTTCTCGGTACTGATGACGCTGGGGGCGATGGAAGTCAGCAAGCTGATCTTCATCACCATGTTCGTCATTGACATCCTGCTGGCCGCGCTGTCGCTCAATGCCTTTGGCGTTGCCCCGCATGAGACGCACATGATCGGCGCCTACGCCGAATTGGCGACGGCGTTGCTGTCGTTCTACGGCTGCGGCGCGGTTGTGCTGAACACCTTCTTCGGCAAGGTCTTCCTGCCGGTTGGCAAGCCTTTCGGCATTTTCAAGTAAGCGCGGTATCGCCGGCGCGGTCCGGTCAAACGAAAAGCGAGGGCGCTCCGGCCCCTCGCTTTTTTCTTTTCGGGCTTGCGGTATTCTTTGGCCTTTTCGACGATTGGAGCGCGCATGCCCCTGATGCCCGAGCAGTGCCTTGCCTTTCTGATCGCGGCGGTACTCATCACCGTCTCGCCCGGACCGGACAATCTGATGGTCCTCAGCGTCGGCATGTCGCGCGGCCGGCGTCACGGCATGGCCTTCGGTCTCGGCTGTGCGCTTGGTTGCCTCAGTCACACGACGCTGGCAGCGCTCGGCATCAGCGCACTGGTGGCGGCATCGCCGCTGGCTTTCGGACTGCTCAAGCTCGGCGGCGGGGCGTACCTCGTCTGGCTAGGGATTCAAGCCTGGCGCAGTGGCGGTGCGGTGCGCACCGATGCCGGCGCGGTGCTTCCGTCGTCGCCCCGGCAGTTCTTCGCCAAAGGCCTGTTGGCCAATGCGATCAACCCGAAGGTGGTGATCTTTTTTCTCTCGTTCTTGCCACAGTTCGTCAGTGTCGAGAGCGGCCCGGCATCCTGGCAGATCGCCTGGCTCGGGATGATCTTCACCGCGCAGTCCGCGCTGATTTTCGGGGCGCTCGGTTTTTTCTCCGGCAGCGTCGGGCAATGGCTGGGCCGTCATGCCAATGCCGGCGTCTGGCTCGACCGCGTTGCCGGCTCCGTGTTCGTTGCGCTGGGGGTGCGCCTGATCGCGGATCGTTGAGCCCCTTGTGGCGGCGGATCAGGCCGGGAAGTGCGCGAATTCCTGGCCAGTGGCCGATAGCACTCCCTGCCATTCCGGGCTGTTGAGGTCCAGCTGCTTTTTGCGGCTGGCCAGGAGTTCGATCGGCACGTGCGTAAAGATGTCGTGCTGCTGGCCGATGACCAGCCCTGTTTTGCCGGCCATAGCTGCGTGAACCGCGTTGCGGGCGAAGAAATCACAGAGAATAGCGTCTTCGGCGCCAGCCGGCACGCTGCGAACCAGATAGCTCGGATCGATATAGCGCAGCGTGAAGGGGATGTCTTGCTCCTTCAGGTAGGCGTCGATCCGGTCGCGCAGGAAGACGCCGATATCTTTCGATTTGAGGTTGCCGGAGGCGTCGTACTGCTTTTCGCCGCCCGTCATCAGATGTTGTCCGGCGCCTTCGGCAACCAGGATGACGGCATGGCCGCGCTTGGTGATGCGGCGCTTGAGCGCGGCGAGGAAACCGTCGTCGCCGTCAAGAACGAATGGCACTTCGGGAACCAGCGTGAAGTTGACGTCCTGACTGGCGACGGTCGCGCCGGCAGCGATGAAGCCGGCATGACGCCCCATGATCTTGACGACGACGATGCCGTTTTCGACGCTGTGCGCTTCGGTGTGCGCACAGGTGAGGACGCGCGTCGCTTCTTCGACGGCGGTCAGATAGCCGAAGGTACGCGAGACAAAGGGAACATCGTTATCGATCGTTTTCGGGATGCCGACGACGGCGAGTGCGTGGCCGCGCAGCTTGGCCTCGTGATAAAGGGCCGCGCCGCCACGCTGCGTGCCGTCGCCGCCGACGACGAACAGGATGTCGATCTTGCGGCGGATGAGATTGTCGACGGCGACGCTGACATCGACCGGGCCGCGCGAGGTGTTGAGCGCGGAACCGCCGCCCTTGTGGATGTCCTCGACGAATTCCGGTGTCAGCGGGATCGGTTCGGCGCCACGCCAGGGGTCGAGTCCCTGATAACCATTGACGAAGCCGAGGATTTCACGGACGCCGTAGACGTGGTGGAGTTGCAGCACCAGCGAACGGATGACGTTGTTCAGACCAGGGCAGAGGCCGCCGCAGGTGACGATGCCGGCGCGTGTTTTTTTTGGGTCGAAATAGAGCATTTCCCGCGGTCCGGCGACTTCGAGCAGCAAATCGTCGCTGGGGGGGGCGTCCGGGTCGATGACGGCATTCAGGAGGACGCGAATTTTGTCGTTGACAAAATGCGACAGCGGAGACGGGTAGCGGGCTTCGCCGAGAACGGTGATATTCATGCCGGGGCCTTTACGCTGGAAGGCGGGAGAGCGCTTAGTATCCACTGATGCAGGCGCTTGGGTCAAACGGACGTTTGGCGTGATCGGGTACAATCCGCGCCATGAAAATATCCAGACGAATTGCCGGCGTGCTCTTGCTGCTGCTGGCCAGCGCTTCCGCCCAGGCCGAATGGCAGGAACTTTCGCGTTTCGAAGACGGCATGCGGGTCTATGTCGACCGCGCCAGCGTTCGCCGCGAAGGCGACACCGGGCAGGTGCTGCATCTGGTGCGCTGGGCCGAACCGCAGGAAGAAGAGGGGCAGCCGGCGTACCGGTCAACCGTGGTGCGCACCGTGTATGACTGTGTCAACAAGCGCGAGCGCTATCTGTCGTCCCTCTCCTTTACCGGTCCGATGGGCGACGGCATCAAGGTCGCGGCCGATGGCCAGGAGGCCGAGCGCTGGTATACGATTTCCGAGGCGTCGATGGAAGAGGCCTTGTGGAAGGTGGCCTGTCAGGTCCGCTGAGCGGACGACAAACCGCCTTCGTCTGAAGGCGTCAGAGATGCAGGTAGCCCATTGCGCCGGTGATCACGCCGAGCGCGCTGGCGCCATAAACGCCGATGAGCAGCCAGCGCTTGCGGGTGAGCAGGGTGATTGCCGAGAGGGCGATGGCAATTTGCAGCAAGGTGGTGGCAAGCGCCCAGCGTTCGTGCACATGCATTTCGATTTCACTCTTCTCGTCGGCCGCTTTGGCCTTCGCTTCGAGCTTTTCCGCGTCCTGCTTGATCTCTTCCTTTTCCTTCTTGTAGCGGGCGACCTCCTGCACATACTTTTCGCGGTCGTCACCGCGCGTCAGGACGATCGACAATTCGGCGAGGTTTTGCTTGTTGCTTTTCGCCTGGTAGTAGTTCCACTGGTTTGAGGCCGAGGTTTTCTGGATCGCCGCCTCGTTCTTGTACAGCAGGGCCGAATTCTGGCTGTGTCCGCCCATGTAGCCAAAAATGGCGCCGACCGTCGACAGGATTGCCGTCAGCACGGCGACGCGCGCGGTGAAGGCGTCGCCACCGTGTTGTGCGACGTGTTCGACTTCGTGATCGTGGGGGCCGTGAACATGGAAACCGTGGCCAGACATGCGCGCTCTCCTGAGAAATGGACCGAAAAATTCGTGCGGCGAAGTATCTCTGCCGTCGCCCTTTTCGTCAATCGTCGGGGAGGCGGTAAGGCCTGCAGGAGCAGACAGTTCTGCCATAATAGGGCCTCGCCAATCTCCCTGTGCGATGTAATGTCTTTGTGGCGTCCGGTATCCGTATGCCTGGGTGTCAGTCTGTTCCGGTATCCCGGTATGGCGTAGTGCGGGAGGAGGGTGGTCTACGGTTGAATAGAGCGAGGGAGCGTTTCGAGTATGGAGTTTGCCGTCATCTGCCTGTGTGCCGAATGGTGCGGAACTTGCCGCGAGTATCGCGCAGGGTTCGAGGCGTTGGCGGACGAGTTCCCGGAGATGCGTTTCCGCTGGGTCGATATCGAGGATCAGGCTGACGAGATGGGCGATCTCGATGTCGAGAATTTTCCGACACTATTGATTCGGCGCGGTGGGGATGTCCTGTTTTTCGGGACGATGCTGCCGCACCATGGCGTGTTGAAGCGGATGCTTGAGACCTTCGCCGCCCAGTCGCCCGATGAGAGCCGACGCTATGCCCGTTCTGCGCCGGAGCGGTTGGTCTGGCAGAACGATGCCGATTTGGTTGGTCTGGCGGCGAATGACTGAGCGCCAGCATCCGAATCAGGTGGTGCCACTGATGCTGGCCCCCTGGCTGCTGGTGGTCGCCGTGATGTCGATGCTCTTGCTGCTGGGGGGGCAACTCTGGCTGAGTTACCGAGACCAGGTCAACACGGCGGAAATCAGTGCCTACAACCTGGCGGCGCTGTTTGAGGCGCGTTTTGAGGCGCGCTTGCGCCAGATTGATGCCGAACTCATCGCGCTTCGGCGTGATATTTCCGCTGACGTCCTTCGTCCTGACGTGGTCTTGCGGCATCGATCCGGCGTGAATGCGAGCCTGGAGCGGCGCATGATCAACCGTGACGACATGGTTGGTTATCGCGTGGTCGATGCGCGGGGCAATCTGCTGTATTTTTCCGGGGGGCTGGACATCAGTCGGATGAATGTCGCGGATCGCTCCTATTTTCGCCAGTTGCGGGACGACCCGAACGATCGCCTGGTTATTTCGGAAGTGCTGGCAGGGCGGGGGGTTCGTAAAGACGTGCTGGTGCTGGCACGGGGCCTGCGTGATGACAAGGGAAATTTCCTGGGTCTTGTCTATGGCTCGATCGACCTCAGCTTCTATCGGCGTCAGTTTTCCGCACTTGAACTGGGGCGCTACGGGCTGATTGCGTTGCGTCGAGACGACCACTCGCTGGTGATTCGCGCTCCTGACCTGCCCGGAGATGTTAACACCGCCTTGCCGTCCGACCATCCCGTGGTGCGGAGAATGGCTCTGCCGGAGCGGCTCACCTCGTTGCACTACGAAGCTGCGCCGGATTATGTTCCGCGCATCATGAGCATCGTCAGGATGCGGGATTTTCCGTTTTACTTCGCGGTGGGGCTAGGCAAGAACGAGGTGCTGGAAGTCTGGTACCAGCAAGTCGTTGGTGTTGTCGTTTCGGCTGCCATGGTATTCGCTCTCTTGGGCGTCCTGTTGATGCGGTTGCGGCGGGCTCAGGCGCATCAGCAGCAGGTGCTGAGCGAGCTTGCGGTGAGCGAATCGCAGTTTCGCGAACTCACCCAGCTGGTGCCGGTCGGAATTGCCCGGTTTGACGACGCCGGCAATTGCACCTATGTGAATGACCGTTGCGCGGCGATCGCCGGGCGCAACCGGGAGGAAATGACCGGTTCGGACTGGACGGGCTTCGTGCATCGCGAAGATCGATCCGGCCTTCCCCGTCGCAGCATGGTTGGCCGCATCCTGCAGCGTCCGTATGCCTGCGAGCTTCGCTTTGTCCAACCAGGCGGTTCGCTCGCGTATGTGCAGGTCGAGATTCGTGCCGGCGTCGCTTCGGATGGCAGTGTGCAGGGGTATCTTGCCGCGTTGACCGATATTACGCAGCGCAAGCGGACCGAGGCCGAACTGCTTGAAGCGAAGCAACGAGCCGAGAGGGCCGACCTCGGGAAAACCCGCTTTCTGGCAGCGGCCAGCCACGATCTGCGTCAGCCGATTCAGGCGATCAACCTGTTTCTCGATGCCTTGCGTCGGACCGAATTGAGCGCGGAACAGAAGGCTATTGCCGATTTTCTGTCGCGCTCGGGGCACGCGCTGAGCGAATTGCTCTATTCGCTGCTCGACCTTTCAAAGCTCGACTCCGGACAGATAAAGCCGCAGCCGCGTTGTGTCGAGTTGGAAGAAATATTCCGAGCGATTGACGCCGAATTCTCGACGCTGGCGCGGCAAAAAAATCTTCGGTTCAAGCTGTTTTTCCCGTTCGCGCCGACGATGCTGTTCATCGACACCGGTCTGCTCATGAGTATCGTGCGCAATCTGATTGACAACGCACTGAAATACACCGAGCGCGGCGGTGTTCTCGTGGGCGCGCGCAAGCGTCGGGGTCGCATGGTGATTCAGGTGTGGGATACCGGTCTCGGTATCGATCCGCGTGATGGCGATCGAATATTCGAGGAGAGCTACCAGGTCAGCGATTCGGTGCTTGACCGCAGTAAAGGGCTGGGGTTGGGGCTGACCATCGCCCGACGCATGGCGCAATTGCTGGAATGTGAATTGTCGTATCGCTCCCGGCCGGGGCAAGGGTCGGTTTTCGAAGTCATGCTGCCTGCGAATGAAATACCGGTTGCGGTGGCCATTCCGGCGATCAAACCCGTGGCATCGGTCCCTCGCGGCGTGGACGAGTCATTGCTGGCGGGCTGGACGGTGGTTGTCGTGGAGGACGACACGATGGTCGCCAAGGCGATCGAGTTATCGCTCGACGAGTTCGGCGTCAGGACGCAACTCTACGACTGCGCCGAGCGAGCGCTCGGCGCGCAAGCTGTCCTGGCCGCTGATTTTTACCTGTCCGACCTGAATCTCCCGGGCATGGACGGCATGGCGTTTCTCACCGCGGTTCAGGAGCGGCGAACGACGCCGGTGCAGGCGGTCTTAATGACCGGGGAGGCGCTTCGGCGCGAAACGATCGCGGCGACATCGCCTTGGCCTGTGCTCCTCAAACCGGTCGAAATGGTCGATTTGCTGACGGCAATGAGCGTTGCGGCGAGAAACAAGAAAGATCGACAAGCCGCGTTGGAGTGATCGCATGTATTTTGGGCAGAAGTCGCGGGCCGTGTTCTGCGCGCTATTTCTCTTGAACAATTCCGTCCAGGCTGACATCGGCGTGGGCGATTGTGTCATTTTCCGCGAAGGAGGGGAGGGGCGTTTGCTCAAATCGCCGACTTTCTGGGTCAAGGGCGTGGTGAGCGAAATGCGCCGCGAGCGCGAGCCGGTAAGGGATTGTCCGGCTACGCTCGGCGCCGGATCGGTGATTTCGCGGGAATCCTTGTGGCAACTGGCGCGTTCGGCGCCCTGCGTCTTCAATCGGAGGGAAAGCGATCCCGTGGAGGTCGAGGTGACGCGGGTTCGGGTGGTTGTGGACGCCTGGGAGACACCTTGGACGACCGCCCATGGTGATGTCGGGCTGCTTTTTCGCGGTACCTATATTGGTCAGCCGCTCGTAAAAGGGGGGGCGGTCGAAATGCTTGCCGACGGGTTGAAATCATGCGCTGGACAGCCATAGTTCCGCTGTTTCCCGGCGTGCTATAGTTTGCCGCAAGTCAATCCAGCGATTCGTTTCTGTATGCTAAAACTGCTTATCGTCGAAGATCATGCCTTGGTGCGAGAGGGGCTGGCGCAAACGTTGCGTCAGATCGAGCCTGATGTCACGGTGCTTGAAGCGGCGGATTGCGATATCGCCAGTCAGCGATTGCAGGAGTCCGGGCCGGTCGATCTGATGCTGCTGGATCTTGGCTTGCCGCGGCTGGATGGGTTGTCGTATCTGACGACGCTGCACAAGCGTTATCCGGGCATGCCGGTGGTGATTCTTTCCGCGTTTGATGATGCAGCGACGGTCGGGAAGGCGATGAAAGCGGGGGCCGCAGGCTTCGTTTCGAAGACCTACTCGAGCGAGCGACTGCTGGAAGCGCTGCGCGAAGTACTGGCGGGGCGTCCTCTGGTATCTTCTGGCCTTGCCTTGTCGACAGTAGTAACGCCCAAGAGCGCGGCAGTGCGCAAGATCGACCCGTCGGAGATTGGTCTGACGGGGCGGCAGATCGAGGTGCTCCGGTTGATGGCGCATGGCAAGTCGAACCGGGACATCGCGTCCTTGCTCGGTTTGTCCGAGGGCACGGTCAAGGTACATATGACCGCGATATTCAAGGCGCTCGGCGTTTCCAGTCGCACGCAGGCGATGGTGACCATCAGCCAGAATGGTATCCGGCTTTAGGGAATGCGGTAACAGTAAAGCTGCGTCTGGCGGGTGTCGTTTATCTCGACGATTTCGGTCGGAGAGACATCCGGGACGGCGAAAGAGTTGCTGACGAAAAGCGATCCCGGCTTCATTTCGCGCAGCGCCTTTTGCCAGAGCGCCGCCATCGGGGCGGGTGAGAGAAAGGCATAAACGCCGTCATAGTCTGCCAAAGCTTGGTCCCAGAGGTTGGCATGTCGCCAGAACACGTTGGCGATGCGCCGCGTGCGGATCCGCCCGATCGCCCAGGACGCTGGCGCGTTCTCGACGCCAGTGAACTGTCGGTCGGGGAGGGCGCTAGCGAGCGGGACAAGCGTGCTGGCGATCCCCGCGCCGAGATCGACAAAGCGCAGTCCCTTGTTTTGCCGGAAGATGTCGCCAAGGGCTTCGACGGTGGCGGCGTTACTGAGATACAAGGGAATGCGGCCGCTGGCGGCGCCGCGGAAGAACAACAACAGCACGATGAAACCGAGCAGGAACCACCCGGGCGGAATGTCCAGGCGCGAAACGGCCCAGCCGGCCGGCGCAAATAAAGCGTGGATCCAGAGCCACCAGGCGGGTTGGCGGCTCAGGCGGGCGAGCAGCAGAGCGACTGCGCCAATGCCGAGCGCTGTCTCCGGCCAGGGAAGGGGGGTGCCCCGGAGTCCGAAATAGGGCCAGGCCAACGACAAGACGAGGATGACGGCGGCGCCCTGAACGGCGCTTTGTCGGAACAGTGTGCTCGCGGCTACGGGTGGGGCTGCGTCGGAGGCGTCGGTGTCGTGGGTGTGTTTGTCAGGGCGCATGAATGGCAAAAAAGTCAAAATATCTCGAAACAAGGCGCAGATATTGCTACAATTCTACACTTATCGGAAAAGCACTTGACAACGTGCGGCGGGTGCACCATACTTGCAGGTTCCGAGTTGGAGGGATACCCAAGCGGTCAACGGGAACAGACTGTAAATCTGTCGGCTCTGCCTTCGAAGGTTCGAATCCTTCTCCCTCCACCAAGAATTCCGCCGTGTCTGGTTGTGATTGCAGTTAGTAGGTTGCAGCGGGGTGATGGTTTCGCGGGTGTAGCTCAATGGTAGAGCTGAAGCCTTCCAAGCTTAAGACGAGGGTTCGATTCCCTTCACCCGCTCCATGTTGCGGCAGGTTTTACGACAAGCAGGGCGCCCATGTAGCTCAGTGGTAGAGCACTCCCTTGGTAAGGGAGAGGTCGGCAGTTCAATCCTGCCCATGGGCACCACGAATTGGCCTTTATTTTTAACGTATCGAGGTACCGGCTATGGCTAAGGCAAAATTTGAACGTACGAAGCCGCACGTGAATGTCGGCACGATTGGTCACGTTGACCATGGTAAGACGACGCTGACGGCGGCGATCACGACGATCTTGTCGAAGAAGTTTGGTGGTGAGGCGAAGGCCTACGACCAGATTGACGCGGCGCCGGAAGAGAAGGCGCGCGGCATTACGATCAACACGGCGCACGTGGAATACGAGACGGCGACGCGTCACTACGCGCACGTTGACTGCCCGGGCCACGCTGACTACATCAAGAACATGATTACGGGTGCTGCGCAGATGGACGGCGCGATCCTGGTGGTGTCGGCGGCTGACGGTCCGATGCCGCAAACGCGTGAGCACATTCTGCTGGCGCGTCAGGTGGGTGTTCCGTACATCATCGTGTTCATGAACAAGTGCGACATGGTGGACGATGCTGAGTTGCTCGAACTGGTTGAAATGGAAGTTCGCGAGCTGCTGTCGAAGTACGAATTCCCTGGCGACGACATTCCTATCGTCAAGGGATCGGCGCTGAAGGCGCTGGAAGGCGACACGAGCGATCTGGGCGAAGGCGCGATCATGGCGCTGGCGGCTGCGCTGGACAGCTACATTCCGACGCCGGAGCGTACGGTTGACAAGCCGTTCCTGCTGCCGATCGAAGACGTGTTCTCGATTTCGGGTCGTGGTACGGTGGTGACGGGCCGTGTTGAACGCGGGATCGTCAAGGTTGGCGAGGAAATCGAAATTGTTGGTATCAAGCCGACGGTGAAGACGACCTGCACGGGCGTTGAAATGTTCCGCAAGCTGCTTGACCAGGGTCAGGCTGGGGACAACGTTGGCGTTCTGCTGCGCGGCACGAAGCGTGAAGAAGTTGAACGTGGCCAAGTGTTGGCGAAGCCGGGTTCGATCACGCCGCATACGCACTTCACGGGTGAGGTGTATGTGCTGTCGAAGGACGAAGGTGGTCGTCACACGCCGTTCTTCAACAACTACCGTCCGCAGTTCTACTTCCGTACGACGGACGTGACGGGTGCGATCTCGCTGCCGGAAGGCACGGAGATGGTGATGCCTGGCGACAACATCCAGATGACGGTGAAGCTGATCTGCCCGATCGCGATGGAAGAAGGTCTGCGTTTCGCCATCCGCGAAGGTGGTCGTACCGTCGGTGCCGGCGTCGTCGCCAAAATCATCGAGTAATTGATGTAACAAACAAGGAGGCGTTCTACCCGAACGCCTCTGTCTCTGCTGCAGGGGCATAGCTCAATTGGCAGAGCGTCGGTCTCCAAAACCGAAGGTCGGGGGTTCGAGACCCTCTGCCCCTGCCACTCTTTAATTGATCAAGCGAATCAATGGCCGATAAGATCAAGTTTGCGTTGGCGCTGTTGTTGCTGGTTGTCGGCGTGGCGGGTTTCTACCTGCTTGGCGAACAGGCCATGATTATCCGCGTGCTGGCTGTGTTGGCCGGCGTCGCCGCGTCTGCGGCGCTTGCCTGGCAAACCGAGGCGGGGCGAGAGTTCTTCAGTTTCGCCAAGGAATCCACTGCTGAGGCAAAGAAAGTGGTGTGGCCCACGCGCAAGGAAACCTTGCAGACGACCGGGCTGGTTTTTGCCTTTATGGTCATCATGGCGATTTTCCTCTGGGTTACCGATAAGAGCATCGAGTGGGCGTTGTACGACCTCATTCTCCAGTGGAGAAAGTCATGAGCAAGCGTTGGTATGTGGTTCATGCCTATTCTGGTTTCGAGAAAAGCGTGCAGCGGGCGCTGGTTGAGCGCATTGCCCGCAACGGCATGCAGGATGCCTTCGGCCAGGTGTTGGTGCCGGTCGAAGAAGTCGTCGAACTGAAGTCGGGCCAGAAGAGCATTTCCGAGCGGAAGTTCTTCCCGGGCTATGTGCTCGTCGAAATGGAAATGAACGACGAGAGCTGGCACCTCGTGAAGAGCACGCCGAAAGTGACCGGCTTCGTCGGTGGCACGGC